>NZ_LT707064.1:1845000-2200000 GCF_900156465.1 Pseudomonas sp. 7SR1
AAACGTGCGCAAGGATACGGAAAAAGCCTTGATGGCCTACCGTCAGTCCTTGCAGGACGGCCTGCCGGTGGAGCAGGCCGAGCAGCGCCTGGCGGCGGCGAAGGCCAAGCTGGAGGAATCCGCGGGCTTGCTGGGCGGCGATGGCCTGAGCTGGTCGCTGAGCTACATTTCCGGCCTGCTGATCCTGTTGCGCGAGGGGTTGGAAGCGATCCTGGTGCTGGCGGCGATCCTGGCGTTCCTGCGCAATACCGGCCAGCAATCGGCGGTTCGCAGCGTCAACGTCGGTTGGGGGCTGGCGCTGCTGGCCGGCCTGGCGACCTGGGGCCTGGCTGCCTATGTGATCGACGTCAGCGGCGCCCAGCGTGAGCTGCTCGAGGGCGCAACGGCCCTGTTCGCCAGCGTGATGGTGCTGTGGCTGGGTGTGTGGATGCACGACCGGCGTCACGCCGCGGCCTGGCAGGACTACATCAAGAGCAGCCTGGTCGGCGGTGGTGGCCGTTTCGGCTTTGCCATCCTGGCGTTTTTCTCGGTTTATCGCGAGCTGTTCGAAGTGATCCTGTTCTACGAGACCCTGTGGCTGCAGGCTGGCCCTGCCGGGCATGACGCCGTGCTGGCGGGTGGCGCGACGGCTCTGGTACTACTGGTGGGGCTGGCCTGGGTGATCCTGCGCGGTTCGGCGCGCTTGCCGCTGGCGCTGTTCTTCAGCATCAACGCGGCGTTGCTGTGCGCCTTGTCGGTGGTGTTCGCCGGCCATGGCGTGAAGGCCCTGCAGGAGGCCGGCATCTTCGGAACTCGTCCGGTGGCGTTCTTTGACTTCGACTGGCTGGGCATTCACGCCGATGCCTATTCGTTGGCGGCCCAGGTGATCGCGATCGTGGCGATTGTCGTGTTGTATGGACGCAGTTGGGTGGCGGAGAAGCGGCGGGTTCAGGCGTCCTGACGGACTGCCCGTTCGGTTCGCTGCGGGAGCGAGTCGGCTCGCCCCCGCGGCGGTTTCAGATGTCGTTCTCGTGGGTCAGTTCCAGCACGCGGTCCACCAGTTTATTGATGCCTGAGGCCGCTTCGCTGATGTTCTGCGCCAGCATGTAGGCCGGGGTACTCACCAGTTTGCGCGCAGTGTCTTCGACGATGTCGGTGACGGCGCAGTCTTCGTGGGAGCCCCCCATCTTGGTCACCGCCGCCGCTGTGTCGACATCCGTGCCGATGGTGCAGGTTACGCCGGGGCCGTAGATCTTCGCGGCCAGCGCCGGGGAAATGCAGATCAGTCCTACCGGCTTGCCGGCCTCGGCGAAGGCTTCGGTCAGCTCCAGGACTTGCGGTTGCACCGTGCAACCGGCCCCTTCGACGGCAAAGTTGGACAGGTTTTTCGCCGAGCCGAAGCCCCCGGGAATAATCAGGGCATCGAAGTCCTCGACCCTGGCTTCGCGCAGGTCCTTCACGTTGCCCCGGGCGATCCGGGCCGACTCCACCAGCACGTTGCGGCTTTCGGGCATTTCCTCGCCGGTCAGGTGATTGATCACATGCAACTGGGCGATATTGGGGGCGAAGCACTGCACTTGCGCGCCGCGCTGATCAAGGCGCAGCAAGGTGATCACGCTTTCGTGGATCTCGGCGCCGTCGTACACGCCACAGCCGGAAAGGATCACTGCAACTTTTTTGCTCATGGGCTTTTCTCCAGATTCATGGCGTTAAATGTCCACTAATTTGTCACTCGTTGCCATAGGGTTCTCGGGCGGCTACACCTAATCTGCCGACTATCTCCTTGCCTCGCGTGCCCGGGTCGCGTCATGAATTTCATTCTGTATGCCGTGCCGTTCTTCTTCGTCCTGATAGCCGTCGAGCTGCTGGCCGACCGTTGGCGTGGCGTGAGCCACTACCGGGTCGCCGACGCGATCAACAGCCTGAGCACCGGCGTGCTGTCCACCACTACCGGCCTGCTGACCAAGGGCGTGGGATTGGTGACCTATGCCTTCGCCCTGGAGCACCTGGCCATTGTGCGGTTGCCTGCCGACCAGACCTGGGTCTGGGTGCTGGCCTTCGTGTTCTACGATTTCTGCTACTACTGGCTGCACCGCATGGGGCATGAACGCAATATCCTCTGGGCCGCTCATTCTGTGCATCACCAGAGCGAGGACTACAACCTCTCCACCGCCTTGCGCCAGACCAGCACGGGCTTTGTGTTGAGTTGGATTTTCTACTTGCCGCTGGCGGTGCTGGGCGTGCCGCTGGTGGTGTTCGTCAGCGTCGCGGCGTTGAATCTGTTGTATCAGTTCTGGGTTCATACCCAGCACATTCCCAAGCTCGGTTGGCTGGAGTGGTGCTTCGTTACGCCGTCCAATCATCGTGCCCACCATGCGCAGAACCTTCTCTATATGGATCGCAACTACGGAGGGGTGTTCATTATTTGGGACCGTCTGTTCGGCACCTTCCAGGAAGAAGACGATAACGAGCCGGTGATCTTTGGCGTGACCACGCCGCTGGCGAGCTGGAATCCGCTGTGGGCCAACCTGCAGTTCTACGCACAATTGTGGACGGATGCCCGGCGGGCAGAGCATGGGTGGGACAAGCTGCGCATCTGGTTCATGCCCACAGGCTGGAGGCCGGCGGACGTCGCGGCCAGGTACCCGCTGAACAAGCCGGACCTGAGCCGTTTCCGCAAGTTCGACGTACCGCTGGACAGGCGCCAGCAGTGGTATGTGGCGCTGCAGTTCTGTGTCTACATAGCGCTGGGCAGTTATCTGATGAACCTGGAGAACAGCCTGCCGGTCGCCGCCCTGGTGCTGGGCTGGGGGACGGTTGCGTTCGGGATCTTCGTGTTGGGCGTGGCCCTGGAGGATCGGCCGTGGGCGCGGCGGCTGGAACTGTTGCGCCTGGCTTCGAACCTGCCCCTGGTGTGGCTGGCGCCCTTGGTCGGATTATGGCCAGCCAGCCCGGTGGCTTGGGTCGGCTTGCTCTGCTACAGCCTGCTCAGCTGCATCGGCCTTTACTGCTGCCGCCATCGCCTCACTCGTTGGGCGTCGTAGGTTCGCCTGGCCTGGCTTGCTCCAGCCGCTCGGCTTCGAGGGTCTTGCGAGCCAGGCGTGCATTCTTGATACGGCGTCGCAACCACAGGCACAGGCCCAGCACCAGCAGTGCGCCAAGTACCCACAGTTCATATTTCTTGATGCTGCCCAGCATGCCTTCGAGGACCGCGCCGAAGTGATAAGCGGCGGCGGCCAGCGCCGTGGCCCAGATGGCTGCGCCAATGCCATTGAGCAAGAGGTAGCGGCCCGGCGGATAGCCCGAGAGGCCGATGGCCACCGGCATGACCGTACGCAGCCCGTAGACGAAGCGGAAGCTCAGGACCCAGATGTCCGGATGCCGACGAATGTGCTCCAGGGCACGATCACCCATCAATTGCCAGCGGGGCTTGCGCGCCAATAGCTTGCGACCATGCTTGCGACCCAGGAAGTACCATAGCTGGTCGCCCGCGTAGCTGCCGCAGAACGCCACGACGACCACCAGGTTGATGTCCATGTAGCCACGGAACGCCAGGAAGCCTGCGAGCACCAGGATGGTTTCACCTTCGAAGAACGTGCCGATGAACAGGGCCAGGTAGCCGAAGTCATTGAGAAATTGTTGGAGCATTGTCTGGGTGCTGGCGAAATGAACGCGCAGCCTAACCCTTCAGACACATTCAGGAAAGTATCGAAATGTGTCTCGACGTGAACAATTCCTACAACGACAATAACTGCGACGACAGGTCACAGTTGCGCAAGTGCTGCTCCTGGGTCGCAATGTTCCTGCTGAGGCGATTGGATCCGGTTGCCAGGCAAGGTGCTGCGCCCGGTCATGGTCCGCCATGACGGGAGACGGCGACCGGCCTGCCCGCAAAGCCGCCGCAGCAGCCCTGTGGTTCAAATGCAACACTTCTGTAATGTGTTCGTCATAATGACCGCTTATAACTGTCACGCTCGCCCGTCTGCGCGGGCTCAGGAGTCTGCCGTGAGCTTTACCCCCGCCAACCGTCTGTTCCCTGCCACCCGCCTGCGTCGCAATCGCCGTGATGAATTCTCTCGTCGGTTGGTGCGTGAAAACGTTCTGACCACCAACGACCTGATCCTGCCGGTGTTCGTACTGGATGGGGAGAACCGCCGTGAGGAAGTGGCATCAATGCCCGGCGTGGAACGCCTGACCATCGACCTGCTGCTGGAAGAGGCCGCCAACTGGGTGGAGCTGGGCATTCCAGCGCTGGCGTTGTTTCCGGTGACGCCACCGGGGCTCAAGTCCCTGGATGCCGCCGAAGCCTGGAACCCGGAGGGTATCGCCCAGCGCGCGACCCGTGCCTTGCGCGAGCGTTTCCCTGAACTGGGGGTGATCACCGACGTGGCGCTGGACCCGTTCACCACCCACGGGCAGGACGGCATCCTCGATGAAGACGGTTACGTGCAGAACGATATCACCGTCGATGCGCTGGTCAGGCAGGCGCTGTCCCACGCCGAGGCGGGTGCCCAGGTGGTGGCGCCGTCTGACATGATGGACGGTCGCATCCAGGCGATCCGCGAAGCCCTCGAGGTGGCCGGTCACGTCAACGTGCGCATCATGGCCTATTCGGCCAAGTACGCCAGCGCCTATTACGGCCCGTTCCGCGATGCGGTCGGCTCGGCCCTGAACCTGGGCAAGGCGAACAAGGCCTCCTACCAGATGGACCCGGCCAACAGCCAGGAAGCCCTGCACGAAGTGGCCGCCGACCTGTCGGAAGGGGCCGACATGGTCATGGTCAAGCCAGGCATGCCTTACCTCGACATTCTTTGCCGGGTGAAAGACGAATTCAAAGTCCCGACCTTTGTCTACCAGGTCAGCGGCGAATACGCCATGCACATGGCCGCCATCCAGAACGGCTGGCTGAGTGAAGGGGTGATCCTCGAATCATTGACCGCTTTCAAGCGCGCAGGGGCTGATGGCATCCTGACTTACTTCGCCGTGCGCGCCGCCCAATTGCTACGAGAGCAGAAATAGCCTCCCAGGAACTTGCGATGAATACCGAAGGACTCACTGAAGTTGCCGTAAAAGACGCTCAACCCGTGGTCGAGCAGGTCGCCGAAACGCCGCCGGAGCTGGACCCCGTTCCTGCGGTCGCCGCCGAGCCGGCTCCGACCCCGGCCCCGGCGATTGCGATCCCCAACCTGGATGACAGCAGCCTGTACATCCATCGTGAGCTGTCGCAACTGCAGTTCAACATCCGCGTGCTGGAACAGGCGCTGGACGAGTCCTATCCCTTGCTGGAGCGGCTGAAATTCCTGCTGATCTTCTCCAGCAACCTGGACGAGTTCTTCGAAATCCGTGTGGCCGGCCTGAAGAAGCAGATCACTTTCGCCCGCGAGCAGGCCGGCGCTGACGGCCTGCAACCGCATCAGGCCCTGGCGCGCATCAGCGAGCTGGTCCACGGTCATGTCGACCGCCAGTACGCGATCCTCAACGACATCCTGTTGCCGGAGCTTGAAAAGCATCAGGTCCGCTTCATTCGTCGTCGCTACTGGACCACCAAACTCAAGACCTGGGTGCGCCGTTATTTCCGCGATGAGATCGCCCCGATCATCACGCCGATCGGCCTCGACCCGACGCACCCGTTCCCGTTGCTGGTCAACAAGAGCCTGAACTTCATCGTCGAGCTGGAGGGCATCGACGCCTTCGGTCGCGATTCCGGCCTGGCGATCATTCCCGCGCCGCGCCTGCTGCCGCGCATCATCCGCGTGCCGGAAGATGTCGGTGGTCCCGGCGACAATTATGTATTCCTGTCCTCGATGATCCATGCTCACGCCGATGACCTGTTCCAGGGCATGAAGGTCAAGGGCTGCTACCAGTTCCGCCTGACGCGTAACGCGGACCTGTCGGTGGACACCGAGGACGTCGAAGACCTGGCGCGCGCCCTGCGTGGCGAGTTGTTCTCCCGCCGCTATGGCGATGCAGTCCGCCTGGAAGTGGCCGACACCTGCCCCAAGCACCTGTCCGACTACCTGCTCAAACAGTTCAACCTGCACGAGACCGAGCTGTATCAGGTCAATGGCCCGGTCAACCTGACCCGGCTGTTCAGCATTACCGGCCTGGACAGCCATCCGGAGCTGCAGTACTCGCCCTTCACACCGCAGATTCCGAAGCTGTTGCAAAACAGCGAGAACATTTTCAGCGTGATCAGCAAGCAGGACATCCTGCTGCTGCACCCGTTCGAGTCGTTTACACCCGTGGTCGACCTGCTGCGCCAGGCCGCCAAGGACCCTCACGTCCTGGCGGTGCGCCAGACTCTGTACCGCAGCGGTGCCAACTCGGAAATCGTCGATGCCCTGGTGGATGCGGCGCGCAACGGCAAGGAAGTCACGGCGGTGATCGAATTGCGGGCGCGTTTCGATGAAGAGTCCAACCTGCAGCTGGCCAGCCGTCTGCAAGCGGCCGGTGCGGTGGTGATCTACGGCGTGGTGGGTTTCAAGACCCACGCCAAGATGATGCTTATCCTGCGCCGTGAGGCCGGTGAGATCGTGCGTTACGCCCACCTGGGTACCGGCAACTACCACGCGGCTAACGCCCGCCTGTATACCGACTACAGCCTGCTGACCTCCGACGATGCCTTGTGCGAAGACGTGGGCAAGCTGTTCAGCCAGTTGATCGGCATGGGCAAGACCCTGCGCATGAAGAAGCTGCTGCATGCGCCGTTCACCCTGAAGAAGGGCATGCTCGACATGATCGCCCGGGAGACCCAGTTCGCCCTGGACGGCAAGCCGGCGCATATCATCGCCAAGTTCAACTCGCTGACCGATCCGAAAATCATCCGTGCGCTGTACAAGGCCAGCCAGTCAGGCGTGCGCATCGACCTGGTGGTGCGTGGCATGTGCTGCCTGCGACCGGGTATTCCGGGGGTTTCCCATAACATCCATGTGCGTTCGATCATCGGCCGCTTCCTGGAACACACGCGGGTGTTCTACTTCCTCAACGGCGGCGAGGAACAGATGTTCCTGTCCAGCGCCGACTGGATGGAGCGCAACCTCGACAAGCGCGTCGAGACCTGCTTCCCGGTGGAAGGCAAGAAACTGATCCTGCGAGTGAAGAAAGAGCTGGAAAGCTATCTCACCGACAATACCCACAGCTGGATCCTGCAATCGGATGGCCGGTACATCCGCAACACGCCGACCGGCAACCAGAACCCACGCAGCGCCCAGGCGACATTGCTGGAGCGCTTGAGCAGCCCGGTGCTGGCGGTTCGTTAAGGTCGGGGTGATGCAGTTCTGATGGTTAAGGGGTATCTGTGGCGAAGGATTCAGCGAAACGTCGCACCACCCCGCTGGGCTGCGAAGCAGCCCTGAAACCTGCCAGCCCGTTGTGTCAGGTTGATTACCTTCCCACTCTCTGGGGCCGCTTCGCGGCCCGGCGGGGCGGTGCGACGTTTCGCTAAATCCCCTCGCCACAATGGATCTGTGTTGTGGCGGGGCTCAGTGAATGCTCAGCACGATCCCGACCCGGGTCAGCCACTCGGCTTCCTGGGCGAAGTCGGCCTGGGTCAGTTGGTTTTCTTCCAGCCAGCCGTCGGGGAACATCACATCCAGTTGATCGCCATCGGCGCGCAGGGCGACCTGGGGCATTTCCTGGGTGCCGCGGATGTGGTGGAACAGGATCGCGAAACGCAACAGCACGCACAGGCGAATCAGCTTGATGCCGTCGTCGCCGAATTCGGCGAACTTGTCCTTGGGGATATTGCGCCGATGGCCGCGCACCAGCAGGGCGAGCATCTGCTGGTCTTCCCGGGAAAAGCCCGACAGGTCGGAATGCTCGATCAGGTAGGCGCCGTGCTTGTGGTAATGGTAGTGCGCGATGTCCAGCCCCACTTCGTGGACCTTGGCGGCCCAGCTGAGCAGCTCGCGCCAGATGCCATCGCCCAGGTTCCAGTCGTCGGCCACCTGGTCGAAGGCGTGCAGTGCCTTGCGCTCGACCCGCACGGCCTGTTCCTGATCGACGTGGTAACGCTCCATGAGCGAGCCCAGGGTGCGCTCGCGGACGTCCTCGTGATGGTGGCGGCCCAGCAGGTCATAGAGCACGCCTTCGCGCAGGGCACCTTCACAGTGGTCCATGCGCTGCAATTCGAGGGCATCGAAGATCGCTTCGAGAATCGCCAGGCCCGCCGGGAAGATCGCTCGGCGGTCGGGCTTGATGCCCTCGAAGTCGATCTTGTCCGACTCGCCCAGCTTGAATAGCCTGCGCTTGAGCCAGGCCAGGCCCTCGGCGTTCACTTCACCGTTGCCATGGCCGCCGGCCTTGAGCGCCAGGCCGATGGCGCGGATGGTGCCCGAGGAGCCGATGGCTTCGTCCCAGGTCAGGCGGTGCAGGGCGTGTTCGATGCTCATGATTTCCAGGCGCGCCGCCGTGTAGGCCTGGGCGTAGCGGGCCGGGGTGATCTTGCCGTCACGGAAATAACGCTGGGTGTAGCTGACGCACCCCATCTGCAGGCTTTCGCGCAGCAGCGGCTCGAAGCGTTGGCCGATGATGAATTCGGTACTGCCGCCGCCAATGTCCGCCACCAGTCGCTTGCCAGGGGTGTCGGCCAGGGTATGGGACACGCCGAGGTAGATCAGGCGGGCTTCTTCACGTCCGGAAATGACTTCTACCGGATGGCCGAGGATCTCTTCGGCACGGCGGATGAACTCGCCGCGATTGCGCGCCTCGCGCAGGGCGTTGGTGCCCACGATCCGCACCGCGCCCAAGGGCATGCCGTTGATCAGTTGGGCAAACCGCTTGAGGCAATCGAGCCCGCGCTGGATGGATTCTTCGCTCAGCTTGCGTTCTTCGTCGATGCCGGCGGCCAGCTGGACCTTCTCGCCGAGCCGCTCAAGAATGCGGATTTCCCCGTTCTGGGCCTTGGCGACGACCATGTGGAAGCTGTTGGAGCCCAGGTCTATGGCGGCGATCAGGGACAGATTCTTGGCTTGGGATGGCGGCATGGTCAAAAGGTCTCGGTCGATAACCTTGCCATCCTGCCACGATCGCTCGCTTACGCCAACGCAAAGGCGACCGCTTCGCGGTCCGTCGCGAGCAGGCTCGCTCCCACACCTGTTTTGTCTCGCCTGCGCAATAGCCGGCAACCGCGAACCTGTGGGAGCGAGCCTGCTCGCGATGAGGCCAGAGCCGGCAGCGCAAATCTCAGGCCACAGGCTCGGCCGTTCCGATGAAATTGGCCAGCTCCGGTGTCTGCGGATTGGCGAACAGCACCTTGGGATCTCCCACCTCGTGCACTTTGCCCTGATGCATGAACACCAGCTTGTCCCCCACCTCGCGGGCGAAACGCATTTCGTGGGTGACCATGATCAGGGTCATGCCTTCCTTGGCCAGTTGCCGGACCACGCTGAGCACTTCGTTGACCAGTTCCGGGTCCAGGGCCGAGGTGATCTCGTCGCACAGCAACACCTTGGGAGACATCGCCAGGGCGCGGGCGATCGCGACCCGTTGCTGCTGGCCGCCGGAGAGGCGCTCAGGGAAGGCGTCGAATTTCTCGGCGAGCCCGACCCGATCCAGCATCTGTCGAGCCAGTTCGGTGGCCTTGGCCTTGGAGACTTTCTGTACCACCTGTGGGGCGAGCATCACGTTTTCGCCAACGGTCAGGTGCGGAAAAAGGTTGAACTGCTGGAACACCATCCCGACTTTCTGGCGCAGGCTGCGCAGGTCGGCACGGGCCGAGTCCAGGTACTCGCCGTCCACTTCGATGACGCCGTCGTTGATCGATTCCAGGCCATTGAGGGTGCGCAGCAAGGTGGATTTGCCCGAGCCACTGCGGCCGATGATCGCCACCACCTGGCCTTCCTCGACGCTCAGGTCGATGCCTTTGAGCACGTGATGATCGCCGTAGTATTTATGCAGGGCGGTAATTCTAAGCAGAGGCATGCAGTCTCCTTTCCAGGTAGCGCGCGCTGAGGGACAAGGGGTAGCAGAGCAGGAAGTATCCGAGAGCCACCAGGCCATACACCATGAAGGGCTCGAACGTGGCGTTGGCGAGCATGCCGCCGGTCTTGGTCAGTTCGGTGAAGCCAATGATCGAGGTGACCGCCGTGCCCTTGATCACTTGCACCGAGAAACCCACGGTCGGCGCCACGGCGATGCGCAGGGCCTGGGGCAGGATCACGTAGCGCAACTGCTCCAGCCGGTTCAGTGCCAGGCTCGAGGACGCTTCCCATTGACCGTTGGGGATGGCCTCGACACAGCCGCGCCAGATCTCTGCCAGATAAGCACTGGTGAACAGCGTCAGGGCAATGGCCGCGGCCATCCAGGGAGAAATCTCCACCCCGGCCAGGGCTACGCCGAAGAACACCAGGAACAGCTGCATCAGCAAGGGCGTGCCCTGGAACAGCTCGATGTAGGTACGGGCGACATGACGGGGCAGGGCGTTCCTGGAGATGCGCAGCACCATCACCAGCAAGCCGATCACGCCACCGCCCACGAACGCCACCAGTGACAACGCCACGGTCCACTGCAGGCCCGTGAGCAGATTGCGCACCACGTCCCAGAATGTGAAATCGCTCATTGGCTGCTCCCGGTGCCGTTCCTGTACAGGCAGCGCCGGCCCAGCCAGTTCAGTAGCTGGCGGATCAGCAGGGCCATGCACAAGTAGATCAGGGTGGTCAGTGCGTAAGTTTCAAAGGCGCGGAAGTTGCGCGACTGAATGAAGTTGGCGGCGAAACTCAACTCTTCGGTGGCGATCTGCGAGCACACCGCCGAGCCCAGCATCACGATGATGATCTGGCTGCTCAGGGCCGGCCAGACCTTGCCCAGCGCTGGTAGCAGCACCACGTGACGAAAGGCCTCGAAGCGGCTCATGGCCAGGGCCGCGGCAGCTTCCAGCTGGCCCCGCGCAATGGCCTGGATACCGGCACGGATGATCTCGGTGCAATAGGCACCCAGATTGATCACCATCGCCAGGACCGCCGCTTGCCATTCGGAAATCTGCAGGCCCAGGGACGGCAAGCCGAAAAAGATGAAGAACAGTTGCACCAGGAACGGCGTGTTGCGGATCAGCTCCACGTACACGCCGAAGATCGACGCGAACGGCCGGATGTTCCACGCCCGCACCACGGCGCCCACGATACCCAGGCCAACCCCGAACAATGCGCCGATGGCCGTCAGCTCCAGAGTGAACAACGCGCCGCGCACCAGCAGCTCAGTGTTTTGCACCACGGGCAGAAAGTCGAACTGATAAGCCATGCTCAGCCCCTCGAACGCCGGTCAGAGATCGGCCGGCAGCGGTTGCTTGAGCCAGGTCTGGGAATTCTTCTCCAGGCTGCCGTCGGTCTTGGCGGCGGCCAGGATCTGGTTCACCTTGGCCAGCAGCGCGGGTTCGTTCTTGTTCACGCCGACATATACCGGCGAATCCTTGAGTTTCACTTTCAGCGCCGGGACACGCTTGGGATTGCGTTCGCTGATGGCGACCATCACCACGTTGCCGCTGGCGATCAGGTCCACCTGGCCTGCCAGGTAGGCGGCGATGGTGGAATTGTTGTCTTCGAAGCGTTTGATGGTGGTGCCTTCAGGCGCGACCTTGGACAGCTCAATGTCTTCGATGGCGCCACGGGTGACGCTGACGGTCTTGCCCTTGAGGTCTTCCAGGCCATTGATGGCGGCTTCGGGCGGGCCGAACACAGCCAGGTAGAACGGCGCGTAGGCGCTGGAGAAGTCGATGACCTTTTCCCGTTCCGGGTTCTTGCCCAGGCTGGAGATCACCAGGTCGACCTTGCCGGTGGTCAGGAAAGGAATGCGGTTGGTGCTGTTGACCGGCGTCAGTTCGAGCTTGACCTTGAGCTGGTCGGCCAGCAGTTGCGCCGTATCGATGTCCAGGCCGCGGGGCTTCATGTCCGGACCTACCGAGCCGAATGGCGGAAAGTCCTGGGGAACCGCGACTTTGAGGGTGCCGCGCTTGACCACGTCTTCCAGGCCATCAGCGTGGGCGGGCAGCTGACAGAGCATCAGGCTGGCAAACAGGGCAGTGAGCAGGGCGCTGCAACGCTGGATCATGACGAGTCTCCGGAATCGATGAGGTGATTTCTGGGTTTCGACAGAGCACGGGCCGTGCCAAAGCGATTCATGAGGTGCCAAAGCCACGGTTTTACAGGCGGCGCGCGGTCTTACTGGTCTGAACAGTTGCGCCGGGTTTTGCACCGTTATCGAGCGTTGGTGTTGGCCGCCGAACCCCGGCGGGGCACGACTTGCCGGGCGCGACGAATAGTTTTACAACTAGCCGCTCATTGGCCCGGTTCGTCGAAAAAAACATGAATTCCATCTCTCGCGCCGTTCCTGAAGTGGCGTTGCAAGCCATCCGCAAACTGATTGCCGAACAGGGCATCGGGCCGGGCGATGCGCTGCCGTCGCAGCGCGACCTGGCCATGCAGCTGGGAGTGAGCCGGGCGTCGCTGCGCGAGGCACTTTCATCACTGAGCGCCCTGGGCATGATCAGCGTGCAACCGGGCAAAGGGGTGTTCGTGCAATCGCTGGTGGAGGTTTCGCGCAACGAGTCGACGCCGGGCTGGCCGTTCGCGGCCCAGGCTTCGCCCATGGATATCTTCCAGTTGCGTTATGCACTGGAAGGCTTCGCGGCCGGGATAGCGGCGGTGACGCTGACCCCTGGCGAGCTCGATGTGCTGGAGGACAATGTGGAGGCCATGCGCTGCGAATTGAAGTCCGGGCATTTCGACGCGGCGGCGCGGCTGGATTTCGAGTTCCATCGACGAATCCTGCTGGCCAGCGGCAACCAGGCGATGCTGAGCATCCTTACCGCCAGCGCCGAGATCTTCCTGGAGAGCCAGAAGCTACCGTTCATCCGGGCCGAGCGGGCGATGGAAACCTGGCAGGAGCATCGCAAGATCCTGCGCGCCCTGGCCCGCCGTGCATCGGGCCCCGCGCAAAAAGCCATGCAGGAACATGTACGTAACGCTGCGCTGCGCACTGGAATCGCCTTTGTGGCGCCCGCCGCTTCGTGAGCCGGGCGATACACGGTTGCATGCCTCGTCATAGCGAGACTCAATCAACTGCGGCTTCCTGAACCCGGGAAGGGCCGTTATGATGGGCCACGTTTTTTTGCTGATGACCCCGGAGATTTCCATGAGCAGCGATCTGATCAAACACGTTAGCGACGCTAGCTTCGAAGCTGATGTACTCAAGGCCGAAGGCGCAGTGCTGGTCGACTATTGGGCTGAGTGGTGCGGTCCGTGCAAGATGATCGCGCCGGTCCTGGACGAAATTGCCGAGACCTACAAGGACAAGCTGACCGTTGCCAAGCTGAACATCGATGAAAACCAGGAAACTCCCGCCAAGCACGGCGTGCGTGGTATCCCGACCCTGATGCTGTTCAAGAACGGCAACGTCGAGGCCACCAAGGTCGGCGCACTGTCGAAGTCGCAATTGGCGGCTTTCATCGACGCCAACCTCTAAGCGCTGAATGCCGTTGTAAAAGCCCCGCCAATCGCGGGGCTTTTTCGTTCCCCGGGGCTAGACGCTCGTAAATCCAGGTGTTACATTCGGCCCCGCACTGGTTTCTCCAGTGCCCCCTGCAAGCCGTCGCCGACGCTCTCCTTTCGAATAAGTACGCGATCCTGTCGCCTTCTCCGCGGCGCGGCCTCATTAAGCCAAAAGCTTAATTTCCCCTCCATAAATGATTACGTCATTCCTATATGAATCTGACTGAACTCAAGCAAAAGCCGATTACCGAACTGCTCGAATTGGCCGAACAGATGGGCATAGAAAATATGGCCCGTTCGCGCAAGCAGGACGTGATTTTCTCCCTGCTCAAGAAGCACGCGAAGAGCGGCGAGGAAATCTCCGGTGATGGCGTGCTGGAGATTCTCCAGGACGGCTTCGGCTTTCTCCGTTCCGCGGACGCTTCCTACCTTGCCGGCCCGGACGATATCTACGTCTCGCCGAGCCAGATCCGTCGCTTCAACTTGCGCACCGGTGACACCATCGTTGGCAAGATTCGCCCTCCCAAGGAAGGCGAGCGTTACTTCGCACTGCTCAAGGTCGACACGATCAACTTCGATCGTCCGGAAAACGCGAAGAACAAGATCCTGTTCGAAAACCTGACCCCGCTGTTCCCGACGGTGCGCATGAAGATGGAGGCCGGCAACGGCTCCACCGAAGACCTCACCGGTCGTGTCATCGACCTGTGCGCCCCTATCGGCAAGGGCCAGCGTGGCCTGATCGTGGCGCCGCCGAAAGCGGGCAAGACGATCATGCTGCAGAACATCGCGGCCAACATCGCCCGTAACAATCCTGAAGTTCATCTGATCGTGCTGCTGATCGACGAGCGTCCTGAAGAAGTGACCGAGATGCAGCGCACCGTGCGCGGCGAAGTGGTCGCCTCGACCTTCGACGAGCCGCCGACCCGCCACGTGCAGGTAGCCGAAATGGTGATCGAGAAGGCCAAGCGCCTGGTCGAACACAAGAAGGACGTGGTGATCCTGCTGGACTCCATCACCCGCCTGGCCCGTGCCTACAACACCGTGATCCCGAGCTCCGGCAAGGTGCTGACCGGTGGTGTCGATGCCCACGCCCTGGAAAAGCCCAAGCGCTTCTTCGGTGCCGCACGGAACATCGAGGAAGGCGGCTCGCTGACCATCATCGCCACCGCGCTGGTTGAAACCGGCTCGAAGATGGACGAAGTGATCTACGAGGAATTCAAGGGTACCGGCAACATGGAGCTGCCCCTGGACCGTCGTATCGCCGAGAAGCGTGTCTTCCCGGCCATCAACATCAACCGTTCCGGCACCCGTCGCGAAGAGTTGCTGACGGCCGACGACGAGCTGCAGCGCATGTGGATCCTGCGCAAGCTGCTGCATCCGATGGATGAAGTGGCAGCGATCGAGTTCCTGGTGGACAAGCTGAAAACCACCAAGACCAACGATGAGTTCTTCCTGTCGATGAAACGCAAGTAAATCGGGCAGGACAGGCAGTAGAAGCCGGGGAAACCCGGCTTTTTGCTATCTGTGCATTCACTATTCCGAACGGGCGGCGTTAAACTCGGGCCCCCGAACGCCACGGCCACCATGAGGCTTTTGCATGCAGTATCGCGATCTGCGCGACTTTATCAGCGGTCTGGAACAGCGCGGTGAACTCAAGCGCATCCAGGTGCCGGTGTCTCCCGTGCTCGAAATGACCGAGGTCTGCGACCGCACCCTGCGAGCCAAAGGCCCGGCGCTGTTGTTCGAAAACCCGACGGGCTTTGACATCCCGGTCCTGGGCAACCTGTTCGGCACACCGGAGCGAGTGGCCCTGGGCATGGGGGCCGAGGCCGTCAGCGAGTTGCGGGAAATCGGCAAGCTGCTGGCGTTTCTCAAGGAGCCCGAGCCGCCGAAGGGGCTGAAGGATGCCTGGTCCAAGCTGCCGATCTTCCGCAAGATCATTTCCATGGCACCGAAAGTCGTCAAGGACGCGATCTGTCAGGAAGTGATGATCGAGGGCGACGATGTCGACCTGGCCATGCTGCCGGTGCAGACCTGTTGGCCGGGCGACGTGGGCCCCTTGATCACCTGGGGCCTGACGGTTACCAAGGGGCCGAACAAGGAGCGCCAGAACCTGGGCATCTACCGCCAGCAGGTGATTGGTCGCAACAAGGTGATCATGCGCTGGCTGAGCCACCGCGGCGGTGCGCTGGACTATCGCGAGTGGTGCGAGAAACACCCCGGCCAGCCATTCCCGGTCTCGGTGGCCCTGGGGGCGGACCCGGCAACCATCCTCGGTGCTGTCACGCCCGTGCCGGACAGCCTCTCCGAATATGCCTTCGCCGGCCTGCTGCGGGGCAATCGTACCGAACTGGTGAAATGCCGCGGCAACGACCTGCAAGTCCCGGCCACCGCCGAGATCATCCTCGAAGGCGTGATCCACCCAGGCGAAATGGCGGACGAAGGACCATATGGCGATCACACCGGCTATTACAACGAAGTCGACAGCTTCCCGGTGTTCACCGTCGAGCGCATCACCCACCGGACCAAACCGATCTACCACAGCACCTACACGGGACGTCCACCGGATGAGCCGGCGATCCTCGGCGTGGCGCTGAACGAAGTGTTCGTGCCGATCCTGCAGAAGCAGTTTCCGGAAATCACCGACTTCTACCTGCCGCCGGAAGGTTGCTCGTATCGGATGGCCGTGGTGACCATGAAGAAGTCGTATCCAGGGCATGCCAAGCGGGTGATGCTGGGGGTATGGTCGTTTCTACGACAGTTCATGTACACCAAGTTCGTTATCGTCACTGACGACGATATCAATGCACGGGACTGGAACGACGTGATCTGGGCCATCACCACGCGCATGGATCCCAAGCGCGATACGGTGATGATCGACAACACGCCCATCGACTACCTCGACTTCGCCTCGCCAGTGTCCGGCCTGGGGTCGAAGATGGGGCTCGATGCCACGCATAAATGGCCCGGTGAAACCACTCGTGAGTGGGGCCGGGTTATCGTCAAGGATGAAGCCGTTACCCAACGGATCGATGCCATCTGGAATCAGTTAGGAATAGATTGATGCGTGTAACCCTGCAGCCTTCCGGCGCGATACTTGAGATACAGCCCGCCGAGCGGATTCTCGATGGTGCGCGGCGCCTGGGCTATGAATGCCCGCAAAGCTGCCGCAACGGCAATTGCCATGTCTGTGGTGCGCTGCTGGTGGAAGGCCGCGTCCAGCAGGCTGGCGAAGTGCGCGATCACGGTGAGATTTTCACCTGCATCGCCGAGCCCCTGGAAGATTGCGTGGTGCTATGGGATGGGGTGCTGGCGCCGGGGGAGTTGCCGGTGCGCAACCTGGCCTGCCAGGTGGTCGAGTGCGTCGAGGTGGGCGGCGATGTCTGGCGGGTCAACCTGCGTGCGCCAGCGGGCAAGCCGCCGCGTTATCACGCCGGGCAATACCTGATGATCGAACGGGAGAACGGTGAGAAGTCGGCTTTCTCCCTGGCTTCGGCGCCGCATTCCGGACGAGACCTGCAACTGCACGTGCTGGTGCGTGAAAACAGTGCGCGAATGCTGCTTGAGCAGTTGCGTCGCAACCCCAGCGTGCGCGTCGAAATGCCGTTTGGCGACACTCACTTGTCCGAATTGCCGGAGGGTCCGCTGGTGCTGATTGCCGCCGGGACCGGCATGGCGCAGATGCACAGCCTGATCGAGCATTGCCGCGCAGCAGGTTTCAACCACCCGGTCCATCTGTACTGGGGCGTGCGCCGTCCGGAGGATTTCTACGAAATCGAGCATTGGGACGAGTGGAAGAAGCTTGCGAATCTGTTCCTGCACAAAGTCGTCAGCGACGTGTGTGGCTGGGAAGGACGCTGTGGGATGCTCCACGAAGCGGTATGCCAGGACATTGACGATCTCTGCGGTGTGCATGTCTACGCCAGCGGTTCGCCGGCCATGATCTACGCCACTCTCGATGCACTGGTCGAAGCCGGAATGGACGCCCACCAAATGCGCGCCGATGTGTTCGCCTATGCGCCGCGGGCTTGAGTAGCACGCATTGATCCAGACCCAGGATTTGCTTTTGTGGTGAGGGGATTGATCCTGTTGCGAAGGGATTTATCCCCGTTGGGCTGCGCAGCAGCCCCCCTTACAAGACCCCCGCATTAAGCCGGCCTACCGGGTTGACTGCTTTCAGGAGCTGCTGCCTAGCCCGGCAGCCCCTCTCCAAAGATATATATCTGCACATATGCCCATTCGATATTTAGCTCATGAGCCAGATGCCGTTAAGGTATATGCCATCGCCCCATCATTCATGGCATTCAATTTGCGTCGCTTCGCTCAGACGTCAGCCCCCTGACGCGCGACGGTCCACTTCCAACCCGCGAGGAGCCAACCGCTACCGGCCATGACCGCTATCGAATCCGCCATCCCCTGTGTCCCGTACCCACCGCGGCTCGACCTGGGGCCACAGCTGACTGGCGAGCAATTGCTCGCTTCGATGCAATCGACCATGCGCCTGCACCAAGGTGGCCCGGTCTGGTTGTTCGCCTACGGTTCGTTGATCTGGCGGCCGGAGTGCACAGCGGTGGAGCGGGTGCGCGGGCGAGTCCATGGTTATCATCGCGGCCTGTATCTATGGTCCCATGAACACCGTGGCACGCCGGAGTTGCCGGGGCTGGTGTTCGGGCTGGACCGCGGCGGTTCGTGCAGCGGTTTCGCTTATCGGTTGCCGCAAGAGAACCTCGAGGACTCGCTGTTTGCCTTATGGCAGCGCGAGATGCCCTTCCCGTCGTATCGGCCCCACTGGCTCAGTTGCCGCCTCGAAAATGGCAACCGGGTGCAGGCGCTGGGATTCGTACTGGAGCGACACCTGCCCAGCTATGCCGGCAACGTGCCGGACCATGTGCTGAACCAGGTGTTCGAAAGTGCGTGTGGGCGTTATGGCACGACCCGCGATTACGTCGAGCAGACCATCCAGGCCCTGCGTAGCCACGCCATGCCAGACCGGAATCTGGAGGCGCGGCTCAAGCGCTGCGGGTCAGTGCGCGATCAGGCCGTCACTTCTCGGCTCTGACTGGCGACTTGCTTGTGCCCCAGGGTGGGCGCGAGGAAGGCCATTGCCAGCAGGCAGGCGCCCACCAGCAGGACAAAACCGCCGTTCCAGCCGAAATGGTCCACGGTATAGCCCATGGCGGCACTGGCCGCGACCGAGCCGCCCAAGTAGCCAAACAGACCGGTGAAGCCGGCAGCGGTGCCAGCGGCTTTCTTCGGTGCCAGCTCCAGCGCCTGCAGGCCGATCAGCATGACCGGGCCATAGATCAGGAAGCCAATGGATACCAGGGCGATCATGTCGACGGTCGGGTTGCCCGCCGGGTTCAGCCAGTACACCAGCGTCGCCACGGTCACCAGCGCCATGAACACCATGCCTGTCAGGCCACGGTTGCCACGGAAGATCTTGTCCGACATCCAGCCGCACAGCAGCGTGCCCGGAATACCTGCCCACTCGTAGAAGAAATACGCCCAGGAGCTCTTGTCCACCGTGAAACCCTTGGCTTCCTTGAGGTAGGTGGGCGCCCAGTCCAGCACACCGTAGCGCAGCAGGTAGACGAACACGTTGGCCAAGGCGATGTACCACAGCATCTTGTTGCGCAGCACGTACTTGACGAAGATTTCCTTGGTGCTGAATTCGTTCTCGTGGCTGGCGTCGTAACCTTCCGGGTAATCGTCCTTGTATTTCTCGATGGGCGGCAGGCCCACCGATTGCGGGGTGTCGCGCATGGTCGCGAAGGCGAACAGCGCAACCATCAGCGCCACGGCCGCCGGGACATAGAACGCAGCGTGCCAGTCATTGAACCAGCCCATTCCCAGCAGGAACAGTGGACCGATCAGGCCGCCGCCGACGTTATGCGCAACGTTCCACACCGACACCACGCCACCGCGTTCCTTCTGGGACCACCAGTGCACCATGGTCCGGCCACTGGGCGGCCACCCCATGCCCTGGGCCCAGCCGTTGATGAACAGCAGGATGAACATCATGGTCACGCTGGACGTCGCCCAAGGTGCGAAACCGAAAATAAACATCACCCCCGCAGAGACCAGCAGGCCGAATGGCAGGAAGTAGCGTGGGTTGGAACGGTCGGACACCAGGCCCATGAGGAACTTGGACAATCCATAGGCAATGGCGATGGCCGACATGGCCACGCCCAGCTGACCGCGGGTATAGCCTTCGTCGATCAGGTACGGCATGGCCAGGGAAAAGTTCTTGCGCAGCAGGTAGTAGCCGGCGTAGCCAATGAAGATGCCAGCGAAGATCTGCCAGCGAAGGCGTCGGTAGGTGCTGTCTATTTTTTCTTCAGGCAGAGGTGCCTGATGAGTGGCGGGACGAAAGAAAGCAAACATTCAAGGGCTCCAGATTCTTGTTATGACTGCGGATGCGAATGTTACAGTTTCGTTACCGAAAATAGCATTGCTTCTCATCGCTTAAATAGCAAAAACTTCCCGCAACGAATGTTCTTAAATGAACATGTCGCTCAGATATAAACAGATGGCGTTGTAGGAGATGTCGGCGCAGACCGTTTAGGCGTGATTCGATATCACGCCGCAAAGCTGCTTGAGGAAGGGGGGAGGGGAAAAAGCTCGTCCAGGGCGGCCTGCGCAAATCCGGCCAGGACCGCCCTGGTGCATTCAACGCACTTGCACGACCACCTTGCCAACGGCCTTTCGCTGGCCCAGGTCATTGATGGCCTGGGCGGCCTGGCTCAGGGGGTACACCTGGGAAACCAGCGGCTTGAGCTTGCCTTCGGCGAACCAGCCGAACAGCTGCTGGAAGTTGGCGGCGTTGTCCTGGGGCTGGCGCTGGGCGAAGGAGCCCCAGAACACCCCTACCACGGCGGCGCCCTTGAGCAACGCCAGGTTCACCGGCAACTCGGGGATGCGACCGCTGGCGAACCCCACCACCAGCAGCCGGCCATTCCAGGCGATGGCGCGAATGGCCTGGTCGAACAGGTCCCCACCCACCGGGTCGTAGATCACATCGGCGCCCTGGCCGTCGGTGAGGCGCTTGATTTCATCCTTCAGGCTCGTTTCGCTGTAGTCGATCAATTCGTCGGCACCCGCGGCCTTGGCCACGGCGAGTTTTTCCGCGCTGCTGGCGGCGGCAATCACCCGGGCGCCCATGGCCTTGCCGATCTCCACCGCGGCCAGGCCGACGCCGCCGGAGGCGCCCAGCACCAGCAGGGTTTCGCCGGGTTGCAGGTTGGCTCGCTGCTTGAGGGCATGCATCGAGGTGCCGTAGGTCATGCTGAATGCCGCGGCGGTGTTGAAGTCCATGGACGATGGAATGGGCAGGACGTTATAGCCCGGCACCGCGACCTGTTCGGCAAAGCTGCCCCAGCCGGTCAGCGCCATGACCCGGTCGCCGACTTTCAAGTGGCTGACCTTTTCGCCCACTTCACGGATGACTCCCGCCGCTTCGCCGCCGGGGGAGAAAGGGAAGGGAGGCTTGAACTGATACTTGCCCTCGATGATCAGCGTGTCAGGGAAATTCACCCCGGCGGCATGCACATCCAGCAACACTTCGTTCTTTTTCGCGACAGGGCTGGCGACTTCTTCCAGCACCAGCGATTCGGCGGGGCCGAATTCTTTGCACAGCACGGCTTTCATCAGGGCTATTCCTTTGGGAGTGTTGGCCGATAAGTGTAGGTGTGAGAGTCAATGGGTCAACGAGCATGCCCTGCCCTGATAGCCGGCCATAAGCTTGTGCTTGAGCGGCGGGGCGGTATGCTGGGCCGCAAACCGGATGAGGAGTCAAATGTGAAAGCGTGGATCATGTTGATGCTGGCCCTGTCGCTGCCTGTGATGGCGACGGCCGAAGAGGCCAAGGAGGCCAAGGAAGGCGAGGCGCCGAAGGTCAGTTACATCACCCTTAGCCCGCCTTTCGTGGGCAACTATGGCCTGGACGGTACGGCGAAGCTCAAGGTCTACAAGGCCGACGTGGCCCTGCGCGTCACGGGCGATGCCGCGGCGGCGGCGGTGAAGGCCAACGAGCCGCTGATCCGTAACCAGCTGGTTGCGCTGTTCGCCCAGCAGACCAGCGAGACGATGAACAACCTTGAAGCCAAGGAAAAGTTGCGTCAGGAAGCGTTGAAGCAGACCCAGCAGGTCATGAACGACGAGACAGGCAAGCCGATGGTGGATGACCTGCTCTTCAACAACCTGATCATCCAGTAGGTCGCTGCATCGCAGCCTCGAGGCACGCGCCGAGAATCGCGCGCGTGGCTCAAGGCCGCATCAAGAGGCCAGGCTCTTGCGGAACCGCCCCAGCGCGATCGCGAAGAACAGCAGCCCGATGGCCGCCAGCGCCAGCAGGTCCGGCCACACCACATCGACGCCAGCGTCACGGAACAGGATCGCCGCCCCCAGGCTGACGAAATGGGTGGATGGCGAGCCCTGCATCACCCACTGCAGCCATTGCGGCATGCTGTCCAGCGGCGTACTGCCGCCGGATAGCAGCAGCATCGGGATAATGACGGGAATCGACAGCAGCCCGAACTGTGGCGTGGAGCGAGCCAGGGTAGCCAGAAAAATACCCAGCGCGGTGCTGGCGAACAGGTAGAGGGCAGTCACTGCCAGGAAGAGTGGCAGGGAGCCGGCGAGGGGCACCCCCAGTGCGAACTTGACGACGACTTCCAGTGAGATCCAGGTACACAGGACCACCACCAGCATATTGCTGCAGATTTTCGCCAGCATGATCTCCAGCGCCGTCAATGGCAGCACCAGCAGGTGATCGAGGGTTCCGTGCTCGCGTTCGCGCAGCAGCGCAGTGCCCGTCAGGATGATGGCCAGGATCGTGATGTTATTGACGATCTGGATCACGGCCAGGAACCAGCCGCCTTCCAGGTTGGGGTTGAACAGTGACCGGGTGGCCAGCTTCACGGGCGTTCGCTCAGCCGCTTGCGCCTGGCCGCTGTAGCTCATCAATTCCTGCTGGAAAATCCGCCCGATGTAGCCGGCCCCCATGAAGGCCTGGCTCATGGCCGTGGCATCGACGTTCAGTTGCAGCGCCGGCTCGCGGCCGGCCAGCAGGTCGGTCTGGAAATTGGCGGGCACGTCGATGACAAACGTGTAGCGGCCACTGTCCATGACCTTGTCCAGCTCCCCATAGGGTAGCGCCACCGGTGTCTGGAACTCTGGTGGCTGCAGCGCCTGGGCCAGTTGGCGGGAGAGGTGGCTCTGGTCCTCATCCACCACCGCCACGCTGGCGTTGTGAACGCCGATGACTGAACCTGCGGCCGGCATGTAGATGGCCACGGTGAAGGCGTAGACCAGGAACAGCAGCAGGACCGAGTCATATCTCAGGCTGGTCAATTCCTTGAGTCCGAGGCGCCAGATGTGTGAAAGCGTATGCATCAGGCCTCCTGCTTCTTCAGCATGAGCAGGCTCAGCCCGGTGAATCCCAGGAAGAAGCCGCACAAGGCCAGGCATTGCGGCCACAGCTGGCGCAGGTCCAGGGCCTTGGTGAAGGTACCGACAGCAATGTCCAGGAAGTAGCCGGCGGGAAATAACTGGCCCATCAGCGCCGCGGAGCCTTCCAGGGACGAGCGCGGCACGATCAGCCCGGAGAACTGGATGGTCGGCAGGCTGGTGATGATCATGGTGCCGAGGATCGCCGCGATCTGGGTGCGGGTGAATGCCGAGATCAGCATCCCCATGCTGGTAGTCGCCAGCACGTAGAGCAGGCCGCCCAATGCCAGTGCCAGGCCACTGCCCTTGAACGGCACGCCGAACAACCAGCGATTCATCGCCGTCAGCAAGGCCAGGTTGATCAGGCTGACAACCAGATAGGGCGCCTGTTTGCCCAGGAGGAACTCCAGGCGGGTCAGTGGTGTGGCGTAGAAGTTGGTAATCGAACCGAGCTCCTTTTCCCGGACGATGCCCAGCGCTGTCAACATGGCCGGGATGAAGGCCAGGATCAGCGCCATGACCCCTGGGCCAATGGCATTCACGCTGACCACGTCCTGGTTGTAGCGAAACCGGGTCTGCAGCTTCGCCCCGGCCTGTGGGTTCAGCGCCGGGCTGCTCTGTTCGGCCAACTGCTCGAGATTGGCTTGATGCACGGCCTGGACGTAGTTACGGCTGGTTTCGGCGCGAAACGGCATGCCTCCGTCCAGCCAGGCGCCGACGGTGGGCTGCCGGCCGGCATACAGGTCACGTCCGAAGCCGGGCGGGATCTCCAGGGCCAGCTTGATTTCCGAGCGTTGCAGGCGTCGATGCAGCTCATCGGCGTCCCGGATGGCCGGTTGCTCCTTGAAGTAGCGTGAGCTGCGAAAAGCTTCCAGGTAAGCGCGGCTCTGCGGGCTCTGATCCTGGTCGAACACGGCGAATGCGAGGTTTTCCACATCCAGGGAAATGCCGTAGCCGAAGATCACCATCATGAACAGCGCCCCGAGCAAGGCGAATGCCATGCGGACCTTGTCCCGCAGCAGTTCCTTGCCCTCCCGGCTGGCGACGGCCAGCAGCCGACCGAGGCTCAGGCCATGCCGGTCTCGCGGGGCCTCGCTGCTGTCGAGGGTTACCGGGGGAGTGCCTGACTGGGTCTGACCCTGGGCCTGCTCCAGACAAGTGACGAACGCGGCCTCCAGGGTCTGGCCGTTGAATTGTGCCTGCAGGGCTTGCGGCGTATCGCAAGCCAGCACCTTGCCGGCGTGCATCAGCGAAATGCGGTCGCAACGCTGGGCTTCGTTCATGAAGTGCGTGGAGAGGAAAATCGTCACGCCTTGTTCGCGAGACAGCTCGATCAGCAATCGCCAGAAGTCGTCCCGCGCCGCCGGGTCGACGCCTGATGTCGGTTCGTCCAGGATCAGGACTTCCGGACGGTGCAGCACCGCCACCGCCAGTGACAAGCGTTGGCGCAGGCCCAGGGGCAGGGCGCCGGAAGGCTGGTCGGCGTGGTCCCGCAGCTTGAAGCGCTCGATCAGTTCTTCGATGCGGCTGCCACTTTCGGCCTTGGGCAGGTCGAACATCCTGGCGTGCAGGGCCAGATTCTGGCGCACGCTCAATTCGCCATACAGTGAAAAGCTCTGAGACATGAAACCTACCCGTTTGCGGGTGGCGAGGTCCCTGGCATCGACCGGGTTGCCCAGCAGCCGGGCGCTGCCTTCGCTGGCGGGCATGAGCCCGGTCAGCACTTTCATGGTGGTGGTCTTGCCGCAACCGTTGGAGCCCAGGAAGCCGAAGATCTCCCCGCGTCCAATCGCGAAGCTGACCTTGTCGACTGCCGTGAAGTCGCCGAAGCGCAAGGTCAGGTCGTGGGCCTCGATGGCGATGTCGGCGGTGTCGCTGTTCCTGGGCGGAATCGCCAACGGCTCGGTGTCGCGGCTGCTGTCGCCCTGGAAATGGGTAAACGCCGAGTCGAGCTTGCCGGTGGGAGTGACCGCCGCCAATTCCTTGCTCAATCCCTCGGCCAGCAAGCGACCGTTGTCGAGCATCAGGCAGTGCTCGAACTGCTCGGCCTCTTCCATATAGGCCGTGGCGACCAGCAGGGTCAGTTGCGGCCGTTGTCGGCGTACATCCTCTACCAGTTCCCAGAAGCGGCGCCGGGACAGCGGATCCACGCCAGTGGTGGGTTCGTCGAGAATCAGCAGGTCCGGTTCGTGGATCAGGGCGCAACACAGGCCCAGTTTCTGTTTCATGCCGCCGGACAGCTTGCCCGCCGGGCGGTCGGCAAAGCCCTGCAGATCGGTCGCCAGCAGCAGTTTGCCCATGCGCTGTTCGCACTCGCCCCGGGATAACCCGAACAGCGTGCCGAAGAACCGGACGTTCTCGCGTATCGACAAGTCCGGGTAAAGATTGCCTCCCAGCCCTTGAGGCATGAAGGCGATGCGACGATAGAGGGTGTTGCGATGGCGCCGCTCCTCGATCGAGGCGCCCAGTACCTCCAACCGACCCTGCTGGAGCTTCTTCACGCCGGCAATCAGCCCCAGCAGGCTCGACTTGCCTGCCCCGTCCGGGCCGATCAGGCCGCAACGGGTGCCGGCGGGCAGGCTGAAGGCGATGTCGCTCAGGGCGACATGCGGGCCGTAGCGGTGCTCGAGGCCTGAGGCGTGCAGTGCCAGCTCGCCGCCGCTGGCGTTCATTGCAGGTTGGCCGGCCAATCGACGGGGGCCGTGCGCACGTAGCCGGCGCCGGGCATGCCGGGCTTGGCCTGGGGAACTTCGCCGGGCCGGGTCAGGCGTATCTTGACCCGAAATACCAGTTTCTGGCGTTCGTCGCGGGTTTCGACTTCCTTGGGAGTGAACTGGGATTTGGCCGCCACGAAGCTGACCGTCGCCGGCAGCGGTCGCTCGGGCAGGGCGTCGAGCAACAGCCGCGCCTCGTCCCCCACGGTCAGCTTACCGGCCACCGACGCCGGCAGATAAAGGTTCATGTACTGGTCGTTCGGATCGATCATCAGTAGCACCCGTCCGCCTGCGCCCAACACTTCGCCGGGTTCGGCCAGGCGCAGCTGGATCACGCCGTCGATGGGCGCGCGCAGGCTGCTGTCGTCTATTTCGCTGGTCAGTTGGGCGACCTGGGCCAGGCTCGCACCGATGGCGGCGACGGCCGCCGATACCTGGGCCCGGGCCGCGTTGACGGCGGCGTTGGCGGTATCGAAGCGGGCTTGCTGCTGGTCGATGGTCTGTTCGCTGGCGTAGCCGCGCTTGAACAGTTCCTGGGTTCGCTTGAGCTCCTGGTGGGCGAGCAGTTGCTCGCTGTGTCGCAGTTGCACGTTGGCCTCGGTGGCCGCCAGGTTCTCCCGGGCCCGCGTCACTTCGGCCTCGGCCTGGTTGCGCTGGGCCTCGAGGGTCCGGGTGTCCATGCGCGCCAGCAACTGGCCCTTGACCACATGGTCGCCTTCATCGACATGGACTTGCGCCAGCCGGCCCGGGGTTTTGCTGGCGATCTGGACTTCGGTGGCCTCGAGGCGACCGTTGCCCATGCTCAGACCCTCCGGCAGGCGATCCTGCCGGGATTTCCAATAGCCGAATCCACCGGCGGCCAGCAACACTGCCATCAGGGCGACGACAAAAAAGCGAGAGAGGTGAGGGGGCGTCGACATGTCCGGCATCCTGCGGCTGTAGCGCTGCAGTCTAGCTGCACAATCCTGGGTCGAGCTTGATATCCATCAACTCATGACCTGTCAGCGCAGCGCTATGATCGCTGCCCACTGCTCGGGCGTCACCGGCATGACCGACAGGCGCGAGCCTTTGTGCACCAGTGGCATCTCGGCCAGGGCGCTCTGCTGCTTGAGCAAGTCCAGCTTCAGAACGCGGGGGAATGTCTCGACATGGCCCACGTCCAGCGCGCTCCAGGGGTTCTTGTCCGGACCGGCCTTCGGGTCGAAGTAAGGGCTATCGGGTTCCAGGGCCGTAGGGTCGGGATAGGCGGCCTTGACGATTTTTCCGATACCGGCGATTCCGGGTTCGGGGCAGCTGGAGTGGTAAAAGAAAAAGGTGTCGCCCTGGGCCATGGCCCGCAGGAAGTTGCGTGCCTGGTAATTGCGCACGCCATCCCAGCGTGCCTGGCCGAGCTGCTCCAGGCCTCGGATGGACAGTTCGTCGGGCTCGGATTTCATCAGCCAATGGGCCATGGTTTCTACTCCTGGAGACAGGGTTTGAAAAAAGTTCTACGATTTTATGACAAACCGACAGTCGGTTGACGCCAGTGTTTGCGTGTCGGTTCAGGTTGCCGCAAAATGCCGGCCTTCCAAGCTTGACGCTGCTGCACGGCCAATAAGAAAACCGCTGCTGTCATCGTGTGTGATATGCCTTGAGGGGGGCAATCGATGAAACGCAAACCGGATTTGTTGTGGATTCTGGTCATTCTGTTCGGCCTGGGTGTCGTGACCACGGGTTACGCCCAGAGTCTTTGGGCCAGCAAGACCGAAGCGCCGATGGATATCACCCAGCCCGCGCCGTCGCTTAAACGCTGAACCTGCCTTTCGGACGCCGCTGTCCAATGCGGCGTCTATTGCGCGATATACCAGCGCCTGTCACTGACCGTTCCTTGCAGCGGTACGTCCCAACTCGCCTGCGCCAGCCTTTCGACCTTCTGACATTCATGAGCCAGGCCCAGCAACGTCGGCTTTCGCCATTGCTTGCGCCGCGCCAGATAGGCCAGGCTGCGGTCGTAGAATCCACCCCCCATGCCCAGCCGGCCTCCCACATCGTCGAATCCCACCAGTGGCAACAGCACCAGATCCAATGCCCAGACCTTGCGTTGCCGGGCGATGCTGACATGGGGTTCAAGGATGCGAAAACGGTTGGGGCGCAGTTTCTCGCCGGGGCGGATGCGTTGAAAAACCATCTTGGTGCGAGGCCACGGGCTGAGCACCGGCAGGTAGGTGGCCTTGCCTCGACGCTGGGCGGCGCGCAGCAGCAGGCGCGGGTCGATCTCGCCGTCGTTGGGCAGGTACAGGGCGATATGCCTGGCACGGCGAAACAAGGGGTGCTGGGCCAGTTGCCGATAGAGGCCGCGGGCGGCTTCGCGTTGCTGGGCCGGTGTCAGGGCGCGGCGGGCCTGACGCAGCAGGCGTCGCAGTTGTGGACGAGGCAGTAGCGCGGGTTCGGTCATGGTCGGTGCTTGGAATGGTTCATGGACGCACAGCGTAACCGTAAACGATGCCACCAGAAATGCCGATGCCAGACACAACAATGCCAGTCTTGATGACTGGCATTGTCTGAAGATTCAGGCTCCCCGGATGAACCGCTGTCGGCTTAGCCCTTGAACCCGAGAGTTCAAGGTGGAAGTTGCAGGAGGCGTTAAGGCTTTCCGTCAAGCGGACATGCACACCGGCCCCAACGTGCAACCCCCGTGGTTGTGCGTATCGGCTCAGGGACATCACCAACTGGCAAGCACCCCAGGGAGTGAGGCGAGTATACCTCAGGCTGTCTCGCGAATCAGCCCTTGCTGACGTCCGGATCGGTGGCCAGTACCAGATCCACCCGTTCGAGCAGGTCGCGGACCTGTTCGCGGGTCGAGCCGCTGATCTGTACCTCGGGCGTATCCTGGCGATGCAAGAGGTCGTGGGTGATGTTCAAGGCGGCCATCACGGCGATGCGGTCGGCACCGATGACTTTGCCGCTGCTGCGGATCTCGCGCATCTTGCCGTCCAGGTAGCGGGCGGCGCTCACCAGGTTGTTGCGCTCTTCCTGGGGGCAGATGATCGAATACTCTTTGTCGAGGATCTGCACGGTAACGCTATTGCTTGAACTCATGAGTCTTGCTCCAGGGCCTTGAGGCGCGAAATCATCGATTCGACCTTACGCCGGGCGATTTCGTTTTTTTCAATGAGGTGCGCGCGTTCCTCGCGCCAGGTCTTTTCCTGAGCTAATAGGAGTCCGTTTTGACGCTTAAGTTGCTCGACCCGGTCAATTAGCAGCTCGAGTCTGGCCATCAGCGCTTGCAGGTCGGTGTCTTCCATTGTGATCCACTGTCTGATGGGGGATGTGGGTCGCACAGCCTTTAATGGTCTTGGCGAGTCTGTCGATGTAGGATACAAGGCCTCCATTCTAGACATAGCGCCGTCTGGCGCCTAGCTGCCCATGCCCATTCAGAATTCCCCGTATCAAGCTTTCGCCACCCTGCTGAGCACCAGCGGCCACCCCGTATCGCCTGCCGAACTGCATGGCCTGTTGCTCGGCCGCAGCTGCGCCGGTGCCGGCTTCGACGCCGAGGGTTGGCTGGCCGACGCCGCCGAGCTGCTGGAAGGCGAGCCGGCGGACAACGTCCGCAATGCTCTCATCGGCCTGCAGGAGATGGTCAAGGGTGAGTTGACCAGCGATGACATGACTGTCGTCCTGCTGCTGCCCACCGACGATGCGCCGCTGGCCGAACGCGCTGCCGCGCTGGGCCAGTGGTGCCAGGGTTTCCTTGCCGGCTTCGGCCTGACTCGCCGCGCCTATGCGCTGAGCGCCGAGGCGAACGAAGTGCTGCAGGACCTGGCGGCGATTTCCCAAGTCCAGGATGCCCTGGAAGAGTCCGATGACGGCGAAAGCGATTACATGGAAGTGATGGAATACCTGCGGGTCGCGCCCCTGTTGCTGTTCACCGAGACCCGGAAAACCGCCGAGCCGGCCGCCAAGCCGTCCTTGCACTGATTGCTGGAAAGGGAAAGCCGTCTGCCCATGATCCATATCCCGAAATCGGAATACAGCCGTCGCCGCAAGGCCCTGATGGCGCAGATGGAACCCAACAGCATCGCCATCCTGCCCGCGGCCGCCGTGGCGATCCGCAATCGCGACGTCGAGCATGTCTATCGCCAGGACAGCGATTTCCAGTACCTCAGCGGGTTCCCCGAGCCTCAGGCGGTGATCGTGCTGATGCCGGGCCGGGTCCATGGCGAATACATCCTGTTCTGCCGCGAGCGCAACGCCGAGCGTGAGTTGTGGGATGGCCTGCGAGCCGGCCAGGAGGGCGCGATCCGTGACTACGGCGCCGACGACGCGTTTCCCATCACCGACATCGACGACATCCTGCCGGGGCTGATAGAAGGCCGCGACCGGGTCTATTCGGCCATGGGCAGCAATCCCGAATTCGACCGGCACCTGATGGAGTGGATCAACGTGATTCGCTCCAAGGCCAACCTCGGCGCCCAGCCGCCGAACGAATTCGTTGCCCTGGATCATCTGCTGCATGACATGCGCCTGTATAAATCGGCGGCGGAAGTGAAGGTCATGCGCGAGGCAGCCCGGATTTCCGCCCGTGCGCATGTGCGGGCGATGCAGGCAGCGCGTCCGGGACTGTACGAATACAGCCTGGAAGCCGAACTGGATTATGAGTTCCGCAAGGGCGGGGCGAAGATGACGGCCTATGGCTCGATCGTCGCGGCGGGTCGCAATGGTTGCATCCTGCACTACCAGCAGAACGATGCGCTGCTCAAGGATGGCGACCTGGTGTTGATCGACGCCGGTTGTGAAATCGACTGCTACGCCAGTGACATCACGCGGACGTGGCCGGTCAACGGCCGGTTCTCGCCCGAGCAGAAGGCGATCTACGAGCTGGTGCTGGCCGCCCAGGAAGCCGCGTTCGCCGAGATCGCGCCAGACAAGCACTGGAACCAGGCCCATGAAGCGACCGTGCGGGTCATTACCGAAGGGCTGGTGCGCCTGGGGTTGCTGGAGGGGGACGTGGACGAGTTGATCGCCAGCGAAGCCTATCGCACGTTCTATATGCACCGTGCCGGCCATTGGCTGGGCATGGACGTGCACGACGTGGGTGAATACCGGGTCGGTGGCGAGTGGCGGGTGCTGGAAGTCGGCATGACATTGACCGTGGAGCCGGGCATCTACATCGCGCCCGGCAACCGCAGCGTAGCGAAAAAATGGCGCGGCATTGGCGTGCGCATCGAGGACGACGTGGTAGTGACCAAGAACGGCTGTGAAATCCTGACCAGGGATGTACCGAAGACAGTAGCCGAAATCGAGGCCCTGATGGCCGCCGCGCGGACGCAAGCGGCATGAGCCGGGTCAATCTGGCAATCATCGGCGGAGGCCTGGTCGGCGCGAGCCTGGCCCTGGCCCTGCAGGCCGGTGCCAAGGCCCGGGGCTGGACGATCACCCTGATCGAGCCTTTCGCCCCCGGCGACGCCTGGCAGCCGAGCTACGATGCCCGCTCCTCGGCGCTGTCGTTCGGTTCCCGGCAGATCTACCAGCGCCTCGGTCTCTGGCAGGAGGTTTCCCGTCGCGCCGAACCCATCAAGCAAATCCACGTGTCCGATCGCGGGCGATTTTCCACGGCGCGGCTGTCGGCCATGGAAGAGGGGGTGCCCGCCCTGGGCTACGTGGTGGAAAACGCCTGGCTCGGCCAGTGCCTGTGGCAGGGCCTGGACAGGGACGTAGTGAGCTGGCGGTGCCCGGCGCAGGTCATTCGGATGGAGCCCCTGGCAGGCGGCTACCGCCTGACCCTGGATGATGAAACCACCCTGGAATGCGACCTGGCGGTGCTGGCAGACGGCGGCCGTTCCAATCTGCGGGAGCAGTTGGGCGTAGGCGTGCGGCACCGTCCTTATGACCAGAGCGCGTTGATTGCCAATATCACCCCTGGCGAAGCCCATAACGGCATGGCCTTCGAACGTTTCACCGACGAGGGGCCGATGGCCCTGCTGCCGTTGCCGGAGAACCGCTGCGCACTGGTCTGGACCCGCCAGGGTATGGACGCGCAACGTCTGGCGGCCCTCGACGAGCGCAGTTTCCTGGAGGAACTGCAGGGCGTGTTCGGGTATCGACTGGGCATCCTCAAGCAGGTAGGCGCGCGCCATCTGTATCCGTTGGCGCTGGTGGAGGCCGAAGAGCAGGTGCGCCCGCACCTGGCGATCCTGGGCAATGCTGCCCATAGCCTGCATCCGATCGCCGGGCAGGGGTTCAACCTGTCCTTGCGCGATGCCCAGGCCTTGGCGGACGCCTTGCTCGACAGTGACACCCCGCCAGGGGACTTCGCCGTGTTGCAAGCCTATCGCGAACGCCAGCGACTGGATCAGAACCTGACGGTCGGGTTCTCCGACCAGGTGACTCGCCTGTTCAGCAGCAGCCTGCCGCTGGTTTCCCTGGGGCGTAACCTGGGCCTGCTGGGCCTCGACCTCTTGCCTGGGGCCAAGCGCTGGTTCGCCCGCCAGGCCATGGGCCTGGGAACGCGGCCCGATGTCTGGAGCGATGTATGAGCGATGCCATGGGCACCAGGTCCGATCAATCTTTCCAAGGGCGGCTGATGTCGCCCGCAGCACAGGCTTGAAGCATGGAATTGCGTGCAGATCTGCTGATTGTCGGCGCCGGTATGGTCGGCAGCGCCCTGGCGCTGGCCTTGCAAGGCAGTGGCCTGCAAGTGTTGCTGGTCGATGGCAGCCCGATGAGTGTCAAACCCTTCGACTCCCAGGCCCCGTTCGAACCCCGGGTCAGTGCCTTGTCGGCGGCCAGCCAGCGGATCCTGGAGCGTCTGGGCGTCTGGGGGGGGATCGCCGCACGGCGTGCCAGCCCGTATACCGATATGCACGTCTGGGACGGTAGCGGTACCGGACAGATCCATTTCTCGGCTGCCAGCCTGCATGCCGACGTACTGGGGCACATCGTGGAAAACCGTGTGGTGCAGGATGCGTTGCTGGACCGGCTGCACGACTGCGACCTGGGCTTGCTGGCCAACGCACGGCTGGAGCAGATGCGCCGCTCCGGTGACGAATGGCTGCTGACCCTGGCCGATGGCCGTACCCTGCGGGCCCCCCTGGTGATCGCCGCCGACGGCGCGAACTCCGCGGTGCGCCGGCTGACGGGGGTAGCCACGCGCGAGTGGGATTACCTGCATCACGCCATCGTCACCAGCGTGCGCAGCGCCCGGCCGCATCGGATGACGGCATGGCAGCGGTTCACCGATAACGGGCCATTGGCGTTCCTGCCCCTGGAGCGCGATGGTCGACACGACTGGTGCTCGATCGTCTGGTCCACCACGCCCGGCGAAGCGCAGCGTTTGATGGCCCTCGATGACGGCACTTTCTGCGGCGAGCTGGAGCGGGCCTTCGAAGGCCAGCTCGGCCAGGTCATCGAGGCCGACCCACGCCTGTGCGTACCGTTGCGTCAACGGCACGCCAAGCGCTACGTGGCCGAAGGCCTGGCGCTGATCGGCGATGCGGCCCACACCATTCACCCCCTGGCGGGCCAAGGGGTCAACCTGGGGTTCCTCGATGCGGCGGTGCTGGCCGAAGTGTTGCTCCAGGCGAGCGGGCGGGGCGAGCGGCTGGCGGACGTCAAGGTGCTGAGTCGCTACGAACGTCGGCGCATGCCCCATAACCTGGCGTTGATGGCGGCGATGGAAGGTTTCGAACGGTTGTTCCAGGCCGATCCGTTGCCGGTGCGCTGGTTGCGCAACACCGGGCTGCGGCTGGTGGACCGGTTGCCCGAGGCCAAGGCGTTGTTCGTACGCGAGGCGCTGGGATTGACCGGGGACTTGCCGGACCTGGCCAAGGCCTGAACGCTGTTGCCCCGACGTGCAACATTTGGAAACGTCTTGGCCCAAGGTTCGATTGTGACGCCAAATGTGAGTCCTTATCATTTGCGCTCGTTCATAATCGAGAGACCGCTACCATGTTGGCATCCAAGCGCCTGCTGTCCGCCCTCGCCCTGACCCTGCTCGGCACCACGGCCGTCCAGGCCGCCGATGAGGTGGTGGTCTACTCCTCGCGTATCGATGAACTGATCAAGCCGGTCTTCGATGCGTACACTAAGAAGACCGGCGTCCCGGTGAAGTTCATCACCGACAAGGAAGCGCCGTTGATGCAACGCATCAAGGCCGAAGGCGAAAACGCCACTGCCGACCTGCTGCTGACCGTCGATGCCGGCAACCTCTGGCAGGCCGAGCAGATGGGCATCCTCCAGCCGTTCACCTCCCCGGTGATCGATGCCAACATCCCGCCCCAGTACCGCGCGTCTTCCCATGCCTGGACAGGCTTGAGCCTGCGGGCGCGGACCATTGCCTATTCCACCGAGCGGGTCAAACCCGGCGAGCTGACTACGTATGAAGCCCTGGCAGGCGATGAGTGGGAAGGCCGCCTGTGCCTGCGCACCTCGAAGAAGGTCTACAACCAGTCCCTGACCGCCACCCTGATCGAAACCCACGGTGCTGAAAAAACCGAGCAGATCCTCAAGGGCTGGGTCCGCAACCTGTCCACGGATGTGTTCTCCGACGATACCGCGTTGCTGGAGGCCATCAATGCCGGCCAGTGCGATGTCGGCATCGTCAACACCTACTACTTCGGTCGCCTGCACCAGCAGAAACCGGACTTGAAGGTGAAACTGTTCTGGCCCAACCAGGCAGACCGTGGGGTGCACATCAACCTCTCGGGTATCGGCCTGACCAAGTACGCGCCGCATCCGGAGGCGGCGAAGAAGCTGGTGGAGTGGATGACCACGCCCGAAGCCCAGAGCATCTTTGCCGACATCAACCAGGAATTCCCGGCCAACCCGAAGGTGCAGCCGTCCAAGGAAGTGGCTGCCTGGGGCCCGTTCAAGGCAGACACCCTGCCGGTGGAAGTGGCGGGCAAGCGCCAGGCCGAAGCCATTCGCATGATGGACCGCGCTGGCTGGAACTGATCGCCGGCCAGGCTCTGTGACGAGGGAGTCGATTCCTGCGGGGCGAAGCGATCCGGATACGAGCGCCGCTTGGAGAGGCTCATCGCGACGCATGCCTGGAAAGCCAACCGAAGGCGCCCCTTCATCACCACATGTCCTGTGCGGCTGAATGGCTGCGTCATAGAATAAGTGCCCACGCAAAACGTGGGCACAGTCATTTGAACGAGAATCCCCCTTGACCCACCCTGTCCAACGCCGCTGGTACCCCCTGGTCTTCGTCATCGCCGCGTTGGTCCTGCTGCCCCTGAGTGTCCTGCTGCTTTCCTGGCAGAGCATTGACTGGCAGATCTGGTCCCATCTCTGGGACACCCAGATGCCACGTCTGCTGGGCAACACGTTGACGTTGATCATCGGTGTGGGGGTGGGTGTCACCTTGCTGGGGGTCAGCCTTGCCTGGCTCACCAGCCTCTGCGAATTTCCCGGCCGACGTTGGCTCGACTGGGCGTTGATGTTGCCATTCGCGATCCCTGCCTATGTGTTGGCCTTTGTTTTCGTCGGCCTGCTGGATTTTGCCGGCCCGGTGCAGACCTTGCTGCGCGAAGGGTTCGGCAGTGGCCTGCGCCTGCCTCGGGTGCGCTCCACCGGTGGGGTGATCCTGGTGCTGGTGCTGGTGTTCTATCCCTATGTGTATCTGCTGGCGCGAAGCGCGTTCCTGGCCCAGGGCAAGGGCTTGATGGAGGCGGCCCGGGTGCTGGGCCAATCGCCCTGGCAGGCCTTCTGGAGAGTGGCGCTGCCGATGGCCCGGCCAGCCATCGGAGCCGGCGTGGCACTGGCGTTGATGGAGACACTGGCGGATTTCGGCGCGGTGTCGGTGTTCAACTTCGACACGTTCACCACCGCCATCTACAAGACCTGGTACGGCTTCTTCAGCCTCTCCAGTGCGGCGCAATTGGCCAGCCTGCTGTTGCTGGCGGTGATGCTGGTGCTTTACGGCGAACGTCGCGCCCGGGGTGCCCAGCGGGCCAGCAACGAGCGGCCCAGGGTCAAGGCTCTGTACCACCTGCGGGGAGTCAAGGCCGTGGCGGCCAGTGGCTGGTGCCTGCTGGTGTTCGCCTGTGCTTTCATCATTCCAGTACTGCAACTGGTGGTGTGGTTCTGGCAGCGGGGGCGCTTCGACCTGGATGAGCGCTATGCCGGGTTGATCCTCCACACACTTTACCTGGGTAGCCTGGCGGCACTGGTCACCGTGTGTGTGGCGCTGCTGCTGGCTTTCGCCCGCCGCCTGGCGCCAACCCGTACGATCCGGGCCGGCGTGGGCCTGGCGAACCTGGGGTACGCCTTGCCGGGTTCGGTACTGGCAGTGTCGATCATGCTTGCGTTCAGCTACCTGGATCGGGAGCTGGTCATACCGTTGTCGACCCTGCTTGGCGGTGCGGGCCAGCCGTTGTTGCTGGGCAGCCTGTCGGCCCTGTTGCTGGCGTACCTGGTGCGCTTCCTGGCGGTGGCATACGGCCCGCTGGAAAGCAGCCTGGGACGAATCCGTCCTTCACTGCCCGAAGCTGCACGCAGTCTTGGGGTCAGTGGCCCAAGACTGTTTTTCAAAGTGTATCTGCCCTTGCTGCTGCCCGGCACCTTGAGTGCGGCGTTGCTGGTGTTCGTGGATGTCCTCAAGGAAATGCCCGCGACCCTGCTGATGCGCCCGTTCGGCTGGGACACGCTGGCGGTGCGGATCTTCGAGATGACCAGCGAGGGGGAGTGGGCGCGGGCCGCTTTGCCGGCGTTGACCCTGGTGCTGGTGGGGCTGTTGCCGGTCATCGGATTGATACGTCGTTCGGCACGCTAGGCCCTGTCTGAAAAGCCTTGATACTCGTTCATGCTGCGTTGAAAACGCCGGCTCGTGCGCGAGTCCGATCGCAATGCTCATTTACTCCAGTAAAGTCGAGCGCGACCCCGGCCGTTCCTCGCCGGTTTTCGCCCTGCCTGACCTTAGTCTCAAGACTTTTCAAACAGAGCCTAGCGGTCGCAGGTGCCAGTCTACTGTCATGCGGCTACAATGCGCGGCATTCGGTGCGGTCTGTCTGTCAGACCGGGTAACTGAGAGCGGCTGAAAATACTCTTCGGCGTTCGCGCTGTGCAGTGCCCGTCCGCATCTTCGCCAAGCCCGGAAGGAGAAACCCATGGGACAGCGTACGCCTCTGTATGACCTTCATCTCGCCCTTGGCGCGAAGATGGTCGATTTTGGCGGTTGGGATATGCCCTTGCATTACGGTTCGCAAGTCGAGGAGCACCATCAGGTGCGTCGCGACTGCGGGGTGTTCGACGTATCCCACATGACCGTGATCGATGTCGACGGTCCCCAGGCCAAGGCCTGGCTGCAACGCCTGCTCGCCAACGACGTGGACCGCTTGCAGCAAACGGGGCGTGCCCTCTACAGCGCCATGCTCAACGAACGCGGCGGCATCGTCGACGACATGATCATCTATCGGATCGAGGACAGTTACCGTCTGGTCTTCAATGCCTCGACCCGCGACCAGGACCTGGCCTGGATGCAGGCGCAGCTCGGCGGATATGACGTGCAATTGCGCGAACGTCCCGAGCTGGCGATGCTGGCGATCCAGGGGCCCCAGGCCCGGCACAAGATTGCCGAGCTGGTCACTCAATCACGTGGCCAGTTGATCCAGCAGCTAAAGCCTTTCGAAGGGCGCGCCGACGGTGACTGGTTCATCGCCCGCACCGGCTACACCGGTGAGGATGGCCTGGAAATTGTCCTGCCTGCACACGAAGCGCCAAGTTTCTTCAACGACCTGGTGGGCGCCGGTATTTCTCCCATAGGCCTCGGCGCCCGGGACACCCTGCGCCTGGAGGCCGGCATGAACCTCTACGGTCAGGACATTCACCAGGACATTTCCCCACTGGCCTCGAACATGGCCTGGAGCATTGCCTGGGAGCCGGCGAGCCGTCAGTTCATCGGGCGCGCGGCGCTGGAAGCCGAGCTGGCCGCAGGCGTGCAGCATAAACTGGTCGGCCTGGTGCTGGAGGAACGCGGCGTCCTGCGTGCCCATCAGGTGGTTCGCATCGCCGATGTTGGCGAAGGGGAGATCACCAGTGGTAGTTTTTCTCCTACGCTTAGCAAGTCGATCGCCCTGGCACGCGTTCCGATGGCCACCGCCGACCGTGCCGAGGTGGAAATTCGCGGTAAGTGGTACCCGGTACGGGTGGTCAAGCCGACCTTCGTCCGCCATGGCAAAACCCTGATCTAACCTTTTGCTGGCCATTGGCCGCTGACACTTCTCTAGAGGACACAGAATATGAGCGACATCCCTGCCGAACTGCGTTTTGCCGAAAGTCACGAGTGGGCGCGCCTGGAGGCTGACGGTAGCGTCACCGTGGGTATTTCCGATCACGCTCAGGAGGCACTGGGTGATGTCGTGTTCATCGAGCTGCCGGAGCTTGGCAAAGAATTGGCGGCCGGTGATGCGGCAGGGGTGGTGGAATCGGTGAAGGCAGCTTCGGACATCTATTCGCCCGTGTCGGGTGAAGTCGTTGCAGTCAACGAAGCCCTGGGTGACGAGCCGGAAGCGCTGAACAATACGCCCTACGAATCGTGGATCTTCAAGATCAAGCCTTCCGATGCAGATGCCGACCTGGGCAAATTGCTGGATGCAGCGGGTTACAAAGCCGCTATCGGCGAATAACCGCGCCCACAGGATGGTCGATGTTGACGTCGACTTTTCTCAGCCAAAAAAAAGCCGCTTGATCGAGCGGCTTTTTTTTGGCGTTGAATCAGTCCTGGGCGATGGCGTTTTTCGCCAGGATCGCGTTGGCCAGTTCCATGTCGCTGGCCTGCAGGCCAGGGTTGTCGGCACGGACTTTCTGCATGGCCGCTTCCAGGTATGGGCCGCGGATGTTGCCGTCACTGGCGACGAAGCTGCCGGCGTCGTCCTGGGCGGCGACGATCAGCTTGTTGTCCTTGAACGTCAGGTAGGTGGAACCGGTGGTCGCACCGGATGAAATGACGTTACGCCAAAACGTGTCGGCCATCGCCGAGCCAACAGGAAGAGACAGCAAGGCCAGGGTCGCGACAGCAAGTTTGAGACGCATGATAGGTGACTCCACAGGGTTAACTATGACTTTGGATTACCTGCGCCTCGATTCAGTTCCGTGACTGCCTGGTCAGGTGTCGCCGAACTCATTTCTGTTCGCTTTGCGGCGTCACCCGGAGCACTTCCTCCACGGTCGTCAGCCCGGCGGCGACCTTCTGGGCGCCGGACAGTCGCAAGCTGCGCATGCCTTCCTTGAAGGCCTGGCGACGCACCGCCAGCAGGTCGGTGTCGGCGTGGATGAGCCCCTTGATGCTGTCGCTCAATTGAAGAATTTCATACACCCCGGCGCGCCCGCGATAGCCGGTGTCGCGACACTCCAGGCAGCCGACGGCCTGCTGGGCGTTGCTGGGCAGCGGGGCTTGCCAGGGGCGCGTCAGGGTTTGCCAGTCGTCCTCGTCCAGGGCCAGGGGGGCCTTGCAATGGGGACACAACGTGCGCACCAGGCGCTGGGCCATGACCCCCAGTACCGTGGCCTTGATGAGGTAATGGGGCACGCCGAGTTCCAGCAGGCGGCTGATGGCGCTGGGGGCGTCGTTGGTGTGCAACGTCGAGAGCACGAGGTGTCCGGTGAGCGCGGCCTGGATCGCCATCTCGGCGGTTTCCAGGTCGCGGATCTCGCCGATCATGATGATGTCCGGGTCCTGGCGCATCAGCGCCCGGACTCCGGCGGCGAAGCTCAGGTCGATGTTGTGCTGCACCTGCATCTGGTTGAAGGAGGCCTCGACCATTTCGATCGGATCCTCGATGGTGCAGAGATTCACCTCCGGTGTCGCCAGCTTCTTGAGGGTGGTGTAGAGGGTAGTGGTCTTGCCGGACCCGGTGGGGCCGGTCACCAGGACGATGCCGTTGGGCTGGCGGGTCATGTCCTGCCAGCGCCGCAGGTCATCGGCGGAAAAGCCGAGCTGGTCGAAGTCCTTGAGCAGCACTTCCGGGTCGAAGATCCGCATGACCATCTTTTCGCCGAAGGCCGTGGGCAGTGTCGACAGGCGCAATTCCACCTCGCCGCCGTCCGGGGTCTTGGTCTTGACCCGGCCGTCCTGGGGCTTGCGCTTTTCCGCGACGTTCATTCGCCCCAGGTTCTTGAGGCGACTGATGATCGCCATCGTCACCTGCGGCGGGAACTGGTAGACGGTGTGCAGCACCCCGTCGATGCGAAACCGCACCGTCCCCTGTTCGCGACGTGGTTCGATGTGGATATCGCTGGCACGTTGCTGGAAGGCGTACTGGAACAGCCAGTCGACGATATTGACGATGTGCGCGTCGTTGGCGTCCGGCTCCTGGTCGCTGGCGCCAAGGTTGAGCAGTTGCTCGAAGTTGCTCAGGTTGCTCGGTTGCTGGTCGGTCGTGCTGGCACCGCTGACCGATTTGGCGAGGCGGTAGAACTCCACGCTCAGGCGCTGGATATCCACGGGGTTGGCCACCACTCGCTTGATCGGCAGCTTGAGGACGTGGGTCAGGTCCGATTCCCAGCTCCTGACGTACGGCTGGGCGCTGGCGACGGTGACCGCGTCGCGATCGACCGCCACCGCCAGGATCTTGTGGCGCTGGGCGAAGGCGTAGGACATCAGGGGCGTGACGGCCGCGACGTTGATCTTCAGCGGGTCGATGCGCAGGTAGGGTTGGCCGGCCTGCTGGGACAGCCACAGGGTCAGGCTTTCCAGGTCGAGTCGCTTGCCTGGGCGGCTCAGGTCGTCCAGGTGCTGGTTGGCGATGAACTCCAGCGGATGCAACTGGGCATTGGCACCGTGGCGCCGCCGGGCGTTGAGCGCGGTCTCGGCCGAGTCCTGGCTGATGAAGCCCTGGGCGACCAGTTGGCGCAGCAGATCGTTGAGGTCCAGCCAGCGGTCCTGAGTGGCGTGTTTGGTGGACATGCGGGTTTCCTATTGGACAAATTCAGCAAAGCCGCGATGTAGACGCTTCGGCGCCTTCCCGGTCTGCAAAAGGATAGTCCCGACCCCATGCACCGTTGGGCCACTATTCGACCAATGCGTTTCAATTTCCTGCTCCGGCGTTCTTCAGCCGCTGGCCTGGACCGGTTCGACCCATGTTTCGTCGATGTTTTGCAGGTCCACCGAGCACACGCTGATCAGGTTGCGCAATTTTTCCGCGATGACCTGGGCACGGTGCCAGCTCAGTCCATCCATCAAGACCTCCATGCTCAGCAGATCATCCTCGCGTTCGACATGGACCTGTTGCGGTGTCAGGCCTTGCAGTGCGAACAGGTTCAGGGCGCGACACAACACATCGGCCTCGGCTTCGGCCAGCAACCGGTACCACGCGCGGCAATGGGTATTGGCGTGGTGCCAGGCGTCGGTACGAGATGGCGCGGCGATGACGGCGTCGAAAGAAGGCATGTTCTATCTCCAGAAAGGCGGGAGAAATATTACATGCGTGGCGGGGTATTTCTTATCTAAGATGGGTTACTTCAGCCATTTAACGAATGACTCAAGTCTCAGATATTGGATTTTAAGGTGGATTTATGCACAGCGAGCTGGATGCCTATGATCGCAGGATACTGGCACTGCTGCAGGAGGATGCTTCGCTGTCCAGTGCGCAGATCGCCGAGCAGGTGGGCTTGTCCCAGTCGCCATGCTGGCGCCGGATTCAGCGGATGAAGGAAGAGGGGATCATTCGGGGGCAGGTGACATTGCTCGATCGCAAGAAAATCGGCCTGAATACGCAGATCTTCGCCGAGATAAAGCTCAACGCCCACGGTCGTTCAAATTTTACCGAGTTCACCGAGGCGATTCGCGGCTTCCCCGAGGTGCTGGAGTGCTACGTACTGATGGGCTCGGTGGACTTCCTGCTGCGCATTGTCACGGCGGACATAGAAGCTTACGAGCGATTCTTTTTCGAAAAGCTGTCGCTGGTGCCGGGGATCCAGGAAGTGAACTCCATCGTGGCGCTTTCGGAAATCAAGTCCACGACGAGTTTGCCGGTGGTGCGCTGATTTCCCTGGAGGATGGGCTGGCCCCGTTGCGAGCAAGTTGGTTCCCACAGGGATCTTCGGCGAACGCAAATCGGCGAAGATCGGCCGTGGAGGCGAGCTTGCTCGCGATGGCGATGTGAAAGGCGCCGCAGTTACCCAGGTTATAGCCGCAACAGCGTTTTCCAGGCCCGGTTCTGGTAGACCGCGATGGCCTGCTGCTTGCGCGCATCGAGGGCTTGATCGGTGATCGGTTCGTTGGCCAGTTGCGCCAGTTTGTTCAACTCGCCATAGAGACGGTCCATTTCCGGAATGTCCAGTACCTGGCGGGCGTGGTGCAGCCAGACCTGGATGCGCTCGATGCGCGGCAATTGCTCGGCCAGGTCTTCCGGCTGCTGCTGGTAGCGTTGCAGTTGCAGCGACGTCGATTCCTCACCCAACAGGCGTGGCAGCCAACTGCTCAGTTGCGCCGCCCCCTGGCGGTTGCCACGGGTGTTGCGCTCGGCGGCCCAGCTGCGGGCCAGCAGCCAGCGCGAGGCCTTGAGGGAGAACAGGCCCCAGCGTGGATCCTGGAGTTCCTCGAGGAACTGCTCTGGCGCTGCCTTGCGCACGTCTTCGTCGTCCAGGCCTGCCTGGACCAACGGACGCCAGTCTTCGAGCAAGGCGTCCAGGGCGACGCGCAGGTCATGGGTCGACTGGCGTGGCGCGGCCTGGCCGAGGCTGCTGAGCAAGGCACGCAGTTCGGCGAGGTTTTCCACCCAGTCCTGCAGCAGGCGCCAGTGACCATTGAAGCGGTACTGCTCGGCCAGACGCTGGCTGCTGCCCAGCAAATGCCAGCCCAGCGCGGCGAAGGCGTCGTCCAGGGGCATTTCGGCGGTCAGTTGTGGCGCCGGCAGGCTCAGGGCGTAGCTGTTCGCATCATGCAGGCGATAGCCGCGCTCGGCCTTGCTGATGTCGCACGGCATCAGGGGCAGGGTTTCGGCCAGTTCGGCGGCCAGTTCCAGCAGCGCGGCGGGTTCGCCTTCACGCAGTTCCAGCTCCAGTTCGCAGATTTCCTCCTTCTGCTTGCCGACCACGACATGGCCCAGGTCCAGCGCGGCTTCGATGACCACCTTGCCTTTGCCGCGACCCCAGGCGATTTCGGCGCGTTCACGTACGAAATCGGTGGTGAAGATGGCCTTGAGGGTCTTCTTGTCCAGTTCGGCCAGGGCCTCGGGCCAGCATTCGCCATCGAGTTTCTTCAGATCGAGCTTGGCCTTGGGCAGGTGCCAATCGTACTCGTTGCGCTCGGACAGACCGGCGACGCTCTGGCCACGGGTCTTGAGGGTCTGGATTACCTCTTCGCCGTCGCGACGCAGGCGCAGGGCCACCTTGGCTCGCGCCAGGTCGCGCTCGGGGGTGTCGAAATACTGATTCATCAGTTCGCGGCGTTCCCAGCCGCTCTTGTTGCGTTTTTTCAGCAGCGGATGCTCGCGCAGGGCTGCCAGGGTCTCGCGGCTGACGCGGAGTTTGATTTCGGTTTCTTTCTGCATGGCCGGAAAATCCAGGAATCGGGTGCGCAGCCGGGAAGGTATGGCTGCCAAGGTCGTGCAGTGTACAGGAGTCATTGGTCCTACGTGCCGCGACGGTTTCTTCCTGGCGCCGGATGGTTCTATGATGAACGTCAATTTGCATGCCCGGAGCCAGCGATGCCTTTGCCGTCCATGAAAGATCAGTTCGCTGCCCTGATCGCCGCCCCCTCGGTCAGCTGTACCCAGCCCGGGCTGGACCAGTCCAACGCTGCGGTGATCGAACTGCTGGCGGATTGGCTCGGCGACCTGGGCTTCAGCTGCGACATCCAGCAGGTCAGCCCCGGCAAGTTCAACCTGCTGGCAAGTTTCGGCAGTGGCCCCGGTGGGCTGGTATTGGCCGGGCATAGCGACACGGTACCGTTCGACGAAGCGTTGTGGCAGACCGACCCGCTCAAGCTCACCGAAGTCGATGGCCGTTGGGTCGGGCTGGGCAGTTGCGACATGAAGGGCTTTTTCGCCCTGGTGATCGAAGCGGTCAAGCCGCTGCTGGACCAGCCGTTCAAGCAGCCGTTGCTGATTCTCGCCACATGCGACGAAGAAAGCTCCATGGCCGGCGCCCGGGCCCTGGCCGAAGCCGGTCGCCCACTGGGGCGGGCAGCGGTGATTGGTGAGCCGACCGGCCTCAAGCCGATTCGCCTGCACAAAGGGGTGATGATGGAGCGCATCGATATTCTTGGCCGCAGCGGCCATTCCTCCGACCCGAGCCTGGGCCACAGCGCCCTCGAAGCCATGCACGACGCCATGGGGGAACTGCGTGGCCTGCGCCTGCGATGGCAACGAGAGTTTCGTAACCCGCAATTCACGGTGCCACAGCCGACCCTGAATTTCGGCTGCATCCATGGTGGCGACAACCCCAACCGGATCTGTGGCCAGTGCTCCATGGAGTTCGACCTGCGACCCTTGCCGGGCATGGACCCACAGAGCCTGAGGGCGGCTATCCGGCAGAAGCTCGACCCCATCGCCGAACGGCACAAGGTCAGGATCGACTACGCCCCGCTGTTTCCCGAGGTCCCCCCTTTCGAGCAGGCCGAGGATGCGGAACTGGTGCGGGTGGCAGAACGGCTCACCGGCCATCGTGCCGAAGCAGTGGCGTTCGGCACCGAAGCGCCTTATCTTCAGCGCCTCGGTTGCGAAACCCTGGTCCTGGGCCCCGGCGATATCGCCTGTGCCCATCAACCCGGCGAATACCTTGAAATGTCACGCCTGCAACCTACCGTACACGTGTTGCGACAGTTGATCGGGCATTACTGCCTGTCACCTGCCGCGGCCGGTTAAATTGCCCCTGTCCGGGCCCGTATTCATGAGGAGAGCGCGCGTGTCGCCAAGCCTGTTCCGACGATAACCACCAGCCTGCTGTGCGTTCTGTTTCGTCCTTTTTTGGCTGTTATTTGTTACAGGTCCAGGTTCATGCCCGAATACGTCAATTGGCTTCGCCACGCTTCGCCGTACATCAATGCCCACCGCGATTGCACCTTCATCGTCATGCTGCCCGGCGACGGTGTGGAACACCCCAACTTCGGCAACATCGTCCATGACCTGGTGCTGCTGCACAGCCTCGGCGTGCGCCTGGTACTGGTGCATGGCTCGCGCCCGCAGATCGAGACTCGCCTCGCCGCCCGCGGCCTGACCCCCCATTACCACCGCGGCATGCGTATCACCGATGCCGCGACTCTCGAGTGTGTGATCGATGCGGTCGGCCAGTTGCGCATCGCCATCGAGGCGCGCCTGTCCATGGACATGGCTTCGTCGCCCATGCAGGGTTCGCGGCTGCGGGTCGCCAGCGGCAACCTGGTCACCGCACGGCCCATCGGCGTGCTGGAGGGGGTCGATTACCACCACACCGGAGAAGTGCGTCGGGTCGACCGCAAGGGCATCAACCGCTTGCTGGACGAGCGCTCCATCGTGTTGCTGTCGCCGTTGGGCTATTCCCCCACCGGGGAGATCTTCAACCTCGCCTGCGAAGATGTCGCCACTCGCGCGGCCATCGACCTGGCCGCCGACAAGTTGCTGCTGTTCGGCTCCGAGCAAGGCTTGATCGGCGAGGACGGCAGACTGGTGCGCGAGTTGCGTCCGCAACAGGTCCCGGCCCATATGCAACGCCTGGGCAGCGACTACCAGGCCGAGCTGCTGGATGCGGCGGCCCAGGCCTGCCGTGGCGGTGTGGCGCGCAGTCATATCGTCAGTTACGCCGAGGACGGTGCGCTGCTGGCCGAACTGTTCACCCGCGACGGCAGTGGCACGCTGGTGGCCCAGGAACAATTCGAAGTGGTGCGTGAAGCGGCCATCGAAGACGTCGGCGGCCTGCTGGAATTGATCAGCCCGTTGGAAGAACAGGGGATCCTGGTGCGTCGCTCTCGTGAGGTGCTGGAACGCGAAATCGAGCAGTTCAGCGTGGTCGAGCGCGAAGGCATGATCATCGCCTGCGCGGCGCTCTACCAAATCGCCGACTCGGATGCCGGGGAACTGGCCTGCCTGGCGGTGAACCCGGAATACCGCCATGGCGGGCGCGGCGACGAACTGCTGGAGCGGATCGAAGCCCGCGCTCGCGCCCAAGGGCTCAAGACGCTGTTCGTACTGACGACCCGGACTGCCCACTGGTTCCGCGAGCGTGGCTTCGAGCCCAGCAGCGTGGAACGCCTGCCGGCGGCACGGGCATCCTTGTACAACTATCAACGCAATTCGAAGATCTTCGAAAAAGCCCTGTAGGCCGTTGCTGCCAATCGTCGCGCTGCCGCGTTCTTCTTGATTTCAGACAATGAGCGTCTAGTCTGGAAAGCCTCAAGATCGTGGCATGCGCGAACATCTGTCCTGCGAACCCAAGCCATTCGAAGCTCACAGGTTCAATCCCTGTGCCTGGATTCGGCTGACCTCGCAAAAGCCCGACGAAGCACTATTCAGTTATCCCAAACGTCGCCGATACGCCATGCCATCGGCATGATGACGCTTTGATGGCAATCATATGTCGAAACGAGCTGAAAACTAATGAAACAATTCTTTTTGGATTTATAGAGAATCCATTATTCTTCGGGCCGGTGTCGCGGGGTTAGACCATGGTCGTAGTCCGAAAGGGTTGCGGTTGACTTGCCAGTCACGGTCTGGCGCTAATCGCGCATCCGCGGATTCCGGGCGTGCGACCCGGGACCAAAGACACACAAGAATTAGAAAACGAGAGGAGCGATACATGAAGAAGTCCACCTTGGCCCTGGCTGTGGCCGTTGGGGTATTGGCGCAGCAGGCAGGCGCCGCCGGTTTTATCGAGGACAGCAAGGCGTCCGTCAGTTCTCGTACTCTGTACTTCAATAACGATAACCATGAAACGGGCAGCGAGGACCTGCGCGAAACAGGGACTGGCCTCAAGTTCGACTACAAGTCTGGTTTCACGCAAGGTGTCGTCGGTTTCGGTATCGATGCTCAGGCGCTGGTGGGGATTCGTCTCGATGGGGGACGGGGGCGTAACGCTGGCTCCTATATGCCAAGCGACACCGATGGTTCGGCGGTCCACGAGTGGAGCCGTCTGTCGGGTAACGTGAAGGCGCTCTTCTCCAAGACCGAGGCTCACCTGGGTGGTGCCCTGCAGCCTAACCTGCCGATCCTGGTGGCCAACGACAGCCGTCTGCTGCCACAGACCTTCGAAGGTGGCACCATCACCTCCAAGGAAATCGACAATGTGACCTTCAACGCAGGTCAGCTGGAACATGCCACTGGCCGTGCATCGAGCAACAGCACCGGTCTGGCAGTGGCGGGCGGTACCGAGGACAGCAACCAGTTCCGTTTTGCCGGCGCCGACTGGAAGGTCACCAAAGACCTGACCCTGCAGTACTACTACGCCAACCTGCAAGACTATTACAAACAGCACTTCCTGGGCGCCGTACACGTATTCCCGATCAGCGAAGGCCAATCGTTCAAGACTGACCTGCGTTATTTCGACAGCAGCTCCGACGGCCGTAACGGCGATGCTGGCTACCGCTTCAACAACAACGGTGGCTATGCCAAGACGCCGGGCGAGGTCGATAACAAGACCTGGAGCGCCATGTTCACTTACACCCTCGGCGGCAGCGCGTTCCTGTTGGGTCACCAGCAAGTCGGTGATGACGGTGGCTTCGTCTACCTGAACCAGGGCAACGTGGTCGATGGCAACGGTCGTCCTGAAGGGGCTGGTGGTGCGAGCTTCTACCTGTTCACCGACAGCATGATCAACGGGTTTGTCCGTGCCGGTGAAAATACCACCTTCGGTCAGTACTCCTACGACTTCGCTTCCTTGGGCGTTCCAGGCCTGAAAGCCTCGGTCGCCTATCTGCGTGGTGACGATGTCAAATCCGCCACGGGTGGAAGCGACTACTCCGAGTGGGAACGCGACATGCGTGTGGATTACGTAATCCAGCAAGGCGCATTGAAAGGCTTCGGCACTACCCTGCGCCAGGGTACCTACCGCAGCAGCGGTGCAGGCGACAGTCAGGACCAGACCCGTCTGATCTTCAACTACACTTACAACTTCATGTAAGACGTAGCGCAAAAAAAAGCCCCGCCCGGCAACATGCCCGGCGGGGCTTTTACGTTTTCGGGTCAGGCCCACCCCTGTAGCCTTTCCCGAAACCTTCTCCTCTTTTCAGCAACTCGAGGCCTTCTCGAACCTCGGGAACGATCTTGGCCCGCTATGCGTCACGGCACCAGTGAACAGTTTTTTATATTCACTAAGGATCTAACCAAATGGGTATTCATTCTTTTTAAAGCAGTGAAAAGCGGAGCACAGTTGGGCTCACAAAAAACCACCAGGAGCCGCACCATGAGCCTCAGACTCGGCGACATCGCCCCCGATTTCGAACAGGATTCCAGCGCCGGCAGGATTCGCTTCCACGAATGGCTTGGCACTAGCTGGGGTGTGCTGTTTTCTCACCCGGCGGATTTCACCCCCGTGTGCACCACCGAACTGGGTTTGACCGCCAAGCTCAAGGATGAATTCGCCAAGCGCGGCGTCAAGGCCATCGCCCTGTCGGTAGACCCGGTGGACTCGCATCACAAATGGATCGAGGACATCAACGAAACTCAGAACGCCATCGTCGATTTTCCCATCCTGGCCGATGCCGACCGCAAGGTCTCCGACCTGTACGACCTTATCCATCCCAATGCCAGCGATACCTTGACCGTGCGTTCGCTGTTCGTGATCGACCCGAACAAGAAGATCCGCCTGACCATCACCTACCCGGCCAGCACCGGGCGCAATTTCAACGAGATCCTGCGGGTGATCGATTCCTTGCAACTGACCGATAACTACAAGGTCGCTACCCCGGCCAACTGGCAGGACGGCGATGAAGTGGTGATCGTGCCGTCGCTCAAGGACGAGGAGGAGCTCAAGCAACGCTTCCCCAAGGGCTATCGCGCGGTAAAGCCTTACCTGCGCCTGACACCGCAGCCCAACAGGTAGTCATTCAACGATCGTTCCCACGCTCCGCGTGGCAGCCAAGGACAGTCCGGCAGCCGAACGCGGAGCGTCCGTTGAGGCGCTTGCGCGCAGCGCGTGGGAATGATCAAGGCTTGTGTACCAAGGGTTTTGGCCGTTCCGACGGCCTTTTTTTATGGCCTGGAAAAAACAATCTTATATTTCTTTATCGAATAACCAAATGAATAAATATGATTTAAAGATATAAAAATCCGCTGTTATGGTGGGGGCCTAAACGCGAGATCGCCCATCGCGAATCGCACAGGACGTTTAAGGATGTTGGCATGTTTGTCGTCTCACTCGGTGGCAGTCCCAGTCAGCGTTCCCGTTCCGGGGTATTGCTGGAGCGGTCGCAGCGCTGGTTGCAGCAGCAAGGTGTGGAAGTGGTGAGCTATCAGGTGCGTGATTTCCCCGCCGAAGACCTGCTCCATGCCCGTTTCGACAGTCCCAAGGTGGTCGACCTGCTCCAGCGAATCGAAAACGCCGACGGTTTGTTGATTGCCACGCCGGTGTACAAGGCTTCCTTTTCCGGCGCGTTGAAAACCGTGCTGGACTTGCTTCCCGAACGTGCCTTGAGCCACAAGGTGGTATTGCCCATGGCCACGGGCGGCAGCATTGCCCACATGTTGGCCGTGGACTACGCCCTCAAGCCCGTGCTTTCGGCGCTCAAGGCCCAGGAAATGCTCCAGGGCATCTTTGCCGAAGACAGTCAGATCGCCTACGGCGAAGGCTCTGCCCAGGCCCAGCTGACGCCCGCCTTGCAGCAGCGACTGGACGAAGCGCTCGAGCAGTTTCTCAGCGCCATGGCTCGTCGACCCAAGCCGCTGGATCCAGGCCTGTTGAACGAACGTTTGTTGAGTGCTCGCTGGAGCATTTGAACCCGATACACCCTGATTCACTTCACCTTACTCAGCCGCCAACGGCCAAGCAGGTGCAGCCAAAACCCCATAGCAAAAAAGGAGAGGCGCCATGCGCTCTGTCATTTTGCGTCGCGGGCTGGTCGCTCTGTTTGCTGCGGCTGTGTCCTTCGGCGCCATCACCCAGGCCCAAGCCGAGACCCTGCGGATCGGTTATCAGAAGTACGGCACGCTGGTGCTGCTCAAGGCCAAGGGCTCGCTGGAAAAACGTCTCGCCGCCCAAGGCGTGGACGTGCAGTGGACCGAGTTTCCCGGTGGCCCGCAGTTGCTCGAAGGCCTGAACGTCGGCTCCATCGATTTCGGTGTCACGGGGGAAACCCCACCGGTGTTCGCCCAGGCGGCGGGTGCCGATCTGCTCTATGTCGCCTATGAACCGCCAGCGCCCGGCAGCGAGGCGATCCTGGTGCCCAAGGGCTCGCCCATCCAGTCGGTGCAGGACCTCAAGGGCAAGAAGGTCGCCCTGAACAAGGGCTCCAACGTGCATTACCTGCTGGTGCGCGCGCTGGAGGACGCTGGCCTCAAGTATTCCGACATCCAGACCGTGTTCCTGCCCCCGGCTGACGCCCGCGCGGCGTTCGAACGTGGCAGTGTCGATGCCTGGGTGATCTGGGACCCTTACCAGGCCGCCGCCGAACAACAGTTGCAGGCCCGGACCCTGCGTGACGGCAAGGGCATCGTCGACAATCACCAGTTCTATCTCGCCACCCGACCCTATGCGCAAAAGCATCCCCAGGTCATCACGACCCTGGTGGAAGAAGTGCGCGCCGTGGGCGAATGGTCCAGGGCCAATCCTGAGGACGTGACCCGACAGGTATCGCCACTGCTTGGCCTGCCCGCCGACATCACCCTGACGTCGGTGAAGCGCCAGGGCTACGGAGCGCTGTTCCTCACACCGCAAGTGATCGCGGCGCAACAGAAGATCGCCGACAGCTTCTATCAGCTCAAGTTGATACCCAAGCCGCTGAGCATCAAGGACGTGATCTGGACGCCACCGGCGGCCGTTGCGAACGCGCAGTAAATTCGACCCCCAGGGAGACCACTCCATGAGCCTCAATATTTTCTGGTTCCTGCCTACCCACGGCGACGGCCATTACCTTGGCACCGCCGAAGGCGCTCGCGCCGTCGATCACGGTTACCTGCAGCAGATTGCCCAGGCGGCGGATCGGCTGGGGTTCGGTGGGGTGCTGATCCCCACCGGGCGCTCCTGCGAAGATTCCTGGTTGGTGGCCGCTTCGCTGATTCCCGTGACCCAGCGCCTGAAATTCCTCGTGGCGCTGCGCCCAGGGATCATTTCCCCGACGGTGGCGGCGCGTCAGGCCGCGACCCTGGATCGCTTGTCTGGGGGGAGGGCGCTGTTCAACCTGGTAACCGGGGGCGACCCGGACGAACTGGCCGGCGACGGCCTGTTCCTGGACCACGAGGCACGCTACCAGGCGTCGGTGGAGTTCACCCGTATCTGGCGCCGCGTGCTGGAAGGCGAGACGGTGGACTACGACGGCGAGCACATCAGCGTGAAGGGTGCCAAGCTGCTTTATCCGCCGATCCAGCAACCACGCCCGCCGCTGTATTTCGGCGGCTCCTCGGAAGCCGCCCAGGACCTGGCCGCCGAGCAGGTGGACATGGTGCTGACGTGGGGCGAGCCGCCAGCGGCCGTGGCGGAAAAGATCGAACAGGTCCGGGTCAAGGCGGCCAGGCTCGGGCGCACGGTGCGCTTCGGCATTCGCCTGCATGTGATCGTGCGAGAAACCAATGCCGAAGCCTGGCAGGCGGCCGACCGATTGATCTCCCATCTGGACGACGACACCATCGCCCGTGCCCAGGCCTCCCTGGCGCGCTTCGATTCGGTGGGCCAGCAACGCATGGCTGCGCTGCACGGTGGACGGCGCGACAAATTGGAGGTCAGCCCGAATCTATGGGCCGGTGTCGGCCTGGTTCGGGGCGGAGCCGGGACGGCACTGGTGGGCGATGGCCCGACCGTCGCTGCGCGGGTCAAGGAATACGCCGAGTTGGGGATCGACACCTTTATCTTCTCCGGCTACCCGCATCTGGAAGAGTCCTACCGCGTGGCGGAGTTGCTTTTCCCTCATCTGGATGTGGAGCGTGCGCCGTTGCCGCAGAGCCAGGGGTACGTAAGCCCGTTCGGTGAGATGGTCGCCAACGATATCCTGCCCAAAGCCGCTTCCCAGAGTTGAGGCGGCCATGAAGAAACTTATCCACAACCTGGCGCCGTGGGCGGTGCCGCTGTTGTTGCTGGTGGTGTGGCAGCTGTCGGTATCGGCGGGCTGGTTATCCACGCGGATCCTGCCGGCCCCGGTGGCCGTGATCGAAGCCGGAGCGCAGTTGGTGCGCAGCGGCGAAATCTGGACTCACCTGGCAATCAGTGGCTGGCGAGCGGCGCTGGGTTTCCTGATCGGTGGCGGCATCGGCCTGGCCCTGGGTTTCATCACCGGCCTGTCGAAATGGGGCGAGCGCCTGCTGGACAGCTCGGTGCAGATGCTGCGAAACGTGCCCCACCTGGCGTTGATTCCCCTGGTGATCCTGTGGTTCGGCATCGATGAGTCGGCGAAGATTTTCCTGGTGGCGCTGGGCACGCTATTTCCGGTCTACCTCAATACTTACCACGGGATCCGCAACGTCGATCCGGCGTTGGTGGAGATGTCCCGCAGCTACGGGGTGTCCGGGTTCAGCCTGTTTCGGCAGGTGATCCTGCCGGGTGCATTGCCCTCTATCCTGGTGGGCGTGCGCTTCGCGCTGGGCTTCATGTGGCTGACACTGATCGTGGCGGAAACCATTTCCGCCAACGCCGGCATCGGTTACCTGGCCATGAATGCCCGGGAGTTCCTGCAAACCGATGTGGTGGTGCTGGCGATCCTTTTGTACGCCGTGCTCGGCAAGCTGGCCGACCTGGCGGCTCGTGGGCTTGAACGGGTCTGGTTGCGCTGGCATCCGGCCTATCAGGTACGCAGCGCAGGTGCCGCATGAGCGCTCAACAACCTCCACGCCTGTTGCGCGGCATTCCTCTGGTCGTGCGCCAATTGCAGAAGACCTTCGGTTCGCGACAGGTACTGCAAGACCTCGACCTGCACATCCCGGCCGGGCAGTTCGTGGCGGTAGTGGGGCGCAGCGGTTGCGGAAAAAGCACCTTGCTGCGCCTGCTGGCCGGCCTCGATCAGCCTTCGGACGGTCAGTTGCTGGCCGGTTCGGCGCCGTTGAGCGCGGCGCAACAGGACACGCGCCTGATGTTCCAGGAGGCGCGATTGCTGCCCTGGAAAAGAGTCATCGACAACGTCGGCCTGGGCTTGAAAGGCCACTGGCGAGCCCAGGCGCTACAGGCCTTGGAAGCCGTCGGTCTGGCCGACCGGGCGCAGGAGTGGCCGGCGGCGCTGTCCGGCGGGCAGAAACAACGGGTGGCCTTGGCCCGGGCGCTGATTCATCAACCGCGCCTGTTACTGCTCGACGAACCCCTGGGAGCGCTCGATGCCCTGACCCGCATCGAGATGCAACAACTGATCGAGCGTCTGTGGCAGCAACATGGTTTCACCGTGTTGCTGGTCACCCATGACGTCAGCGAAGCCGTGGCCGTCGCCGACCGGGTGATCCTGATAGAAGACGGTCGAATTGGCCTCGACCTGCCCGTCGACCTGCCACGACCACGGGCCCGCGGCTCCCATCGTCTGGCAGCCCTGGAAGCCCAGGTGCTCAATCGTGTGCTGTCCTTGCCCGGCCAACCGCCGGAACCCGAACCTGTTTCACCCTTGCCCACGCAATTGCGTTGGGCTCAATAGCCTCATCCAGAAGGAATCGACACTATGACTATCAAAGCCATCAACGTACGTAACCAGTTCAAAGGCGTCATCAAGGAAATCGTGGAGGGCGACGTACTGTCGGAAATCGACGTACAGACCGCTTCCGGCATCGTCACGTCGGTGATCACTACGCGCTCGGTGAGGGAGTTGGAGCTGGCCATCGGCAGCGAAGTGATCGCCTTCGTCAAATCCACCGAGGTGTCTATCGCCAAGTTGTGAGCGATGCCTTGCCCGCAGCCCCGGACGGCGAGAGCCCTTCGGGGCTTTTCAGTTATTGGACGTGCTGAGTCACTGCGCACACTTTGGCTTGACGCTTGAGCAGGCGACCGATGCCGTGGATGAAGTGATCAACTGGGAAGCTGAGCTCGGCGAGCACTCCGCAAGCCTTTTGAGAGGTGTCGAGTCCACCATGGGGGCCCATCGCATGAAGAGCTGATCGGCACATCAGGCGACTTCACGCTTGGGCAAATAGGGTGGCAGGTACAATCCCAGGTACGCATCGAACACCCGCATGCCTTCCTCGGCCATGCGAGGGGTGATCTGGCCGTGCAACTGCACCGAGCGGGCATAGACGCGGTCGCCCAATTCCATGGCGAGGGCGAATACGTCGACATCACCAGGCAGCGCCGGCAGTTCGAAGTGGCGGGCGAAGAGTTTGTGCATCAGGTCGCTCAGTTCCAGGTCGTGCTGGCGGTCGGCCTGGGTGACTTCGGTCAGCCCGTGCTGGGCCAGGATCAATTGGCGAGCGGCGGCATCCTGGCCATAGATCGTCAACATGCGCTGCTCCACCAGTCGTGACAATTCGCGCCAATGATTCAGCGAACCGTGATCGATCGGCGCTAGCAGGCAGGCGCGGAAGGCGGCATGGACGTCCGCGGTCAATGCTTCGAGCAGGGCCGGAACGCTGGCAAAGAAGTGATACACGGAAGAGGGCGGAATGCCCGCGCGCTCGGCGACGCTGTAGATCGAAAGGCTGGCCACGCCTTCGGCCGCCAGCAGCGTGCGGGCGGCATCGAGGATCGAATCGATCCGGGCCTGGCTGCGTGCGCGGGGTTTGCGAGGGGTGGCAATGCGCGTCATGGGACTCTCCTGCGGGGCTGCCGGGCATTGTACGAGCAGGGATTTGTATTGTCTGCCAGGCCGTCATCGCGAGCAGGCCCGCTCCCACATGGATCTTCGTCGGGCTCAAGAATGGGGGGGCGTTCAAATATCCTGTGGGAGCGAGCCTGCTCGCGATAGGCATAAAAAAACGCCGCAGCCTCGAAGGCCTGCGGCGTTATTCGTTGCAGCAACCGCTTAAACGGTATGCAGGTACCAGTTGTACTCGAGGTCGGAGATGGAATGTTCGAACTCTTCCAGCTCACTCTCCTTGCAGGCCACGAAGATATCGATGTATTTCGGGTCGATGTACTTGGCCATGACTTCGCTGTCGTCCAGTTCCCGCAGGGCATCGCGCAGGTTGTTCGGCAGGCTCTGTTCGTTCTGCTCGTAACTGTTGCCTTCCACCGGCGCACCGGGCTCGATCTTGTTGACCAGGCCGTGGTGCACTCCCGCCAGCACGGAGGCCATCAGCAGGTACGGGTTGGCATCGGCGCCGGCGACGCGGTGTTCCAGGCGCACGGCATCGGCCGAACCGGTGGGGACGCGCAGGGCCACGGTGCGGTTGTCCAGGCCCCAGGTCGGCGAGTTCGGCACGTAGAACTGTGCGCCGAAACGGCGATAGGAGTTGACGTTGGGGCAGAGGAAAGCCATCTGCGCGGGCAGGGTCTCGAGCACACCGCCGATCGCGTGACGCAGCGCGGCGTTCTGCTCGGGATCCTCGCTGGCAAAGATATTCTTGCCATCTTTGTCCAGGATCGAGATGTGAACATGCAGGCCGTTGCCTGCCTGGCCCGGATAGGGCTTGGCCATGAAGGTGGTGTCCATTTCATGGTCGTAGGCGATGTTCTTGATCAGGCGCTTGAGCAGGACGGCGTAGTCGCAGGCCTTCATCGGGTCGGCCACGTGGTGCAGGTTCACTTCGAACTGCGCCGGGGCACTTTCCTTGACGATGGCGTCGGCGGGAATGCCTTGCTCCTTGGCACCTTCCAGGATGTCCTGGAGGCAGTCGACGTATTCGTCGAGGTCGTCGATCAGGTAGACCTGGGTCGAATGCGGGCGTTTGCCGGAAATGGGCGAGCGGGGCGGCTGTGGACGGCCATTCACGTTCTCCTGGTCGATCAGGTAGAACTCCAGCTCGAACGCTGCGCAGATGGTCAGGCCCAGTTCATCGAACTTGGTCACGACCTGGCGCAGGACTTCGCGAGGGTCGGCGAAGAAAGGCTCGCCTTCGAGCTCGTGCATGGTCATCAGCAGCTGCGCGGTAGGGCGCTTCTGCCAGGGTTCGTTGGAGAGGGTGCCAGGGATTGGATAGCAGATGCGGTCGGCATCGCCGATGTCCAGGCCCAGGCCGGTGCTTTCCACCGTCGAACCATTGATATCCAGGGCAAACAGGGAGGCCGGCAGGTTGATGCCTTTCTCGTAAACCTTGTGGAGGCTGGTGCGTTCGATGCGCTTGCCGCGCACCACACCATTCATATCCGCAATCAGAAGGTCAACGTACAGAACCTCAGGATGTTCCTTAAGGAACGCGTTCGCTTCGTTAAGCTGAACGGCACGCGGGGGTACCGACATGATGCAACACCTTTGTTGTTAAAAATATCAATCATTGATCTCTTTGAAACCCAGTCAACCCGAACGGCATGCCGAAGTCAAGCAGGGCCTTTTTTGCCCTAAAAAAGCACTTGAGGGGCTTTTTTGGAGCAGTTTGGGGCGTTTTTTCCCCTTCAAGGGGCTTGGCGCCCGCAGGCTTGAGCGGGCCGTGTTGTATTTTTTACGGGGGTGTTGTGTAAAAAAATGAACAAGGCTAAGCTCGATTCAAACCCATAACAGCAATAATACCGGGGTGCTTCATGTCTCGCCTGCCGTACCAACGGCGTCACCACCTGTCCCAGCAGATCGGTTGGCATGCTCGTCGCATCAGTGGCGAGGCGTGTCCCCAGGCCATGACGACGGCCACCGAGCGCCTGCCCATGTCGACTTCATCCCTGGTGCGTCAGCCGTCATCTTCGTCCAATATTCTGGACGCTCTGGACGAAACTCTCTTTAGCAGCTCTCCTTTCAATGTAGAACCTTTTCCCGGGCATTTGTCGGGCAGGGGCAACACAACGCGACGCCGATGCGTCAAACAACCCCTGGCTAGCCTTGGCAGCCAGGAAAATCACGCCTAGAGGCATTTATGAGTAACAACCTCGACCAGCTCACCGATTGGTTGAAAGACCATAAGATCACAGAAGTCGAATGCATGATTGGCGACCTGACCGGTATCACCCGGGGCAAGATTTCGCCGACCAACAAGTTCATTGCCGAAAAAGGCATGCGCCTGCCCGAGAGCGTTCTGCTCCAGACCGTTACGGGCGACTATGTCGAAGACGACATCTATTACGAACTGCTGGATCCGGCCGACATCGACATGGTGTGCCGTCCGGACGAAAACGCTGTATTCCTGGTGCCCTGGGCCATCGAGCCCACCGCCCAGGTGATCCACGACGCCTATGACAAGCAGGGCAACCCCATCGAGCTGTCGCCGCGCAACGTGCTGAAAAAGGTGCTCAAGCTCTACGCCGACAAGGGATGGCAGCCCATCGTCGCACCGGAAATGGAGTTCTACCTGACCAAGCGCAGCGACGACCCGGACTTCCCGTTGCAGCCGCCCATCGGTCGCTCAGGCCGCCCGGAAACCGGTCGCCAGTCTTTCTCCATTGAAGCGGCCAACGAATTCGACCCACTGTTCGAAGATGTCTACGACTGGTGCGAGTTGCAGGAGCTGGACCTCGACACCCTGATCCATGAGGACGGCACGGCGCAGATGGAAATCAATTTCCGTCATGGCGATGCCTTGTCCCTGGCCGACCAGATCCTGGTGTTCAAGCGCACCATGCGTGAAGCCGCGCTCAAGCACGATGTGGCCGCGACCTTCATGGCCAAGCCCATGACCGGCGAACCGGGCAGTGCGATGCACCTGCACCAGAGCATCATCGACAAGGAAACCGGCAAGAACGTCTTCTCCAATGAAGACGGGACGATGAGCGAGCTGTTCCTGCACCACATCGGCGGGCTGCAGAAGCTGATCCCCGAGCTGTTGCCGCTGTTCGCGCCCAACGTCAACTCGTTCCGCCGCTTCCTGCCGGATACCTCGGCGCCGGTGAACGTCGAATGGGGCGAGGAGAACCGTACCGTCGGCCTGCGGGTGCCGGATGCCGGGCCGCAGAACCGTCGGGTGGAAAACCGCCTGCCGGGTGCCGACGCCAACCCGTACCTGGCCATCGCCGCCAGCCTGCTGTGTGGCTTCATCGGCATGGTCGAAGGCCTCAAGCCGAGCGCACCGGTGGTGGGCCGTGGTTATGAGCGCCGCAACCTGCGCCTGCCGCTGACCATCGAGGACGCCCTCGAGCGCATGGAAAACAGCACCACCATCGAGAAGTACCTGGGTAAGAAATTCATCACAGGCTACGTCGCGGTCAAGCGGGCCGAGCATGAAAACTTCAAGCGCGTCATCAGTTCGTGGGAGCGGGAATTCCTGCTCTTTGCCGTCTGATGCGCCGGGCGGGGCGGTCCAGGCCGCTTCGCCCCAACCGATACAAGGAGAATTCGCATGACCCGCAACAATCCGCAGACCCTCCAATGGCAAGCCTTGAGCAGCGAGCACCACCTGGCGCCATTCAGCGACTTCAAGCAGCTCAAGCAGAAAGGGCCGCGCATCATCACCCGTGCCAAGGGCGTCTACCTTTGGGACAGCGAAGGCAACAAGATCCTCGACGGCATGGCCGGCCTCTGGTGCGTGGCGGTCGGCTACGGCCGTGATGAGCTGGCCGAAGCCGCCAGCCAGCAGATGCGTGAGTTGCCGTACTACAACCTGTTTTTCCAGACGGCCCATCCGCCGGCGCTGGAGCTGTCCAAGGCCATCGCCGACGTCGCCCCGCCCGGCATGAGCCATGTGTTCTTCACCGGTTCCGGCTCGGAAGGCAACGACACCATGTTGCGCATGGTCCGCCACTACTGGGCGATCAAGGGCCAGCCGAACAAGAAGGTCATCATCAGTCGCAAGAACGGCTATCACGGCTCGACCGTGGCCGGCGCGAGCCTGGGTGGCATGACCTATATGCATGAGCAGGGCGACCTGCCGATCCCGGGCATCACCCATATCGCCCAGCCATACTGGTTCGGCGAAGGCGGCGACATGAGCCCCGAAGAGTTCGGTGTGTGGGCAGCCAACCAGCTGGAAGAGAAGATCCTGGAGATTGGCGTCGACAATGTCGGTGCATTCATTGCCGAGCCGATCCAGGGCGCGGGCGGCGTGATCGTGCCGCCGGACACCTACTGGCCGCGCATGAAGGAAATCCTCGCCAAGTACGACATTCTGTTCGTGGCCGACGAAGTGATCTGTGGCTTCGGCCGCACCGGTGAGTGGTTCGGTACCGATCATTACGGGTTGAAACCCCACATGATGACCATCGCCAAGGGGCTGACCTCCGGATACATCCCCATGGGCGGCCTGATCGTACGCGACGACGTGGTCGCGGTGCTCAACGAGGGCGGCGACTTCAACCACGGGTTCACCTATTCCGGTCACCCGGTGGCTGCGGCAGTGGCCCTGGAAAACATCCGCATCCTGCGCGAAGAGAAGATCGTCGAGCGTGTCCACGACGAAACGGCACCTTATTTGCAGAAGCGCTTGCGGGAACTGAACGATCATCCGCTGGTGGGTGAAGTGCGTGGCGTCGGTTTGCTGGGGGCGATCGAACTGGTCCGGGACAAGGCCACGCGCCAGCGTTATGAAGGCAAGGGTGCGGGCATGATCTGCCGGCAGTTCTGCTTCGATAACGGCCTGATCATGCGCGCGGTGGGAGACACCATGATCATTGCGCCGCCGCTGGTGATCAGCAAGGCCGAGATCGATGAATTGGTGACCAAGGCACGACACTGCCTGGACCTGACCCTCGGTGTGTTGCAAGGCTAGGGTTTGTACGAAAAGTCGCCGAGCGGCGATCAGGCAAGGCGAAAGCACGCGAGCAAGCGCAGTTGACGGGTCGTCATTGAGCATTGCGAGCCTGTTTTCAACGCAGCATGGTCGTTGCGCAAGCACTTATCGTACAGAGCCTAAGTGCTAGGCTCTGAGGGAGGCGCCTTGAAGGACCTCCCCCGGTTTGAAAAGGCTGGGTTTGTGTTGAAAGCCTGCCCTGTAACTTGCCAGACTACCGCCTGTTCAAGTTGCCCGCGAGCCGGCTACTGAACTGTGGCTTAAAAGAATAACTGGAGCATCATCCATGAAGGCATTAGGTATGAAGATAGCTGGCAAGACCCTCCTCGCCATGTCTCTGATGGGCGCGATGGCGGGTGCCGTCCAGGCGGACGACAAAGTGCTGCACGTCTATAACTGGTCCGACTACATCGCCCCGGACACGATCGCCAAGTTCGAGAAGGAGTCGGGGATCAAGGTGGTCTACGACGTATTCGACAGCAATGAAACCCTGGAAGCCAAGCTGCTGGCCGGCAAGTCCGGCTATGACATCGTGGTGCCGTCGAACAACTTCCTGGCCAAGCAGATCAAGGCGGGCGTCTATCAGCCACTGGACAAGTCCAAGTTGCCGAACTGGAAGAATCTCGACACCGACCTGCTCAAGGCGGTGGGTGATGCCAGCGACAAGGGCAACCAGTACGCTTTCCCTTACATGTGGGGCACCATCGGCATCGGCTACAACCCCGAGAAGGTCAAGGCGGCACTGGGTATCGACAAGATCGATTCCTGGGATGTCCTGCTCAAGCCGGAAAATATCGCCAAGCTCAAGAGTTGCGGGGTGAGCTTCCTCGATTCGCCGACCGAGATGATCCCGGTGGCCTTGCACTACCTGGGCTACCCGACCGACACCCAGGACAAGAAACAACTGGCTGACGCCGAGGCGCTGTTCCTCAAGATCCGTCCTTCGATCGGTTACTTCCACTCGTCCAAGTACATCTCCGACCTGGCCAACGGCAACATCTGCGTGGCCGTGGGTTACTCGGGCGATATCGAGCAGTCCAAATCCCGTGCCGCCGAAGCGGGTGGCAAGGTCAAGGTGGCCTACAGCATTCCCAAGGAAGGCGCCGGTTCGTTCTACGACATGGTCGCCATTCCCAAGGACGCCGAAAACGTCGAGGCCGCCTACAAGTACATGGACTTCCTGATGAAGCCGGAAATCATGGCCGAGATCACCGACAACGTCCGTTTCCCGAACGGCAACAAGGCCGCGACGCCGTTGGTGGACAAGGAAATCTCCGGTGATCCGAACATCTATCCGTCGGATGAAGTGAAAGCCCATCTGTATGCGATCAGCGACTTGCCGCCAGCCACCCAGCGGATCCTGACCCGCAGCTGGACCAAGATCAAATCCGGTAAATAAGCCGGCCTGAGGCACCCTCCTGTTGTCGCCGTCCTCGCGACGCCCGGCAACAGGAGCAATTAAATAACTAAAAGTTTTGCTGGATCGGTTTATCGAGGGTAAGTTGCGCGCCGGTTTTGTTGCAGGGCCTATCGCGGCCGGTAACGGGGGGCAACTTGGGCCCAACTATTTAGAGGACCTCCACGTGCCAGTCTTTTCTTTGTTACGCAACGCCTTGCTGGTCGGTGCCGGCCTGACACTCGCGGTCAGTGTCCAGGCGGCTTCCACCGTGCATATTTATAACTGGTCGGACTACATCGGCGAATCCACCCTGGCGGATTTCGAAAAAACCACCGGGATCAAGCCGGTGTACGACGTGTTCGATTCCAACGAAACCCTGGAAGGCAAGTTGCTTGCCGGCCGTACCGGCTATGACGTGGTCGTGCCGTCCAACCACTTCCTGGGCAAGCAGATCAAGGCCGGGGCGTTCCAGAAGCTCGACAAGGCACAACTGCCCAACTACGCCAACCTCGACCCGTCGCTGCTCAAGCGCCTGGAGCGCAACGACCCGGGCAACCAGTACGCCGTCCCCTACCTGTGGGGCACCAACGGCATCGGCTACAACGTCGAGAAGATCAAGGCTGTGCTGGGCGTCGAGAAGATCGATTCCTGGGCCGTGCTGTTCGAGCCGGAGAACATCAAGAAACTGTCCAGTTGTGGCGTCTCGTTCCTCGACTCCGGTGACGAGATGATTCCGGCGATGCTGAACTACCTGGGCCTGGACCCCAACAGCGAAAACCCGGAAGACTACAAGAAGGCCGAGGCCCAGCTCCTCAAGATCCGGCCCTACGTGACCTACTTCAATTCCTCCAAGTACATCTCCGATCTGGCCAACGGCGAGATCTGCGTGGCAGCCGGTTTCTCCGGGGACATTTTCCAGGCTCGCGAACGTGCCAGCGAAGCCGGCAAGGGCGTCGAAATCGCCTATGTGATCCCCAAGGAAGGCGGCAACCTCTGGTTCGATATGCTGGCGATCCCGCGTGACGCCACCAATGTCAAGCAGGCCCATGCATTCATCAATTTCCTGCTCCAGCCCGAGGTGATCGCCAAGGTCAGCGATTACGTCGGTTATGCCAACCCCAACCCCAAGGCTGGCGAACTGATGGACCAGCAAGTGCGTACCGACGAGGCGGTCTACCCACCGCAGGCAGTCGTCGACAAGCTCTACGTCAACTCCGAGTTGCCGCCCAAGATCCAACGACTCATGACCCGCAGCTGGACCAAGGTCAAGTCGGGTAAATAGCGTCAAACGCTCTAACTTAAAGGTTCGCCCGTGAGGGGCGAACTGCAAATTCTGTGGGAGTTTCGTAAATGGCAGTTGCCTCCGGCGCCTATAAGAAAGCCCTCGAGGGCGACCAGACACCCAAGCAGGTGCTGGTCAAGATCGACCGGGTCACGAAGAAGTTCGACGAGACGATTGCCGTGGACGATGTGTCCCTGGAAATCAAGAAAGGCGAGATCTTCGCCTTGCTCGGCGGCTCGGGATCGGGCAAATCCACCTTGCTGCGCATGCTCGCAGGATTCGAGCGGCCCACGGAAGGGCGCATTTTCCTCGATGGTGTGGATATCACCGACATGCCGCCCTACGAGCGGCCGATCAACATGATGTTCCAGTCCTATGCGCTGTTTCCCCACATGACCGTGGCGCAGAATATTGCGTTCGGCCTGCAGCAGGACAGGATTCCCAAGGCGGAGATCGAAGCCCGCGTGGCGGAAATGCTCAAGCTGGTGCAGATGAGCCAGTACGCCAAGCGCAAGCCCCATCAGCTTTCCGGTGGCCAGCGCCAGCGGGTGGCCCTGGCCCGTTCCCTGGCCAAGCGGCCCAAGCTGCTGTTGCTCGACGAACCGATGGGGGCCCTGGACAAGAAGCTGCGTTCGCAGATGCAGCTCGAGCTCGTGGAAATCATCGAGCGGGTCGGCGTGACTTGCGTCATGGTGACCCACGACCAGGAAGAGGCCATGACCATGGCCGAACGGATCGCGATCATGCACCTGGGCTGGATCGCCCAGATCGGCAGCCCGATCGACATCTACGAGACCCCGACCAGCCGGCTGGTCTGCGAGTTCATCGGCAACGTCAACATCTTCGAGACCGAAGTGGTGGATGACGCCGAGGGACATGCGGTGCTGACCTGCAAGGATCTGGACCGCAACATCTACGTGGGCCACGGCATCAGCACCTCGGTGCAGGACAAGTCCGTGACCTACGCCATCCGCCCGGAAAAGCTGCTGGTGACCGCCGAACAGCCGACCTGCGAGCACAACTGGTCCAGCGGCAAGGTCCATGACATCGCCTACCTGGGTGGCCATTCGGTGTTCTACGTCGAGTTGCCGAGCGGCAAGCTGGTGCAGTCCTTCGTGGCGAACGCCGAGCGCCGTGGCCAGCGGCCGACCTGGGGCGACCAGGTGTTCGTCTGGTGGGAGGATGACAGCGGCGTGGTGCTTCGCTCATGAACATGCGCAAACTCAAGCGTCGACTCGCCCGAATAACGCCCGGTGGCCGGCAACTGGTCATCGGGGTGCCCTTCATCTGGCTGTTCCTGTTCTTCATGCTGCCGTTCTTCATCGTCCTGAAGATCAGTTTCGCTGAAGCCGACGTGGCGATTCCGCCTTACACCGAGATCTACAGCTACGTCGACCAGAAGCTGCAGATACTGCTCAACCTGGCCAACTACGCGATGCTCAGCGAGGACGAGCTGTATATCGCCGCGTACCTGGGCTCGCTGAAGATGGCCCTGATCAGTACGGTCCTGTGCCTGCTGATCGGTTATCCGATGGCCTATGGCATCGCCAACGCCCGCAAAGAGACGCAGACGGTGCTGGTGCTGCTGATCATGATGCCGACCTGGACCGCGATCCTGATCCGCGTCTACGCGTGGATGGGCATCCTCAGCAACAACGGCCTGCTCAACGGCTTCCTGATGAGCATGGGCTTGATCAGCGAACCCTTGCAGATCCTCAACACCAACCTGGCGGTGTACATCGGTGTCGTCTATTCGTACCTGCCGTTCATGATCCTGCCGTTGTACGCCAACCTGGTCAAACATGACCCCAGCCTGCTGGAGGCCGCCTCCGACCTGGGATCGAGTACCTTCAACAGCTTCTGGAAGATCACCGTGCCGCTGTCCAAGAACGGCATCATCGCCGGTTGCATGCTGGTGTTCATCCCGGTGGTGGGGGAATTCGTGATCCCGGAACTGCTGGGCGGCCCCGAGACCCTGATGATCGGCAAAGTGCTGTGGCAGGAATTCTTCAACAACCGTGACTGGCCGGTGGCATCCGCCCTGGCGGTGGTGATGCTGGCGATCCTGATCGTGCCCATCATTCTGTTCAACCGCAGTCAGGCCAAGGAAATGGAGGGCAAGGAATGAAGCGCTTTCGTTTTTCGAGCCTGATGCTGGTGCTGGGGTTGCTGTTCATCTACGCGCCGATGGTGATCCTGGTGATCTTCTCGTTCAACGCCTCGAAGCTGGTGACGGTGTGGGGCGGCTGGTCGATCAAATGGTATGTCGGCCTGCTGGACAACACCCAGTTGATGGGGTCGGTGCTGCGCTCCCTGGAAATCGCCTGCTATACAGCGGTTGCCGCGGTGGCCCTGGGCACGCTGGCCGCCTTCGTGTTGACCCGCATCACCCGGTTCAAGGGGCGTACGCTGTTCGGTGGCCTGGTCACCGCGCCGCTGGTGATGCCGGAAGTGATCACCGGCCTGTCCTTGCTACTGCTGTTCGTGGCCATGGCCCAGATGATCGGCTGGCCCCAGGAGCGTGGCATCGTCACGATCTGGATCGCCCACACGACCTTCTGTGCGGCCTATGTGGCGGTGGTGGTCTCCTCGCGCTTGCGTGAGCTGGATCTTTCCATCGAGGAGGCTGCCATGGACCTTGGCGCGCGGCCCTGGAAGGTGTTCATCCTGATCACCATCCCGATGATCGCGCCATCGCTGGCGGCGGGGGGCATGATGTCGTTCGCGCTGTCCCTGGATGACCTGGTGCTGGCGAGCTTCGTGTCGGGTCCAGGTTCCACGACCTTGCCCATGGAGGTGTTCTCGGCGGTGCGTCTGGGTGTGAAGCCGGAGATCAACGCCGTGGCGAGCCTGATCCTGCTGGCGGTGTCGCTGGTGACGTTCCTGGTCTGGTACTTCAGCCGCCGGGCCGAGGAAAACCGCCGGCGGGCCATCCAGCAAGCCATCGAGGAAAGCGCCGCGGACTCCTGGAAACAGCCGCAGGTACGCCGGCCCGAGGCCGCACCGGTCTAACCGGACGCCGCGTCACCGTGGGAGCGGGCTTGCCCGCGAAAGTGGTGTGACAGTCGACGAAAAGGTTGAATGTCAGTCCGCTATCGCGAGCAAGCTCGCTCCGATGTTTTCTGGGATCGCCTGCAAGTCCGCAGCCGAGCGCAGATCCCATTGTGGGGGCGAGCTTGCTCGCGAGCGAAGGTGTCAGTTATCGCCGCTCATTTCTTCAGCGCGTCATGGGCCTCCAGCGCCCGCAGAGAGTAAATGTAGGCCGCGCCGGCATTCAGCGATACCGCGGTTGCCAGGGTGGCGGCAATTTCCTCGCGGGTGGCGCCGGCCTTGATGGCGGCGTCGGTGTGCACGCCGATGCAGCCGTCGCAGCGAGTCGTGATCGCCACCGCGATGGAAATCAGCTCCCGGGTCTTGGCATCGAGCACATTGTTTTCGGCCGAGGCTTCATCCAGGGCCATGTAGGCCTTGACCATTTTCGGGTTGCTCTTGCCCAGGGCACCGAAGGCACTCTTGATGGTGGGCAGCAGTTCGGACCAGTTGTTGAACATTGCATTGACTCCATGGGGGCGGGAAAACCTTGTGTAGTCTTGACCAATAATCACGATCGGGCCCGCTGGCACCGAAAAAAGACGACGCCTCGCCCGTTCAGCGTGCCGTGCCGGCCGGTAGCAGCTTGAGGGTGTCCCGGGTATTGGCCAGCACTTCTTCTTCGGCCAGGTGCGCCTGGTGATACAGCCCCTCGATGTAGGCCTCGGCCTGGTCCGCGTAATACTTGTCGAACGGCACGCCACTCTGGCCGACGGGGTTGATGGTGACGCTGTGGGCCGGGTCGGCGAAATCGATGATGCGTCGCGTGGAAGGTCCGTAGGTCACAGGCCAGGGAGCCGGGCCTATCTTGGCCGAGAGATTGTTGGGCACTTCATGGGTGCCGGGGGCGGCGAACGGGCCGATGTTGAAGATCCGGTCCAGGGGTTTTTGCAGGCCCAGCGGATGCCCGTGGGTCAGGGTATGGGCCTTGCCCCAGCGCCACTGCGTGGCATCGTCGCCCAGGGTGGCCTTCAGGTGCGCCAGGCTCTTGCACCAGGCTATTTTCACCACGTCGGCACGGGTCTCCGTACCCAGGGTGGTGCGGTCGTCCCACCATGGCGAATCCTTTGTCGCGGCCAGGCGAGGCAGTGCGGCGTCAATGACCCGGGTCGAGAGCGCGGTTTCGAAGAAACTGTCTCCCAGCTCGTCGTGCAGCGCGGCGTCGGCCAGGTTGAACAGGAACTGGTTGAACAGCGTGGCGCTGATGGAGTCCAGCGGGTAATCGCCTTGCCATTGGGCCAGCTGCTCCACCCATTTGCGTTCCTGCGGGTCGCTGATCACGTCTCGCAGCACTGGCAGCAAGGGTGCCAGCAGGCGCGGGCCATAGGCGGTCGTCGTGCCCAGTTGCAGCTTACGGGTGGTTTCGATGTCCCACTTGGCCTGTTTGTCGCCCAGCTGCAGGTTGAGCTGCTGGCCGCGGTCGGCGAGGTTGTAGTAGCCCGGGATCTCGATGCCGCTGGGGGATACCGGCTGGAAATTCGCCGAGACGATATAGCCTCGGGCAGGATTTTCTTCTTGCGGGTTGTCACTGAACGGGTAGAAACCGTCCTTCTCCGCCTCCGGGCTGCTGCCATCGAGCATGAAGCCAGGTTTCGCGCCCGCCGGCCTCTTGGGCAACTGTGCCGCGGCCCACCAGCCGATGTCTCCCTGGGCGCTGGCCCAGACGATATTCAGCCCGGGGGCATGAATCCTGGACGATGCGTCTCGTGCCTTGGCCAATGTATCGGCGCGGTTGAGCCGGTAGAACGCCTCGAGGATGGGGTTGCGGCTTTCCAGGAACCCCCACCACATGGCAATCGGCGTCTTGCCGGCATTGGCGCCAAGGGCGTCGTTGACGATCGGGCCATGGGGCGACTGGCGCAACACCAGCGTCACCGGGGCCTGGCCCTTGACCGCGATCTGCTGTTCGCTGCGGGTCATGTCCACCCATCCGTCGCGGTACCAGACCTGTTCCGGGTTGTCCGGGTTGGTCTTCTCGGCGACCAGGTCCAGGTCATCGTTCTGGAACATGGTCACGCTCCAGCCGAAATCCTGGTTCATGCCCAGCGTGGCGAACGGCATCAGGGCCTGGTAATGCCCGTAGAGTTCGAAGCCCGGCGCCGAAAGGTGCGCTTCGTACCATACCGACGGTGCCGAAAAGCGGATGTGCGGATCGCCCGCCAGCAAAGGCTTGCCGCTTTGGGTACGGCTGCCCGAGACCGCCCAGGCGTTGCTGCCTTCGAACTGCGGCAGGCCGTTCTCGGCCATGGCCTGCTCGGTCAGGCGCGCCAGGGCGTTGAGGTCTTTCCAGTCACCGTCGGCCAGTGGCAGGCCGGGCTGGCGACGTTCCTCCAGGGCGCCCTTGGGCTGCCAGTCGAGGTCGAAAATGTCCAGGTACCGGGCACCGAACTGGTCGCGCACGTAGGTCAGCAAGGGTTCGGTGCGAAAGGCGGCGGCAAAGCTGTAGGCCATGTAGCCGGTGATGCTCACGGTGTCTTCGGCGGTGAAAGGGCGCTTGGGGATGCCCAGCACATCGAACTCCACCGGTCGGGTATGGGTGTCCTGGTAGTGGTTGATCCCGTCCAGGTAGGCCTGCATGGCGACCCAGGCGGGGGATTGCGGATCCTGTTCCGTCACGTAAGTGGCGGCGCGCTCGCGGATGCGCAGGCTGCGCATCAGTTTATCGGTGTCGAGCAATTTCGGTCCCAGTACCTCGGCGAGTTCACCCCGGGCGAGGCGGCGCATGATTTCCATCTGGAACAGCCGGTCCTGGGCATGGACATAACCGAGGGCGCGGTAGAGATCGGTTTCGTTGCCGGCACGAATGTGTGGTACGCCGCGTTCGTCGTAGCGTACGGTGACCGAGCCTTGCAGCCCCTGCAACTGCACCATGCCCTGGCGGGTCGGTTGCTTGCTGTAGAGGTAGCCACCGGCAACGATGATGGCGGTGACCACCAGTGACAGGAGTGCGATGAGACTGCGTTTCATGGTGCTTCCTTATGCCGTTGACAGCGGTTCCATGACCGCGCTGTTCATTCCCTGTTTAACATGGCGCCGCGTGCCTGCGCATCGTCCCTCGGAGGGATTTACCGACTGGTGGCCGATGCCTCCTGGCCCCATGGGCAATAACAGCCCACTGCCAGGGTATGGGTCGCGTTGACCGCCCGGCCGACGCTCAATGCCTCGAGGATCGGTTCGATGAAGCTGTTGCTCGAATTGCAGGTCAGGCCTTCGCTGTAGGGGCCGAAATAGGCCAGCGCACCGTTGCGGTCCCAGATCGCCACCGCCGGGCTGGCGGGAATCTGGCCCGAGCCCGGCAAGGCCGCAAGGGGTTTGAGGCTGCCCAGCGTGGCCGGCAGTTGGCCTTGGGTCGCGGTCTTTTGTACCGCGTAGAACTCGACGCCTTGCGATGCATATCTATCGATCAGTTCGGCGAGGTGTTGCTGGTTGCCGACGTTGCAGGGGCAAGCCGGATCCCAGAAGTGCACCAGGCGGATCGGGCCAGGACCGGCAAGGTCGGCGGGCAAGCGCAAGGGGTCGCCGGAAAACACCGCAGTGTGTTGGCTGAAAGCCCGCAGGTAACGGCCCTGGAACCAGTCGTAGGCGAACCACAATACGGCGGCGCACCCGAGGGCAAGCAGGCTGGCAAGCAAGGTCGTGCGGTGGGACGGGCGCATGGAGTCGATCCTCTGGAGCCGCGTAGCTTGCCACGCCTGCCGCGACAGATGAATATCGCAGACCATAAAGTCCTTTTTCGCTTTCGCCTGGGAATATCAATGCCTGCCACTTTCGACCCCGATAACCTGCGTGCCAGCCTGCAATCCATGGCCCAGTGGCAGCCACTGTCGGAACAGGCCCGGGCCTACCAGCGTTTCTATGGGCTGGACTTTCCCCAGCGCGAGGTGCGCAAAGGGCTGGGGCGTTTCCGGATCGATGGGTATGAGTTGGTCGGGCAGGTCTGGTGGCCGGAGAAAGCCGTGGCGACCTTGTTCGTGTTCCATGGTTACTACGATCACATGGGGCTGTACCGGCACTTGATCGAATGGGCACTGGCGCAGGGATTCGCGGTGATTGCCTGTGACCTGCCGGGCCACGGACTGTCCAGCGGAGAGCGCGCCAGCATCGGCGATTTCGCCGAATACCAGGCTACGCTGCAAGGGCTGCTGGCCGAGGCCGCGACCCTGGGCCTGCCGCAACCCTGGCACCTGTGCGGACAGAGCACCGGCGGTGCCATCGTGGTGGATCATGTGCTCAACCAGGGCGCGGACAGTCCGGCCCAGGGCCAGGTGATCCTGCTGTCGCCCCTGGTGCGGCCGCGGGCCTGGGGGTGGTCGCGCCTGAGCTACTACTTGCTCAAGCCTTTCGTGACCGGCATCGCCCGACGCTTCAGCGAAAATTCCACCGATCCTGATTTCCTGCCCTTCCTGCAAGCCGACCCCTTGCAGCCGTTACGCCTGCCGACCGCATGGGTCGGAGCGTTGGCACAATGGATCAAACGCATCGAGGCGGCGCCGAACAGCCCGCGCCAGCCTCTGATCGTGCAGGGCCAGGCGGACATGACGGTGGATTGGAAACATAACCTGCAGGTGTTGTGCAGCAAGTTCGATCGACCGCAGGTGATGATGTTGCCCGAGGGACGCCATCACCTGGCGAACGAGTCCCTGGCGTTGCGGCAGGAGATGTTCGGGTTCCTGAACAAACGGATGAGCCGGAATCGGCGGTGACCAGGCGATAGCGCCAGTCAACGCATCGCGAAGCTACTGCCCGAGATTCTGCCCTACGGCCAAGCCTGCCCGGACCGCCGCCAAAGCCGCCTGGTAATAGGCCTGGCCCTCGGCCGACTCGGCGAAAGTGGCGAATTCTTCCAGTTCGGTATCCGACAGGTCACGGTAGACATACAGCAGCGTGTTGTTCAGGTCCGCGCCGATCTGCTCCATGAGCCGCTGGCGCTGGCCGTTCAGCATGCCCTGGGCCTGGCCGGCGCCCAGCAGGCCGGGAATCATCGAGCTCAGGCTGTCGGCCGCCACGCCGGCGATCGCCAGGCTGACTTCGGCACCGGCCTCACGGGCGGGCAGGGCCTGGGCCAGGTGGCCGATGATCAGCAGGCGGTTGTCGCTGGCCTGCATCTTGGGCAGGCCCTTGGCGTTCTTTGCCAACTGGTCGCGACGGGTGGCCAGCAGCTCGGCGGCCACCACCTTGCGGCCCAGGGGTGACTGGAAGAAGTCCAGGGCCGGGACGGGGTCGTTGAGATGCTTGCGCAGTTGCGCTTCGGCCCGCTGGTCCATGGCCTGGGGAGCGAAGCGTTGATTGCTGTTGTTGACCAGCGCCTGGAACACCGCTGGCGGCAAGCTGCTTTGATAGCGCTGCTGCGCGGCATTCAAGGCATCGTTGAAATGCGCCCGCTGTTCCGGCCAGCCGGCGACCTTGTACAACTGGTCGTAGCTGTCTGCCCAGGCGGGCAAAACGCAGAACATCAACAGTGAGAAAAGCAAACGGCGCATAGGGACTCCTGTCAGCAGCCGACTATTCTCCGTGGGGTGCGGGAACTTGTCGAGAATTCGTATCAAGTTCGTACGGCGGTGCCATCTGCAAACCGCCCCGCAAACCCGCTGCGTGGCGCTGTCGGTTTTACGTGGGCAGGCATACTATGCGCGCCATGCAGATACCTTTTGATCACCCCTCGCTGTTACGTATCGTCGACGACCTGGCCGAGCGTGGCTGGTCGCAGCAGAACGTCTTCCTGCCGGACGCGCTGACCCGTGCCCTGGCGGCGGAATGCCGGCAGCGCGCCATTGAAGGCGAACTGGCACCAGCCGCGGTCGGGCGCGGGCCGTCTTCGCAGATCCAGGAAGGTATCCGGGGGGATCGCATCCAATGGATCGAGCCCGGCCAGGCCGAGGCCTGCGATCGTTACCTGGAATGGATGGACAGCCTGCGCGAAGCCCTGAACCGTGGCTTGTTCCTGGGGCTTGAAGACTTCGAAAGCCATTTCGCCCTGTACCCACCCGGTGCGTTCTACCTCAAGCACGTCGACCGATTCCGCGACGATGATCGGCGCACGGTGTCGGCGGTGCTCTATCTCAATGACGCCTGGCTGCCGGACCAGGGGGGGCAGTTGCGCATGTACCTGGATGACGGCGTCGAACATGACGTAGTGCCCGCCGGTGGTTGCCTGGTGGTGTTCCTGTCGGGGAACGTTCCCCATGAAGTCCTGCCGGCCACCCGGGATCGCCTGTCCTTGACCGGCTGGTTCCGACGCCGCGGCAACGAGCTGTTCTGACATGCACAGGATTCTCGTCAGCCGTTGCCTGCTCGGACACCGCGTGCGCTATGACGGCGGCGCCAGCGGGCCGTTCGATCAGCTCCAGCAGTGGCTGGATGAAGGCCGTGTCGTGCCGCTGTGTCCGGAAGTCGCCGGCGGCTTGCCGACGCCCCGGGCGGCGGCGGAGATTCCCGGCGGCCAGGGAGAGCAGGTTCTCGACGGGCAGGCAGTGGTGATCACCACGGAAGGTGAAGACGTGAGTGCGCAATTCCTGTCTGGTGCGTACCAGGCGCTGGAGCGGGTGCGGGAACATGGCATCCGCATCGCCGTGCTCAAGGCCAACAGCCCATCGTGTGGTAACCGGCTGACCTATGACGGGACGTTCAGCGGTGTGAAGGTCACGGGTGAAGGCGTGACGGCGGCATTGCTCAAGCGCCATGGGGTGCAGGTTTTCAGTGAGCTGCAATTGCCTGAAGCGGCCTTGGCGCTCGAGGCATTGGTCGACGACTGACCACAGCGCTGCTTTTGGTGGTGAGCGGATGCCTGGGCTCTGCGAGTCTAGGGACGAAGGCCAGGCGAGGCGAAGCCGACGAGGAACGGCCGGGGTCGCCCTCCACTTGAAGTAATGAACATTCCGATCGGGCTCGCGCACGAGCCGGTTTCCAACGCAGCATGAACGAATATCAAGGCTTTTCAGACAGAGCCTAGAGCTCCTCGGCCAGTTGTTCGATCTGTTCCTGGCGTTCGGCCTGGCTCAGCCGGGGTCGTGGATTGAGCGATGACCAGTGCGGATAGGCACGAGCCTTGGCCAGGGCTTCGGGCAGCTTGCCTTCGCGCCAGCCTTTGTCCTGGGGCGTGTCGATGCGGATGCTGTCCAGCGCCGCATGGCCGCGTTGGTTGAGGGCCAGCAGCAGTTGCCTCTGGCGCAGGGCCAACAGGCGTAGCACGTTGTCGTCCACCGTCAGTTCCCGCTGACCCTTGAGCTTGCCCATCAATCGGTTGCCGTAGCTGCGGGCGGTTTGCAGGGCGCCTCCGGCGATGGCCCCGGCCAGGGCGGCGGCGCCCAGGGTCAGGCCGCCCACCAGCAAATCCACACCGGCACCGGCCGCCGCCCCCGCGGCGATCCCGCCTCCGACCCGTACGCCCAATTGCTTGAGGGTTTCGGGGTTGAACAGATCATCGCCCCAGCGCCCGTCGAGCAGCGGCAGGTCGCCGGCGGCGGCATCCTGCGGGCGGAAGGCGTAGAGTGCGAGCAGGGCTTCGACACAGCGCTGTTCACGTTGACGCACCGCGTTGCGCAATTCGCTGATGGCCTGGTGTTCCAGCTCGGCGTCGCTGGCCACGCTGCGCCGGCACGCCGCGCAATCGATCAGCAACTCGGCGATCAAGCGCGCGGCGCTCCGCTGGCGGGCCAGGCGTTGAGCCTGCTGGTCGGCGATCAAGCGTTCCAACTGACCACGAGCACTTTCCAGCAACAGGGCAAGACTCTCGTACAGGCGGCGCTCGCCGTCCTCGGGCGGGGCGACGCTGTCGAAGCGTACCAGGGCATGCAGCCCCAGCCGCGCCAGTGCTTCGCGCCAGTCGGGTTCGCGATGCTGGGCACTGCTGACGAAGTTCAGTACCGGCAGCAGGGGCTTGCCGCAACTGGCGAGGACCGCCAGTTCATCGCGATACTTGGCCAGCACCGGCTCCCGGGCATCGATCACGTAGAGCCCGGCATCGCTGGCGAGCAGCTGCCGCAGTACTTTGGCCTCCTGTTCGAACCGCTGGCGCGCCTCGCTGGCGTCCAGGAAGCGCGCCAGCCGCGCCGGTCCGTCCAGGCGCTCGCCGGGGCGCTCCAGTCGTTCGAGGTAATCGAGCAGGGCGATGGCATCCTCCAGGCCCGGTGTGTCGTACAGTTCCAGGAGGGCTTCGCCGTCCACCGACAGGCGCGCACCTTCGACGTGCCGGGTCGTGCTGGGACGGTGGGACACCTCGCCGAAGCCGACGTCCCGGGTCAGGGTACGCAGCAGGGACGTCTTGCCGACATTGGTGTGGCCGACCACGGCCAGCTTCAATGGCTTCATAGGCTCAGTCATGGCCGGTCTCCAGCCAGTTGAGGGGGATGCAGTCGGCGAACGGCAATTGCAGTTGTCGCAGCGCATCGCGCCAATCGCCCAGGCGCTGAGCATCCAGCGCTTCACCGGGTGGTGCCTGCATCAGCCAGACGCGGGTGGCGCTGGCGCTGCGGGCCAGTTCGGCGATCAAGGCCAGGCTGCCGCGATCCGGCGAGCGCCGTGGGTCGCAGGCAATCGCCAGGCGTGCCGGGGGAAAGCGCGACAGTTGTTCGAGGAGCTTGTGCCGCGATTCACGGCTGTCGAGGATACCGGCGTTCTTCACCGTGTCCGGCAGCTTCGGTGGCCATGGGCGGTCGTCCAGTTCGATTGCCACCAGCAAGGCGCCATCGCTTTCCGGGGCGCCGGACGTCCCCTCGATGCGATGCAACTGCGCGGGGGCGGCATCATTGACCCCCAGGCGTTCGCTGCTGGGCATGAGTCGTTCGCGCAGTTGGGCATAGCCCGGCAGGTTCAGGTCCAGGCGCAGCGTGCTGCGGCCACGCCGCCAGCGCCACAGGCACAGCAGCGCCAGGCACAGGCGCGGCATCACGCCATAGACCAGGGTCACGCCCACCAGCCAGGCGGCCCAGGCCTGGCGAGCGCTTTCGAGGTTCAGGGCGCCATCGCCGCTGGCGCGTATCATCGCTTCGGCCGGCACATCGAACCCCACCATGGCAGGCAGGGCGCCAAGGGCCTGGGTCAGGACGACGAAGGTTTCGGCGCCAAGCAGGGTGGTTTCCCATACGAAGCCATAGCGTCGGGTCGCCATGAGCATCAAGACGACAACCAGCGCGCTGACCATCGCCAGCAGCCACAAGCCGTTGACCAGGACACCGAGGGCCCAGCGGTTGAGCCGCTGGCGTTGCAGCAACAGCAGCAGGGCCGGCGCCAGTTGGGCGGCCTTGGCGTCGCGGGCGAGTTTTTCACTGAGCCACAGCCACAGGCGTCCCAGCGCGGCGCCTTGTTCCCCGGCGAACAGCAAGCCCAGGGCCCAGCCGACGAGCAGGATCAAATTCAGTCCCAGCAGGCTGCCCAGGGCCCAGAACACATTGACGGGCATGCGGCCATCGCCAAGGGCGGCAAAACCCAGGCCCGCGCCGCTGATGACGGCGACTGTCGCCAGCACGATCAGGGCCAGGCGGGCGCCTTGCAGCCAATGGCGCAAGGCTTCGGTGAGGCCGTCGCGTGCGGCCAGGCGGTGGGCGCGGTGGTGGATACGGGTCGATAGATCGCCACCCGCCGCACGGGCCAGGCGATTGGCTTCCTGGTCTTCGAGCGGGCCGGCGTGCTCCTCACGCAGGCGTACCGTCTCGGTCAACCAGATTTTCTGCAGTTCAGTCAGGGGCTCAGACACGGGCACTTCCGTCGTAAATGAGGGATGAGCATAACTGCTGTGGCGCCTGTCGGGGTACGTCGAGCCTCTGGTATCCTCGCCTACATGAAAAAAACTCTTCCTTTAAGCCTGATCGCAGCCCTCGGTGAAAACCGTGTGATCGGCATCGACAACAGCATGCCCTGGCACTTGCCAGGGGACTTCAAATACTTCAAGGCCACCACCTTGGGCAAGCCGATCATCATGGGCCGCAAGACCTGGGATTCCCTCGGTCGACCGCTGCCGGGACGGCTGAACATCGTGGTCAGCCGCCAGCCGGGCCTGGAGCTGGAGGGGGCGCAAGTTTTCTCCTCGCTTGAAGCTGCGGTGGCGCGGGCCGAGGCGTGGGCCCTGGAGCAGGGCGCCGACGAACTGATGCTGATCGGCGGTGCGCAACTGTACGCCCAGGCCCTGGCGCAGGCCGATCGCCTGTACCTGACCCGCGTGGCGTTGAGCCCGGAGGGAGACGCCTGGTTTCCGGAGTTCGATTCAAGCCAGTGGCGGTTGGTCTCCAACCAGCCGAACCCGGCGCAAGGGGACAAGCCGGCCTACAGCTTCGAGGTATGGGAAAAGCTCTAAGGCAAAAAGCTTCGCGAGCGAGCCCGCTGCCGCAGTCGACCGGTTTGCGCTGATACAGCTCGGTCAGCTGTGCAAGCGGACTCATTCGCGAAGGCGATCTACCAGGCGCCGCCAATCAAGCCTGCACCAACTCCCCATGCTCCTCGGCACCCAGCACTGCCTTGTCGGTCTGCTGCATCACCTGGCTGGTGAGTGCTCCGGCGGTGATCGAACCGCTGACGTTCAATGCCGTGCGCCCCATGTCGATCAGCGGTTCGACGGAAATCAGCAACGCCACCAACGAGACCGGCAGGCCCATGGCCGGTAGCACGATCAATGCGGCGAACGTCGCGCCGCCACCCACGCCGGCGACTCCGGCCGAGCTCAGGGTGACGACCGCCACCAAGGTTGCGATCCAGACCGGGTCCAACGGATCGATACCCACGGTTGGAGCGACCATCACCGCCAACATGGCCGGATAGAGGCCGGCGCAGCCGTTCTGTCCGATGGTGGCGCCGAACGAGGCGCTGAAGCTGGCGATGGCGCGCGGAATGCCGAGACGGCTGGTCTGGACCTCGATACTCAAGGGAATGGTCGCGGCGCTGGAGCGGCTGGTGAAGGCGAAGGTCAGCACCGGCCAGATCTTGCGGAAAAAGCGCAAAGGGTTGATCCCGGCGGCGGACACCAGCAGGCCATGTACCACGAACATCAGGCCCAGCCCCAGGTAAGACACCACCACGAAACTGCCAAGCTTGATGATGTCCTGCAGGTTGGAACCGGCCACGACCTTGGTCATCAAGGCCAGCACACCGTAAGGGGTCAGCTTCATCACCAGGCGTACCAGGCGCGTCACCCAGCTTTGCAGGGTGTCGATGGCGTTGATCACCTTCTGGCCCTTGTCCGCGTCATCCTTGAACAATTGCAGCGCCGCGATGCCCAGGAACGCCGCGAAAATCACCACGCTGATGATCGAGGTCGGCTTGGCCCGGGCCAGGTCGGCGAAAGGATTCTGTGGGACGAAAGAGAGCAACAGTTGCGGAATGTTCAGGTCGGCGACCTTGCCGGCGTAGTCGCTCTGGATCACCTGCAGTCGCGCCAGCTCCTGGGTGCCGGCCACCAGGCCTTCGGCGGTGAGGCCGAACAGGTTGGTCAGGCCGATGCCGATCAGGGCGGCGATGGCGGTGGTGAACAGCAGCGTGCCGATGGCCAGGAAGCTGATCTTGCCCAGGGACGAGGCGTCATGCAGGCGGGCCACGGCGCTCAGGATCGAGGCGAAGACCAGCGGGATCACGATCATCTGCAACAACTGTACATAGCCATTGCCCACCAGGTCGAACCAGGCGATGGACGCTTTGAGCACCGGGTTGCCGGCGCCGTAGACGGTATGCAGGGCGACACCGAACGCGACGCCCAGCGCCAGGGCCAGCAGCACTTTCCTGGCCAGGCTCCAGCTGCCGTGGCGGGTTTGCGCAAGGCCGAACAGCAAGGCGAGAAACACCAGCAGATTGAGGATCAGTGGAAGATTCATCAGGAGACTCCGATAAGACTTGTGCAGTCGCCTACGCTCTGTACGAAGGCCTTGATACTCATCCATGCGGCGTTGAAAACTGCCTCGCGATGCTCATGTATTCCAATGCACTGCGCTTGCTCGGCTGTTTTCGCCTTGCCTGATCTTCGTCTCAAGACTTCTCGAACAGAGCCTGGGCCAGACTGTGAACCGAGGAGCCTAACAGCCTGATAACTAAAGAATTAATACTAAAAAAGCATGTGGTATGTCGTTTATGGAATAAGGACGTGGCGTTTGCAGGTATGCCGCTGGCGTTATCAAGATGCAAGCGGTCGCGGGGAGACGAGGGTTGTCATCGGCATTTGTTAGCGTCGAGCTCTTTGAACCAGGAGAAATGCCGATGAAGCTCGCACCTCGTTTTCTCGCTGTCGCCTTGGGTCTTGGTCTCGCCGGCCAGGTACTCGCCACCGAACTCAAACACTGGCCGGCGGAACAGGCCAAGGCACTGGACGCGATGATCGCGGCCAACGCCAACAAGGGTAATTACGCGGTGTTCGACATGGACAACACCAGTTACCGCTATGACCTTGAAGAGTCGTTGTTGCCGTTCATGGAAAACAAGGGCCTCATCACCCGGGAAACCCTGGATCCCTCCCTGAAGCTGATGCCATTCAAGGACACGGCCGATCACAAGGAAAGCCTGTTCAGTTACTACTACCGCCTGTGCGAAGTGGACGACATGGTTTGCTATCCGTGGGTCGCCCAGGTGTTTTCCGGCTTCACCCTCAAGGAACTCAAGGGCTACGTCGACGAGCTCATGGCCTCCGGCAAGCCCGTCCCGACGACGTATTACGACGGCGACAAGGTGGTCAACTACAACGTCAACCCGCCAAAGATCTTCACCGGCCAGACCGAGCTCTACCAGAAGCTGATGGAAAACGGCATCGAGGTCTATGTCATGACCGCGGCGTCGGAAGAGCTGGTGCGCATGGTCGCCTCCGATCCCAAATACGGCTACAACCTCAAGCCGCAGAACGTCATCGGCGTGACCACCTTGCTCAAGGACCGCAAGACCGGCGAATTGACCACCGCGCGCAAGCAGATCACCGCCGGCAAGTATGACGAAAAGGCCAACCTCGGCCTGGAGTACACGCCCTATCTGTGGACCCCAGCGACCTGGATGGCCGGCAAGCACGCGGCAATCCTGACGTACATCGACGAATGGAAGAAGCCGGTGCTGGTAGCCGGTGATACCCCCAGCAGCGACGGCTACATGCTGTTCCATGACGTGGACGTGGCCAAGGGGGGGATTCACCTGTGGGTCAATCGCAAGGACAAGTACATGACCCAGATAAACGGCATGATGGCCAAGCACGCTGCCGCCCAGGCCAAGGAAGGCCTGCCGGTCACGGCGGACAAGAACTGGGTGATCGTCAAGCCGGAAGATATCCAGTAAGGCCAGGTAAACCGCCACGCGACTGTGGGAGCGAGCGGGTTCGCTCCCACAGTTGATAACCGTTTTATCACGCAATACCAGACAAAAAAATGCCCCGCACCTGGCGGGGCATTCTTGTTGCACGAGGGATGCTTACAGCCCGTCGAGCATCGCCTTGTTGCGCACCGCGCCCTTGTCGGCGCTGGTGGCGAGCAGGGCATAGGCCTTGAGCGCAGTGGTCACCTTGCGGGGACGCAGCTCCACCGGTTTCCAGCCTTTCTTGTCCTGCTCGACGCGGCGTTCGGCCAGTTCTTCGTCGCTGATCAACAGGTTGATCGAGCGGTTCGGAATATCGATCAGGATCTTGTCGCCGTCCCGTACCAGGCCAATGGCACCGCCTGCGGCGGCTTCCGGCGAGGCGTGGCCGATGGATAGGCCCGAAGTGCCGCCGGAAAAACGGCCATCGGTCAGCAGGGCACAGGCCTTGCCCAGACCTTTGGATTTCAGGTAGGAGGTGGGGTAGAGCATTTCCTGCATGCCCGGACCGCCTTTCGGACCTTCGTAGCGAATGATCACGATGTCGCCGGCCTTCACCTCGTCAGCGAGGATCCCGCGCACGGCGCTGTCCTGGCTCTCGAAGATCTTCGCGTTGCCTTCGAAGACATGGATCGACTCGTCGACGCCAGCGGTTTTCACCACGCAGCCGTCCAGGGCGATGTTGCCATAGAGTACCGCCAGGCCACCTTCCTTGGAGTAAGCGTGCTCGACGCTGCGGATGCAGCCGTTTTCGCGGTCGTCGTCCAGGGTTTCCCAACGGGTCGACTGGCTGAATGCCGTCTGGGTCGGAATGCCTGCCGGGCCGGCCTTGAAGAAATGGTGCACGGCTTCGTCGTCGGTCTGGGTGATGTCCCATTTGGCGATGGCTTCGGCCATGGTCTTGCTGTGCACGGTCGGCAGGTCGGTGTGCAACAGGCCGCCACGGGCCAGGGAGCCCAGGATGCTGATGATCCCGCCGGCACGGTGCACGTCTTCCATGTGGTACTTCTGGATGTTCGGCGCGACCTTGCACAGTTGCGGCACGTTGCGGGACAGGCGATCGATGTCGCGCAGGTCGAAATCGACCTCGGCTTCCTGGGCGGCGGCCAGCAGGTGCAGGATGGTGTTGGTGGAACCGCCCATGGCGATGTCCAGGGTCATGGCGTTCTCGAACGCCTTGAAGTTGGCGATGTTGCGAGGCAATACCGATTCGTCGTTGTCGGAGTAGTAACGCTTGCACAGCTCGACGATGGTGCGACCCGCCTGCAGGAACAGCTGTTCGCGATCGCTGTGGGTGGCAAGGGTCGAGCCGTTGCCCGGCAAGGCCAGGCCCAGGGCCTCGGTCAGGCAGTTCATGGAGTTGGCGGTGAACATGCCGGAGCACGAACCGCAGGTGGGACAGGCGCTGCGCTCGTACTCGGCGACCTTCTCGTCAGAGGCGCTGGAGTCGGCGGCGATCACCATGGCGTCAACCAGGTCCAGGCCGTGGCTGGCCAGTTTGGTCTTGCCGGCTTCCATCGGACCGCCGGACACGAAGATGACCGGGATATTCAGGCGCAGCGCAGCCATGAGCATGCCGGGGGTGATCTTGTCACAGTTGGAAATGCACACGATGGCGTCGGCGCAGTGAGCATTGACCATGTATTCGACGGAGTCGGCGATGATCTCGCGGCTCGGCAGCGAATAGAGCATGCCGTCGTGGCCCATGGCGATGCCGTCATCCACCGCGATGGTATTGAATTCCTTGGCGACGCCACCGGCGCGTTCGATTTCGCGGGCGACCAGTTGGCCCAGGTCCTTGAGGTGAACGTGACCGGGGACGAACTGGGTGAAGGAGTTGGCAATGGCGATGATCGGCTTCTTGAAGTCGTCATCCTTCATCCCCGTGGCGCGCCACAGAGCGCGGGCGCCGGCCATGTTGCGGCCATGGGTGGATGTTTTCGAGCGGTATTCGGGCATGGAGCACTCCGGGCGGCTAATCAGTACTAATCAGGTATCAATGGGAAGTGAGCTTCTGTTGACGTCTGGAACACTCGGGAGTGGCTGTGTGTCCGGAAGCGGCCGATGACTTTGCAGGATCACTGCTTGCCTCAGCTTGAGCTCATAAACCCGCCGGGGATGAATGGCGATGAATGCCCCGATTCTACACCGCTGGCGTCAGGATGAAATGACGCAAAGCGCCGATTGGACGCCAATGTGGCGCCCGGGATGACGACTGGCGGCATTCAACCGGTCAGCAACCCCCTGTGGCGATGCCGGATCAGCCCATTGAGTGCCAGCCCCAGGAGGCTGAGCAGTACCAGGCACAGGGCCAGGGTGGTTTGCAGGCCCAGCGGGGTGAGGCTGATCACGGCACTGGTCAGTCCGCCGACGACGAAGATCAACACGCTGCCGGCCGAGGCCGACGTACCCGCCTGCTCGGGAAACCGGTTCATCGCCCGGGTGTGGGCCGCCGCCCGGGCAATGGTGGTTCCGGCAGTGCAGACGATCATGGGCAGCAAGAGGGTGGTGATCGACAGGCCCAGGTGGCTGGAGAGCCCGAGCATCATCACCCCTGCCGTCAGGATCAGGCCCAGGCCAGTGAAGATTTGCGTCTGGGAGTCGATTCGGTTGCTCAATACCGTCGCCAGCGCTCCGCCGCCGATATAGGCCAGCCCGTAGCCCAGCAGGGCCAGTGAAAACGCCTCGGGTGACAGCCCCAATTGGTCGATGAAGACCAGTGGCGAGATGACGATGAAGGAAAAGTGGCAGGAAAAGGCCAACGCAGAAGTCAGCCAATAGGCCATGAAGCTGAAGTCGCCGCAGACTTTTCGATAGGCGCTGATAAAGCTCAGGCGCTGCGGATGGGAGGTTGCCGCAGAAGACGGCAGCAAAAGGCAAGCGCCTGTAAATACCGCTATTGCCAGGGCGATGAACACCAGGAAGCTGCCCTGCCAGCCCATCCAGGCTTGCAACCCGGTGCCAGCCAGCGGGGATACGGAAATGAAGACACCGCCGCAGGTCACCAGGAATATGCGCAATCGTTGCTGTTCCTGCCCGGTAAAGAGATCCTGGATCAAGGCCTGGGAGAGGACGAAACAACCGCACCCCAATGCCTGGACGACTCGGGAAAACAGAAAGAGCCCGTAGTCGTCAGCGATGACGCACCCGGTTGCGCCAATGGCCGCGACCGTGATGCCGACCAGTAACAGGGCCTTTCGGCCCAGGGCGTCGGAGAGAGGACCCACCAGCAGTTGCGAGAGGGCGATGCCCACCGCGAACAGGCTGACGGACAGGGCGATGTCCGAGGACGAACGCTGGAAGTGCTCCGACAGCGCAGGGAACGAGGGCAGTACCACATCGATGGGAAACACGCCCAGCAGGGTCAGTGTGAGCAATAGAGCCACAGTGGCTGGCTTGCGGGTGTGGCGTGGGGACCTGGCGTCAACCATCGATAAACCCCGCCTGGCTGAACAGCTGCCGGTAATGGCCGTTGTCGAAGAAGCCCGCGTCGCTCATGGCCGCGAATGTCGACACCGCACCGCAACGGACACGCCGGGCGTGGGCGCCTGGCAGCAGGAGGCCGGAAACGATCTGGCGCGAGCTTTGGTTATCGAAGCCGACACTGGCGAGGCTGCGCAGCAGCCAGGAGTCATCGGGCTCGAAATAGAGCCCGATGATATGCAGCAGCATCCCGGCGGCGAGGTCGCGCTGCGTGGAATCGAGGACGGACCACAGGTACTGGAACACCTCGCTGAAGTAGCGACTGTGCCGTGCCTCGTCCTCGAGGTGGTTCCTGAGCATCCGGTACACCGTGCAGACCAGGGTGTTGCGGGTGATGGCGAGCAGTTCCCGGGCAATGATGGTTTCGGAAACGAACCCCAGCAGCAGCCAGGCCAGGGGGCGATCCATCGGCGAAGCGGCGTCGATCGTGCTCAGCAAACGGTTGATGCGCCTGGGCGGCTGGCGGTCGTCGATGCCATAGAGGTTCGCGATCTGCTCGGCCACTTCGTTGGAAAAAAGCGCGTGGTAGCCCTCATCGGTGTAGAGCTGCAGGGCCGCGGTTTTCATTCTTCGGGGGATCGGTACGGCCAGTTCGCCATGGATGATGGTTTCTACCGAGCGATTGACGACCCGGTGTTCGAGCATCGTGGTGTAGTCGAGGAAATACAGGAGGTGGTTGGCAGCCAGGCGCTGGGCAACGGCGCGGCCTGCCTGGCGGACCAGCGGATGTTCGACATAGGGGATGAAGGCCGGTGGAAACCAGTCCCGGCTGGAAAGCTGCTGCTCCAGGTCGTCGGGCAATCGATAGTGGTCCCTGCGGGTACGCACTGCGGCCTTGTTGTCCCAATCGCCAAGGGTGTAGCGGGGCGACTGCCCAAAGGAAATGTTGGTCATGACACAGCGTCCTGGCGTTCGATCAGGGCTGTCAGCTCTTTGCAATGCACCTGCCCGTCGCCATGGCCGCAGCCGACAAAAAACAGCGGTTGCTCACAGGAGTCCTCAAGCCCCAGCAACCGTTCGACCTCACGATCGCTCAACGCGCCGGTCAACCAGGTATCGAGGCCGAGCGCCGTGGCGACCATCAGGAATGTCTGGGAAACGTGGCCCGTTTCGACGAATGCCATGCGGTAGGCGCGGGAGTGTGCGTATTTCCACCAGAGCTTGTCGAAGCGTGAGGTGATGAACAGCCCGAACGGCAAAGGGTTGATGAAATGCTGGCCGCACAGCAGCCGACCCAGGGGAGCCTCCGGCAGGGAGGCGGTCAGGCTCAGGGCATGTTCGTCCGGAAGATAGGCGTAGAGGCCTGGCGCGAGGCCTGTCACGTCGCGTACGTAAAGATAACCTTCGCAGGCATTCAGGCCGCCGCCTGACGGGCTGCTGCGTCTTGCGCCCAGTGATTCGGGGCCGGCTGCCCCATGGATGTCCCGGCGTTCGTTCAGGTAGCCCAGGGACAGGTAAAGCAGTGTGCTGACCTGCTCGATCGAGATGGGCTGGTCGCGAAATGAACGGGACGTGCTGCGGCCGACCAGGGTTTGGATCAGCGAAGCGTCCTGCAAGTCGGTGAGCAGGGGGCGGGCCAGGGCGATCCGGTCGGCTTGAGGGTTGCTGATCCTGGCTGAGGGCATGGGTGAAGCGAGCACCTCGTTGCAGTGTTGCAGATACAAAGCTGCCCACTCATTTACATCTTGGGGGATATCGGCGCACGGAATGTTCTTGGTGCCGATATGAAATATTCTGGATAGCTCATCCCATTCCCATTTGGTGGGGGTTCTTGCTTCCTTGATAAGGATTTCTGCGTCCAGCAGGTCGGCGTCAATGGGATAATTGATATCAAACGTGGATGGGTCTTGTATAAGTTGCGCCAATCGTGTCGAGTAGCGAAGTTCCAGTTCGAACTGGGTATGGCGCTCGTAGTTCCAAACGACCTGATGCGGCGGGCGGGCAAGTATGAACAGGCACGGATTTATATGCATGAGGGTGGATTCCGCTGGTGTGACGAGCCAGGGCAGGGCCGGGGTGCCGGCATTCCCCGGCCCTGGTTACTTCTTACTTACTTGGTGGCGGCTTTTGGAACAACCAGGCCGGCCAGGTTTGCGATTTTGTCAGCTTCCAGATTGATTGCTTTCATGATACAGCTCCTTTGTTTTGAATAAGTGTGTTTGAACAAGTTGTGTTTTCTAGTGCAGGTCACTTTTGAAGTGACTGTTCAATCATAGTTTTTAATGAATGCTTGGCAAGCGGAGATTGAGTAGGAAAGCTCCAGTAATAATGTGGGAGAGTTCATACAGAATTTAACTGTGTCGTTATTAACTTCGGTATGAGGTAACTTTTCAGACATGCAAATAAAAATCGCAGCCCAAGGCTGCGATTTTTATTTAACCAATGCGGGCCGAAGCGCCGACCGCGCCGGGGGAACTCAGCTGTTAGGCAGCAGCCGGCAGATGATGCTCTTGATGTAGCGGGTTTCGGCAATGGCCGGATGCACCGGGTGGTCGGGTCCCTGGCCGCCGCGTTCAAGCAACTGGATGTTGCGATCCAGATGACGGGCACTGGTCAACAGGATGTTCTGCAGGTCATCTTCGGGCAGGTGCATCGAGCACGAGGCACTGACCAGGATGCCGTCCTTGGTCAGCAGGCGCATGGCCTGTTCGTTGAGGCGACGATAGGCGCCTTCGCCGTTCTTCAGGTCTTTCTTGCGTTTGATGAAGGCCGGAGGGTCGGCGACGATCACGTCGAAACGTTCTTCGCTGGCCTTGAGCTCCTTGAGGGCTTCGAACACGTCGCCTTCGATGCAGGTCAGCTTTTCAGCGAAGCCATTCAACGCTGCGTTGCGTTCGACACCGTCGAGGGCAAAGCTCGAAGCGTCCACGCAAAACACTTCGCTGGCGCCGAATGCCGCGGCTTGCACGCCCCAGCCGCCAATGTAGCTGAACAGGTCGAGCACGCGCTTGCCTTTGGCATAGGGTGCCAGGCGTGCACGGTTCATGCGGTGATCGTAGAACCAGCCGGTCTTCTGGCCTTCCATGACCGGCGCTTCGAACTTCACGCCGTTCTCTTCCAGGGCGACCCATTCCGGCACCAGGCCGAACACGGTTTCGACATAGCGTTCCAGCCCTTCGGCATCGCGGGCGGCGGAATCGTTCTTGAACAGGATGCCGCTGGGCTTGAGCACCTGGGTCAGGGCGGCGATCACATCGTCCTTATGGGCTTCCATGGTGGCAGATGCGATCTGCACCACCAGGATGTCGCCGAAGCGGTCGACCACCAGGCCTGGCAACAGGTCGGAATCGCCATAGACCAGGCGATAGAACGGTTTGTCGAACAGTCGTTCACGCAGCGACAGCGCCACGTTCAGACGGTGTACCAGCAGGGATTTGTCCAGCGGCAGCTTCGCGTCGCGGGACAGCAGCCGGGCGCAGATGAGGTTGTTCGGGCTCATCGCGACCACGCCCAGCGGCTTGCCACCGGCGGCTTCGAGGATTGCCTGGTCGCCGGCCTTGAAACCGTGCAGCGGGGTGGCGGCCACGTCGATTTCGTTACTGTAGACCCACAGATGACCGGCGCGCAGGCGGCGGTCGGCATTGGCTTTGAGGCGCAGGCTGGGCAGGGACATGACGTCGCTCCGGAAAAAAGAGCGGGAGTATACCGTGTCGGAGCGAGCGGCGGGCCAGGTGGGCGATGAAACGCGGGGCGCCTGGTGGGCGCGCCTTGCCCGGATAAAGGACGGGGCCCGCGAGCCGTGGTGTAAAAAACTCCTCAAGCTGATTGGGTTGGCTGCCGACCTAGGCCTGTATCTGAATGAAAGTTTCGTCGATCGACCCCGGCGGTGTGTCGAGCCCGTCCTGAAGGGGTAGAATCCTCGCCTGTCCCAGAGTGTGTGCAGCCATGTCCAAAGAGCTTTCCGCCGAACAGATCCAACAATCCCTGCAAGGCATCAGCGTCCCGCCCCAACCGCAGATCATGGTGGATCTGCAGATGGAGCAGTACATGCCTGACCCGGATCTGGAGACCATCGCCAAACTGATCTCCCAGGACCCCGGTCTGTCGGGAGCCTTGCTTAAAATCGTCAATTCGCCGTATTACGGCCTGCGCAACAAGATCACCTCGATCCAGCGCGCCGTGAACCTGCTGGGCAGCCGCTCGATCATCAACCTGATCAATGCGCAGTCGATCAAGGGCGAACTGCACGACGATACCATCGTCACCCTCAACCGATTCTGGGATACGGCCCAGGACGTGGCGATGACCTGCCTGACCCTGGCCAAGCGTGTCGGCCTGGAGAATGGCGACGAGGCCTATGCCCTGGGCCTGTTCCATGACTGCGGCGTGCCGCTGATGCTCAAGCAGTTCCCCAACTACATGAGCGTGCTGGAGCAGGCGTATGCCAGCGCCAGTGCCGAATCCCGGGTGGTGGACACTGAAAACCGCCTGTTCAATACCAATCACGCGGTGGTCGGTTACTACACGTCCAAGTCCTGGCGCCTGCCGGACCATGTCAGCCAGGCCATTGCCAACCACCACAACGCCCTGGCGATCTTCAGCGATGAATCCTCGCGCAACAACAGTCAGTTGAAGAACCTGCTGGCGATCCTGAAAATGGCCGAGCACATCTGCGCTTCCTATCGGGTACTGGGTAACCAGGCCGAGGACCACGAATGGGCCTGTGTCGGTGATCTGGTGCTCGATTACATCGGCCTGTCGGAATACGATTTCCAGACCCAGAAGCAGGAAATCCGCGATCTTGCCACCCGCTGAGGCCCGATAGCGCCGTACCATCGTCCATTCGAGAAATCCATGCCAGAACTGCCCGAAGTCGAAACCACCCGCCGCGGAATTGCCCCGCACCTGGAAGGGCAGCGGGTCAGCCGCGTGATCGTGCGCGATCGTCGCCTGCGCTGGCCGATTCCGGAAGATCTGGATGTGCGGCTCTCGGGCCAGCGGATCGTGCAGGTGGAGCGGCGCGCCAAGTACCTGCTGATCAATGCCGAGGTGGGCACGTTGATCAGCCATCTGGGCATGTCCGGTAATCTGCGTCTGGTGGAAGTGGGCATGCCTGCCGCCAGGCATGAGCATGTGGATATCGAACTGGAGTCCGGCCTGGCCTTGCGCTACACCGATCCTCGGCGTTTCGGCGCGATGCTGTGGAGCCTCGACCCGCTCAACCATGAACTGCTGATTCGCCTCGGGCCGGAACCGTTGACCGATCTCTTCGACGGTGAGCGCCTGTTCCAGCTCTCCCGTGGGCGCTCCATGGCAGTCAAGCCGTTCATCATGGACAACGCCGTGGTGGTGGGCGTGGGCAATATCTATGCGACCGAAGCGCTGTTCGCCGCCGGGATCGACCCGCGTCGAGAGGCCGGGGGCATCTCCCGGGCGCGTTATCTGAAACTGGCGATCGAGATCAAACGCATCCTCGCCCATGCCATCGAACGCGGCGGTACCACGCTGCGTGACTTCATCGGTGGCGATGGCCAGCCCGGCTATTTCCAGCAGGAACTGTTCGTGTACGGCCGGGGTGGGGAGCTGTGCAAGGTCTGTGGAACCGGGCTGAGGGAAATCCGCCTGGGGCAGCGTGCGAGTGTCTGGTGCCCGCGCTGTCAGAGATGATCCGTCCCCAGGGTCTATAGTCAGTAGTCATATTGGCTAGCCGAAGGACCGCCCCCATGAATCTGCTTCGCCCCGTCGTTCTTGCGTTGCTGCTGAGTGTCGGTTTGCCTGCCCTGGCGAACACCGGCAGCGGTGATCCGCGCTACACCATCCAGAACCCGCCCGCCTACGCCATGATCGGCGACTTGCTGATCGCTCGCCCGCTGTTGCTCGCCGCCACAGTGATCGGCGCCGGGGCATTCGTGGTGTCGTTGCCCTTTACCGCGCTGGGCGGTGGGGTTGGCGATGCAGGAAAGGCATTGGTGGTAGACCCGGCGAAAGCCACGTTCGTGCGCTGCCTGGGCTGTGTCGGGGAGGGGTTCGAGAGTCAGGACTGAGGCGCGACCGGGTTGCCGCGCCGTGGCTGATGGCCTTGTCGCCAGGCGCGGCTGGCGCCCTGTGGGCGTGAGCCTGCTCGGGCACGGATGCTACGAGCCTCCAGCTCAAGCCTTGCCGGTGATCCTGCGGTACTTGGCCATCAACTGTTCTTCGGTTTCCGGATGGGCTTCGTCCAGCGGGATGCAATCCACCGGGCAGACCTGCTGGCACTGGGGCTCGTCGTAATGGCCGACGCATTGGGTGCACAGGTTCGGATCGATGACGTAGATCTCTTCGCCTTGGGAGATGGCCTCATTCGGGCATTCGGGTTCGCAGACGTCGCAGTTGATGCAATCGTCGGTGATGATCAGGGACATGCAAGCTCCTGCCGGGGCGCTGGGCCCGGGCATCTGAAAACGGATGTGCGCAATTGTGCCGCATTGACGAGCTCAGTGCACGCGGCCGCGATGGACTGCACTGTCACGCAAGGCGAGGCTGCGAGGCGAGTCGCAGCCAGGGGCTTACTTCTTGAAGCGCTCGGTCAGCGCATCGGCCACGACCGGGTGGACGAACTTGCTGATATCGCCGCCCAGGGCTGCGATTTCCCGCACCAGGGTCGATGAAATGAAGGAGTAGCGCTCCGAGGGTGTCAGGAAAAGACTTTCCACGTCAGGTGCCAGCTGACGGTTCATGTTGGCCAGCTGGAATTCGTATTCGAAATCCGAGACGGCCCGCAGGCCACGCAGGAACACGTTGGCATTCTTTTCCTTGGCAAATTGCGCCAGCAGCGTCGAGAAACCGACCACTTCCACGTTGGGCAGATGCCGGGTCACCTCGCGGGCCAGCTCCACGCGTTGCTCCAGGGAGAACAGCGGGTTTTTCTTCGGGCTGGCGGCGACGGCAATGATCACATGGTCGAACAGGCGCGAGGCGCGTTCGACCAGATCGCCATGGCCCTTGGTAATCGGGTCGAAGGTACCTGGGTACAACACTCGGTTCATCGCGTCGTCCTGGCGGGAGTCCGTTGGGGAGTCGGATGGTATCGCAGCCGACTCGGTCGGCCAAGTCGCCTGTAGGATAAGACAGCACTATAGACGTCGCGAATAATCCGGATCTTCATGGGTTTTTCAGGCGTTCGGCCAGGGAATTCGCCAGTTTCGCCGTCAGCCCGTACACCGACAATTGTGGGTTGGCACCGATACTGGTGGGAAACAGGGAGCCATCGTGGACCGACAGGTTGCTCAGTTGGTGATGACGACCGAGGCTGTCGGTGACGGCGGTTTTCGGGTCCTCCCCCATGGCGCAGCCGCCCATGACATGGGCGCTGCCCAGGCGAGTACGGAACAGGGCAAGGTCCAGGCCGTCGATCAGCGTCCGGGCTTCGGCCAGGGTCTTCACATAGCGGGCATCGCCGTGCATCGGCATGACCGCCCGGGCGCCGCCGGCGAACTGAATCTCGGCCATGCTGTGGAAAGCCCGGCGCAAGCCATCCCAGGTGTAGGCGGATACCGGATAGTCGAGTACTGGCGTGCCGTCGCCGCGCAATTCCACGCTGCCGCCGGGGCTGTCCGGGTGAAAACCGTCCCGTAGCAACGCCAGCATCGCGTGGGTGTAGGGCAGTTGGGCCATGTGCCGGGCATTCTCCGGGCCGTAGCCGCCCAGCAACGTGGCGGCAAGGGCGGGGTGCAGGGGTGGGACTTCGAGTTTGTAGGACATTTTGCCAGTGACGCCGTCCTGCCATTGGAAGTGATCCGAGTAAATCGATTGCGGTGCTCCGTAGAACGGGTTGATGACCTCATCGAACTGGCCGGCCGACATATTCACCAAGTGCAGGAAGGTACGCTTGCCCAGGCGCTCGTGGGGGTCCGGCGCATCGGAGCGCAGCAGCAAGGCCGGGCTGTTGATCGCGCCGCCGGCCAGTACGTAGTGTCGCGCCTTGACCGTGATGCGCCGTCCGGTCGGAGCCACGCACCGCTCATCCATCGCCACGCATTGCAGATCGATGACCGTATCGTTGCGCAGGGTCAGGCGTTCGGCCCGCGCCAGGTAAAGCAACGCGCCACCCTGGTCCAGGGCGGCCGGAATGCTGGTTACCAGCATCGACTGCTTGGCGTTGGTGGGGCAGCCCATGCCGCAATAACCCAGGTTCCAGCAGCCACGCACATTGCGCGGGATCACGTGCCAGCTGTACCCCAGCCGTTCACAGCCCTTGCGAATCACGTCGTTGTTGGCATTGGGCGGCATCAGCCACGGCGCCACGCCCAGGCGCTGCTCCATGCGTTCGAACCATGGGGCCATGTCGGCGGGACCATGCCCCTTGACGTCGTGCTCCGAGGCCCAGTGTTCCAGCGTCTGTTCCGGTGTGCGGAAGCAGGAAGTCCAGTTGATCAGTGTCGTGCCGCCCACCGCCCGGCCTTGGAGGATGGTGATGGCGCCGTCCTTGCTCATCCGTCCGAGGCCTTCCTGGTACAGGCTGGTGTAGGCCTGGTCTTCGAGCAGCTTGAAGTCGTTACTGGTCTTGAGCGGGCCTTCCTCGATCAACAGGACCTTGTAGCCCGCGGCGCTGAGGATTTCCGCGGTGGTGGCGCCCCCGGCGCCGCTGCCGATGATTGCCACGTTGGCGTCCAGGGTCAGGTCCTGGGTCAGTTCGGCACCGTTGTAGGTGGTCCAGCCACGGGCAAGGCCTTCGCGAAAAGGATCGGGTACGGGCATGTCGGGCTCTCTCTTGTTGTCATGAAACTGCGATGAAGGTCCCCGTGGCGCGGCCTTCGAGTGGCTTCAGACAGCGGGAGGGCCCGGATAGCCACAGTTCGCCCAGGCCTCGGCCCGGCTGTACCACGCCATCATCACCATTTGCAGCAACGAACAATGGCCTTGGCGCAGGAGGTCCAGCGAACTGTTTTCCCACCGCTGGAGAAAGTGTCGGATTTCATCGGCGCTGGCGTTTTCCCACGCACCCCAGACACCGGTCAGCGGCCCTCGGGTAATGCCCAGCGTAAGCACGTCGAACAGCTGACGGGCGAGCCTGAGCGTGGCCGGGGAAAGATGAGCCAGGCCGGTGTCCAGGCTTTGCAGGGTGGCGGTCGTGGCGGTCGGGAGCGCCTCGACGCTCACGGCGTCCTCCAGCATGACCGGAATCACCGCACGCAGAAACGGCAGGTCGCTGTCGCGCAGCGCCGCCAGGCCGTTTCCTGGGTGGCCGGGTGAACACGCGCCCAGGCTGACGGTGCTCAGGAAGAGACTGGCACCGAGGCTGAATTTCAGCAGGCCGCGCCGGGACAGCGCGGGTGTATCGGTCAGGCTTGGGTTCATTGTTGTTTTTATCCGGCAAGGCGCTGTCAACGGACAAACAGCTTCTGGATCAGTTTCTGAAGCGGCTTGCCATAAGGCGGGTAGATCAGTTTTGCGGCGTTGAAGCGCTGCTTGGTCAGCACGCCCTTGGCCTTGCTGAACGTCAGGAAACCTTCGTGCCCGTGGTAATGCCCCATTCCCGAGGGGCCGATGCCACCGAATGGCAGGTCATCCTGGGCCACATGCAACAGCGTGTCGTTCAGGCAGACGCCACCGGAATGGGTTTCGTCGAGCACGCGCTTGTGTTCGGCCTTGTTGTAGCCGAAATAGTAGAGCGCCAAAGGGCGAGGGCGCTGGTTGACGTAGGCAAGTGCCTGGTCAAGCGTCTCATACGGCACGATAGGCAGCAGCGGGCCGAAGATTTCGTCCTGCATGACCGTCATGTCGTCACTGACGTTGAGCAACAGGCTATGGGCCATGCGTCGCCCCTGGCCCTGGTCGAACAGCTCGATCAGCAACCCGCCCTTGCTCGTGGCATCGCTGATGTAGCCATTGAGCCGCGCCAGTTGTCGTTCGTTGATGATTGCGGTGTAGTCCGGGTTGTCTGCCAGTGTCGGATAAAACCCGCGAACCGCTTCGCGATACGCTTCGACGAATCCGCCGACTCGATTTTGCGGGACCAGTACGTAGTCTGGCGCAACACAGGTTTGCCCGGCGTTGAGCATCTTGCCGAAGGCTATACGCTCGGCGGCGTCCTTCAGGGGCACGTCGGTGGACACGATGGCCGGTGATTTTCCGCCGAGTTCCAGGGTGACGGGGGTCAGGTTCTCCGCCGCGGCCCGCATCACGTGCCTGCCGATACTGGTGGCGCCGGTGAACAGCAGGTGGTCGAAGGGCAACCTGGAAAAGGCCACACCAACGTCGGCCTCGCCCAACACGACGCAAACCAGGTCCTCGGGAAAGATACGGGCCAGCAGCTGCTTGAGCAGCAATCCGGTGGCCGGAGTCGATTCGCTGAGCTTGAGCATCACCCGATTGCCCGCCGACAACGCCCCGACCAACGGTCCGATGGCCAGGAACAACGGATAGTTCCAAGGCACGATGACCCCGACCACGCCCAGCGGCTGGTAGACCACTTTGGCCGAAGCTGGCTGGAAAGCCATGCCTACCTTGCGCCTCGACGGTTTCATCCATCCCGGCAGGTGTCGGCTGGCGTAGTGGATGCCATGCAGGCTCGGCATCAGCTCGGCCAGTAGCGTTTCATCGGCGCTGCGGTGACTGAAATCCTGGCTGATGGCTTCGATCAAGGCTTGTCGTTCGTCGCTCAATACCTCACGCAGCGCCTTGAGCCACTGTCGGCGCTGGGCTGCCGGAGGCAACGGATGGGCGACGTAGGCCCGACGCTGTGCCTCGAAGAGCGACCGCAGCTCATCCAGGTTCTGTTGGGATTCGTGCAGATAAGCGATGTCGGCAGGCATTGGCAGGCCCTGATTATTACGGGAGTGAGTGTTTTTAGAGTTTATGCTCTAAAAAGTCAAATGACATCCGGTGCTGCGATGGGTTTGTCCCGAAGACGATAGATCGTAAGATGCCGATCAATGCCTTCGTCGAAGTAAAGCCCAAGCCATGGCCCCACGAATGAAAACCAGCGAGCGCATCGTTCAAAACAGCCTCGAGCTGTTCAACCAGCAGGGCGAGCGCAGCGTCAGCACCAACCATATCGCTGCCCACATGGACATGTCCCCGGGCAACCTGTACTACCACTTCCCCAACAAGCAGGCGATCATCGCCGTGCTGTTCAGTGAATACGAAAACCTGGTGGACAGCTTCCTGCGCCCGCCCCAGGGTCGGGCTGCCACAGTGGAAGACAAGCGTTTCTATCTGCAGGAACTGCTGTCGGCGATGTGGAGCTATCGTTTCCTGCACCGGGACCTTGAGCACCTGCTGGACAGCGATCCAGACCTCGCGGCCCGTTATCGACGTTTTTCCCAGCGCTGCCTGATCCACGGCACCGCCATCTACGAAGGTTTCGTCGCGGCCGGCATCCTGAAGATGGACCGTGTGCAGATCGAATCCCTGACCCTCAACGCCTGGATCATCCTGACGTCCTGGGTGCGATTTCTGTGCACCACGAGGGAAAATTCCAGTCATTTGAGCGAGCAGGCCATCAAGCGCGGGGTGTACCAGGTGCTGGTGCTGGAGGCCGGCTTCGTGACCGACGAGGCGCGTGAGGCGGTGGATGCACTGTTCAAAGAGTATTACGTCCCGCTGGCCCAGACCCTGGAGGAAGGGCAGTAGGATTCGGACCTCGATTCAGCCATAGGAGCTTCAGCATGCCCATCGCGCAAGTCATCAGCCCTCAAGCCCTGGAGCAGAGGAGGTCGCAGCCCGGGCTGGTGATCCTCGATTGCCGCTTTGCCCTGGAAGACCCCGATTACGGCCAGCGTAGTTACGCGGAGGGGCATATCGCCGGGGCTTCGTTCGCGGACCTCGAACGGGACCTGAGCGGGCCGGTGATCAAGGGTGTGACCGGGCGCCATCCATTGCCGGAGCCTGAAGCCTTGATCGAGCGCTTCCGGGCCTGGGGCATCGATCATGACAGCGACATCGTGCTGTATGACGATGGCCCCGGAGCCTATGCCGCCCGGGCCTGGTGGCTGCTGGTCTGGCTGGGCAAGCGCGATGGTCTCTACATCCTCGACGGCGGGCTCAAGGCCTGGCATGCCGCCGGTCTGCCCTTGAGCCTCGATCCACCGGCAGCGGGACGCGGATCCTTCAGCGGTTCGCCGGATATGACCTTGCTGCTTGGCGCCCAAGAGCTGGAAAAACGCCTGGGCCAGCCGGAGATGACCTTGCTGGATGCCCGGGCCTTGCCGCGATTCAAGGGCGAAGTCGAGCCGATCGACCCGGTGGCCGGCCATATCCCGGGGGCTCAGTGTGCTGCGTTCACTGACAACCTGGACGCGCAGGGACGTTTCCTGCCCTCCGGTCGGCTCAAGCAGCGTTTCGCCGATCAACTGGGCGAGCGATCGCCCGCCGGGCTGGTGGCCTACTGTGGCTCCGGCGTAACGGCGTGCCACAACCTGTTCGCCTTGTGCCTGGCGGGTTATCCGTTGGGCAGGTTGTACGCCGGCTCCTGGAGCGAATGGATCAATGATCCGCAGCGAGGCGTGGCCAAGGGCGAGTGACTCGCCTGCCGCAAGATTGAAAGGGAATCGGCAGAGGGCCCGGGCCGCGACGGATCATGTCTGGCCCAGGCTCGCCAGCCAATGAGGAATGCGTCGTTCCAGATAGTATCCGGGACGCCGCAAGGTTCCGTCGACGAACCCTACGTGTCCGCCCTGGGCGTGCAGTTCAAGGCGGGTGGAAGCTGACAGCTCGCCGGTCTCGGGCAGGCTGTGGGGAAATACGAAGGGATCGTCGGCGGCCTGGATCACCAGGGTTCGCGTACGAATCCCGCCCAGGAAATAGCGACTGGAAGCACGACGGTAATAATCCGAGGCGTCGGAAAAACCATGCAGTGGTGCCGTCACCCGTCCGTCGAAATCCCAGAAGGTGCGCATGTTTTCCAACGGGCCCAGCGCCGACAGGGCCGCCAGCCCCTCATGATGTCCGTCGTGCTTGAAGCGGCGTTCCTTGTTGCGCACATAGGCCACCATTTCACGCATGAAATGCGCCTGGTAAAACCTGGAGAACCCCTGGCCGATGCGGTCTGCGCACTGGTCAAGGCGAAACGGCACCGAAACCGCCACCGCTCCCAGCAACTGGCTGTCGTTGCCGGTTTCCCCCAGATGCTTGAGCAGTACGTTGCCGCCCAGGGAGTAGCCTACCGCGAAGAGAGGCGCCAGGGGACGTCGGGTTCGCAAGTGGGTGATGGCGGCGGCCAGGTCTTCGCTGACACCGGAATGATAACTGCGGGGCAGCAGGTTCGGTTCCCCCGAGCAGCCGCGCCAGTTCAGCGCGACACTGGCCCATCCCTGTTGGCCGAGAGCGTGTTGCAAGCCGGCTACATAAGGCGAATTGGAGGAGCCGGTCAGCCCGTGAAGTACCAGCACCAAGGGTGCCTCGGCACTGTGGGGGCCATGCCAGTCCAGGTCGAGAAAATCGCCGTCCTCGAGCCAAAGGCGTTCGCGCTCGCGCTGGATGGGGACGCTCTTGCGCCATAGTGGTCCCCACAAGGTCTGCAAGTGCGGATTGCCCAGGCCCCGGGCGGGCATGAAACGTTCGGATGCGGTGGACACGATCATTCTCGATACACGGGCCAGCCGTTCAGCCAACGGCGGCTGCCATACGTTGCCACAATGCGTAAAACACCCGTCCGGACTTCTGTTCGCGATGCAAGCGCCAGTTGGCTGGTAAGCCCAGGGTTGAAGGGGCGGTCTCGCTTTCAGTGTAGACCCAGGCATCCTCGGCCAGCCATTGGCGTTCTTCGAGCAGGGCACACACGCTCGGCAGCAGGTTCTGGTTGAACGGCGGATCGAGGAATACCAGGTCGAATGGCGTGGCCGGTTGGCTCTCCAGGTAACGCAATGCATCGGCCGTCTGCACCTGGCCGACGGTGCAGCGCAGGGTGCCCAGGTGTTCCTTGAGGCTGGAGACGGCCAGGCTGCTGGCGTCCAGCGCCTGGCCCATGGCCGCGCCACGGGACAGCGCTTCGAGGAACAAGGCGCCGCTGCCGGCGAACGGATCGAGCACCCGGGCTCCCGGCACATAGGGTGCCAGCCAGTTGAACAGGGTTTCGCGTACCCGGTCCGGCGTCGGGCGCAAGCCTGGCGCGTCGGGAAAGCTCAAGCGGCGGCTGCGCCACTCGCCGCCGATGATGCGTAGCTGGTTGATCCCGTTATGAACGGGTTTCTTGCTGGAATTCGATGGGCGGGCCATTAGTGCTCCGGAACCCCGAGCGGCTGCTCGGCGGGTTTGTCAGTGGGGGCTGGCAGCGGCTTTTGCGGCACGGTCGGGCCGGCGGTGACGATGACCATTTTGTCGATGCTCAGGTGTCTGTTCAACGCGGCCTTGACCTCTTCGACCGTCAACGCCTGGGTCTGGCGCATGAAGTCCTCGAGGTAACTCAATGGCAAGTCATAGAAGCCCATGGCGCCGAGCTGACCGACGATATCCTCGTTGCTGGCGGTAGACAGCGGAAAACTGCCGGCCAGCTCGCGCTTGGCATCGTCGAGTTCTTTCTGCGTCGGGCCGTTCCTGAGGTAGTCGGCGAACACGTCCTGCACCAGTTTCAGCGTACCTTCGCTCATCTCGGCACGGGTCTGCAGGTTGATCATGAACGGACCGCGAGCCTGCATGGGAGTAAAACCGGAATACACGCCATAGGTCAGGCCGCGCTTTTCCCGGACCTCAGTCATCAACCGGGTGCCGAAACCGCCGCCACCAAGGATCTGGTTGCCCAGGGACACGGCCGCGAAGTCCGGATCGTCCCGGTCGATGCCCAGTTGCGCCAGCATCAGGTTGGTTTGCTTGGACGGAAATTCGATGTGCCCGAGGCTCGCTTTCGGCTCCACCGGTGGCGGCGTTTTCGCCAGGGCCGGGCCCTTGGGCAATGCGGCGGACACCTGGTTGGCAATCGCCTCGGCCTCGGCGCGGGACAGGTCCCCCACCAGGGCGATCACCGCGTTGCCGGCTGCATAGGCCCTGGCGTGAAAGGCGCGGGCCTGGGCCAGGGTGATGGACGGAATGCTTTGGGCGGTGCCATCGCTGGAATGGGCATATGGATGATCGCCATAGAGTCGTTTCATCAGTTCCAGGCCCGCCAGTTTGCCCGGATTCTGTTTCTGATACTCGAAGCCGGCCAGCAGTTGGTTCTTGATGCGTTCGAAAGAGTCGGCGGGGAAGGTCGGTTTGCCGACGACTTCGGCGAACAGCTTCAGCGCCGGCTCTCGCTTGTCCAGCGCACTGAGACTGCGCAGCGACACCAGGGCCATGTCCCGGTGGGCGCCATTGCCGAAGTCCGCGCCCAGGCTTTCGAAGCCTTGGGCAATGGCACTGACATCCTTGCCGGCCACGCCTTCGTTGAGCATGGCGTTGGTCAGCGTCGCCAGGCCAGGCGCATCGCCATCCTGGCTGCTGCCGGCAGCGAACGTCACGCGCAGGTCGAACATCGGCAATTCCCGGGCTTCGACGAACAATACCTTGGCACCGTCGGCGGTTTTCCAGGTCTGTACGTCAAGCTGACGGCGGCTGGGTGCCTTGTCATCGAGTTCGGACAGCGATTGCAGTTTGTTACCGGACCTGGCCTTGTCCAATGCCTGGCTGGCGTCCGTACTGCTCGATGGTGACAGATAAAAGGCCAGGGCGCCGACCAGGGCGATCGACACCAGGCCGATCAGCAGCAGGCGGGATGGTTTGCGCTCACTCATGAGCTTTCTCCTCGGGCAGGACGTGCGCGACGCTCAGGCGCGAGCGGGTGAAATACAGCTGGGCTGCCTTCTGGATTTCTTGCGGGGTCACGCTTTGCAGTTCGGCAAGTTCGGTGTCCATCAGCTTCCAGGACAGGCCGACGGTTTCCAGCTGGCCGATGGCGGTCGCCTGGCTGGTGATCGAGTCGCGCTCATACACCAGGCCGGCGATGACCTGGGCACGGACGCGCTCCAGTTCGTCGGCGGTCGGCGCGGTGGTTTTCAGTTGTTCAAGCAAGCGCCACAGACCCGCTTCGGCCTGGGCCAGGGTCTTGTTCTTCTGGGTATTGGGTGTGGCCGACAGGGTGAACAGCGTGTCGCCCCGGGTGTAGGCGTCGTAGCTCGACGAGCCTCCGGACACCAGCTCCTCGCCGCGCTCCAGTTGGGTCGGGATCCGACCGCTGTAGCCGCCGTCCAACAGGGCCGAGATCAGACGCAACGCATTGACCGAACGTTTGTCCGTCGCGGTGGCGATGCTGGGCACATTGAAGGCCATCATCACGCTGGGCAGTTGGGTCTGCACATGCAGGGTGATCTGGCGCTCGCCGGGTTCGCCCAGCTCCAGGGGGATTTTCGCCACAGGGACGTCGCGTCGTGCAATCGGGCCGAAATAACGCTGGGCCAGTGACTTGACCTCATCCGGTGTCACGTCGCCGACCACCACCAGGGTCGCGTTGTTCGGGGCGTACCAGGATCGGTACCAGTGTCGCAGTTCCTCGACCTTCATCCGGTCCAGATCGGCCATCCAGCCGATGGTCGGCGTGTGGTAGCCGCTGGCCGGGTAAGCCATGGCCTTGAAGCGCTCATAAGCCTTGGACATCGGCTTGTCGTCGGTGCGCATGCGACGTTCTTCCTTGATGACCTCGATCTCGCGGCTGAACTCCTCCGGTGGCAGGCGCAGGCTGGCCATGCGGTCGGCTTCCAGCTCGAAGGCCACGCCCAGGCGGTCCCGGGCCAACACCTGGTAGTACGCGGTGAAGTCGTCGCTGGTGAAGGCGTTCTCTTCGGCGCCCAGGTCCCGCAGGATCAGGGAGGCTTCGCCCGGGCCGACTTTTTCGCTGCCTTTGAACATCATGTGTTCCAGGGCATGGGACAGGCCGGTCTGGCCCGGTGTCTCGTAACTGGAGCCGACCTTGTACCAGACCTGGGACACCACCACCGGAGCCCGGTGATCTTCGCGCACCACGACCTTGAGGCCGTTGTCGAGCATGAATTCATGAGTGGGTTGTGGATCGGCAGCCAAGGCTGAAAAGGGCAGGCAGACTGCGCTGAGCAGCAGGCCTGCGGCGCGGCGGGCGAGAGCATTCATTCGTGTTTAAACCTGTTGGGTTGCCCGCCATGTCTTAGCGTCGGCGGGCGAGAGGGTGCTAGGATACTGGTCCGTTTTACTGGCGGCCACGCCTATCGGGCCTTTTGTCGGGTGGACGTACCGACGAAGTGTCGGGTTTGATCGTTGATCGCAGCGTTTTCGCCGACGATGCCTTGCCAGTCCTTCGAAAAAATCAAGGTCGAGGTGTTCCGGGAACACTTGGACAAAATGTTGCGCGTGAACAAGCTGGATGAAACACAGTCTGTTCAGCATCGAATATTTATCACCGAGGCGCCCTCGTGGCGCGTCGCTACCGTGAGATAGCCGTCCTCCATGTTTGGTTCCAACGACGACAAGAAGACCCCAGCTGCGGCTGGCGAGAAAAAAGGCCTGTTCGGATGGCTGCGCAAGAAGCCGCAGGAAACCGTCGTCGAACAGCCACAACCCGAGCCTGCCGCCGAAGCCGTGGCCGAGGAAGCCGCGCCCATTGTTCTGCCATTGGCCGAGCCGGTACTGCAACCGGTCGAGACTGAGCCTGAGCCCGTCGCCGAGCCGGTGGCCGAGCAGCCACTGGCGCCACCTGCCGGACAAACCCCCTGGTTGACCTTGCCGGTGGCCGAAGAGCCGGTAGGGCTGGTGGAGGATGTACAGGCTCCGCACGTCACGCCGCCGATCCCCGCGCCAGTCGCCGCGACCCCGGTCGTGGCACCGGTTCCCGAAGTTGCCGAGGTTGCGGTAGTCGCCCCAGCGCCCGCTGTCGCCCAGCCTGTTCCTGAGCCGGTACCCGCTCCGGCTGAAGCGCCGGTTCTCGTCGAGCCGGCACCCGTCACCGAGCAGAGCAAGGTCGGCTTTTTCGCCCGCCTCAAGCAAGGCCTGTCCAAGACCAGCGCCAGTATCGGCGAAGGCATGGCCAGCCTGTTCCTGGGCAAGAAGGTCATCGATGACGATTTGCTGGACGATATCGAGACCCGCCTGTTGACCGCCGACGTGGGCGTCGAGGCGACGTCGGTGATCATCCAGAGCCTGACCCAGAAGGTCGCCCGCAAGCAGTTGACCGATGCCGACGCGTTGTACAAGTCCTTGCAAGGCGAGCTGGCCAACCTGCTCAAACCGGTGGAACAGCCGCTGGTGATCGCTTCGCAGAACAAGCCGTTCGTGATCCTGGTGGTGGGCGTCAACGGCGCCGGCAAGACCACCACCATCGGCAAGCTGGCCAAGAAGCTGCAGCTGGAGGGCAAGAAGGTAATGCTCGCCGCCGGCGATACCTTCCGCGCCGCTGCGGTCGAACAGCTGCAGGTCTGGGGCGAACGCAACAGGATCCCGGTGATTGCCCAGCACACCGGTGCCGATTCCGCTTCGGTGATCTTCGATGCCGTGCAGGCCGCCAAGGCTCGTGGCATCGATGTACTGATCGCCGACACCGCCGGTCGCCTGCACACCAAAGACAATCTGATGGAAGAATTGAAGAAGGTTCGCCGGGTGATCGGCAAGCTCGATGCCGACGCGCCCCATGAAGTGCTGCTGGTACTGGACGCCGGTACTGGCCAGAACGCAATCAGCCAGGCCAGGCAGTTCAACCAGACCGTCGAGCTGACCGGGCTGGCGCTGACCAAGCTGGACGGCACCGCCAAGGGCGGGGTGATCTTTGCCCTGGCCAAGCAGTTCGGCTTGCCCATCCGCTACATCGGCGTGGGTGAAGGCATCGATGACTTGCGCACCTTTGAAGCCGAGCCCTTTGTCCAGGCGCTGTTTGCCGAGCGGGAGCATTCATGATTCGTTTCGAACAGGTCGGTAAACGCTATCCGAACGGTCACGTCGGCCTGCATGAGCTGAGCTTTCGGGTACGTCGAGGCGAGTTTCTGTTTGTCACCGGCCATTCCGGCGCCGGTAAAAGTACCCTGCTGCGCCTGTTGCTGGCGATGGAGCGGCCCACCAGCGGCAAGTTGTTGCTGGCCGGCCAGGACTTGAGCACCATCAGCAATGCCCAGATTCCGTTCCTGCGGCGGCAGATCGGCGTGGTATTCCAGAACCACCAGTTGCTGTTCGATCGCACTGTATTCAACAACGTTGCGTTGCCGTTGCAGATCCTGGGCCTGTCCAAGGCCGAAATGAGCAAGCGCGTGGATTCGGCCCTGGAGCGCGTGGCCCTGTCGGACAAGGCCGAGTTGTATCCCGGCGACCTGTCCACCGGCCAGCAACAGCGCGTCGGCATTGCCCGCGCCATCGTTCACCGTCCGGCGTTGCTGCTGGCGGACGAACCCACCGGTAACCTCGACCCGCGACTGGCGGCGGAAATCATGGGCGTATTCGAAGATATCAACCGTTTGGGCACCAGTGTGCTGATTGCCAGTCACGACCTGGCTCTGATTGCGCGCATGCGTCACCGCATGCTCACCTTGCAGCGTGGCCGCCTGATCGGTGACGGGGAGGCTGGCGTATGAGTGCGACCCGCAGCCCCAAAGTGGCCGAGCGCGTGGCACCAAAAGCCTCCGAGCCTGCGCCGCAAAAGAAAAAACACGATGACGACGGTCCGGATTTCGCCACGCTGCTGCATGCCTGGATCGAGAGTCACCGCGCCAGCCTGCTCGACAGCCTGCGGCGCCTGGGCAAGCAGCCAATCGGTAGTTTCTTTACCTGCATGGTCATGGCCGTCGCCCTGAGCTTGCCCATGGGCCTGTCGTTATTGCTCAGCAACGTGGAGCGTCTCGGAGGCTCCTGGCAGCGCGCGGCGCAGATTTCCCTCTACCTTCAACTGGAGGCGACGCCGGCCGAGGGCGAGGCGTTGCGCGAACAGATCAAGGTCATGCCGGGGGTCGCCGATGCCGAGTACATCGGCCGCGAACAGGCACTGGAAGAGTTCCAGCAGCAGTCCGGCCTGGGCGAAGCCCTCAGGGAACTGCCGGAAAACCCGTTGCCGGGTGTGGTGCTGGTGACGCCGAAAGAGGTCGATAAACCGACCCTTGAAGCATTAAGACAAAGACTTTCCGAATTGCCGAAGGTACAACAGGCGCAACTTGATCTAGTCTGGGTCGAGCGTCTTGCGGCGATACTCAAGCTCGGCGACCGGTTTGTCTTCGGCCTGACGGTGCTTCTGGTTTCTGCATTACTTTTGGTGATAGGCAATACCATTCGTCTTCATATTGAAAACCGCCGCACCGAGATAGAAGTGATTAAACTCGTCGGCGGTACGGACAGTTATGTACGCAGGCCCTTCCTGTACATGGGCGCGCTATATGGCTTCGGCGCCGGGATTCTGTCCTGGGGAGTATTGGCGTTCGGCCTGGACTGGCTGAACGATGCGGTAGTGGGACTGGCCGGTTTGTACGGCAGTGATTTCGCGCTGGCCGGAGTGCCAGTCGCCGACGGTCTGTCGCTCTTGCTTGGCGCGGTGCTGTTGGGTTATATCGGTGCATGGATTGCGGTCGCACGCCACTTGCGTGAGCTTGCGCCAAAATAGTGTTTTTTGCGCGTATTGACCTTTCAGTTTTTGTGGGAACTTGTCCTACGGTTCCCGGTCAATTTTCGCAGTGCTGAACTGCACGAGTTATGTGAGTCGGAGGTTTTTTCGTATGACCACTTCTTTGCAACCTGCTTATGCTCTGGTCCCGGGTGCGAACCTGGAGGCCTATGTGCACACGGTGAACAGCATTCCGTTGCTGACGCCCGAGCAGGAGCGTGAACTGGCCGAGAGTCTCTACTATGAGCAGGATCTTGAGGCGGCTCGGCAAATGGTGCTCGCCCACCTGCGTTTTGTCGTACATATCGCCCGCAGCTATTCCGGCTACGGGCTGGCCCAGGCGGATCTGATCCAGGAAGGCAACGTCGGCCTGATGAAAGCGGTCAAGCGCTTCAACCCTGAGATGGGCGTGCGCCTGGTGTCGTTCGCGGTTCACTGGATCAAGGCGGAAATCCACGAGTTCATCCTGCGCAACTGGCGCATCGTGAAAGTGGCGACCACCAAGGCCCAGCGCAAGCTGTTCTTCAACTTGCGCAGCCAGAAGAAACGCCTGGCCTGGCTGAACAACGAGGAGGTCCATCGCGTCGCCGAGAGCCTGGGTGTCGAGCCCAGGGAAGTGCGCGAGATGGAAAGCCGGCTGACCGGACAGGACATGGCCTTCGACCCGGCTGCCGAAGCGGACGACGACAGTGCCTTCCAGTCGCCGGCCAACTATCTGGAAGACCACCGGTATGACCCGGCGCGTCAACTGGAAGACGCCGACTGGAGCGACAACTCCAACACCAACCTGCACGAAGCCCTGGAAGTGCTGGACGAGCGCAGCCGTGACATCCTCTACCAGCGTTGGCTGGCCGAGGAAAAAGCCACGCTGCACGACCTGGCGCAGAAGTACAACGTGTCGGCCGAGCGGATCCGCCAGCTCGAGAAGAGCGCGATGAACAAGCTCAAGGTGTCGATCGCGGCTTGATCTGCAGCTGCGGCCAAAAAAACGCCCCGATCAGTGATGATCGGGGCGTTTTTGTTCGGGGCGATAATTTGAATTCACTGCTGATCCTGTGGGAGCGAGCTTGCTCGCGATGAGGCCATTGCATTCAACATCGGTGTAGGCTGTCGAACCGTCATCGCGAGCAAGCTCGCCCCCCCTACAGGGACAGTGCGTGGGTTACTGCGCCCAAGGCGCTCGCCGCGAATCATTGAGCCCCAACAAATAACTGTCGCCTCCCAACTGGTTCATCTGCTGGCGAATCCAGCTCGCTCGCCGCAACACATAGGGGCTCGGTCGGCTGGCGCTCCATGCCCTCGGATTGGGCAGTACCGCCGCCAGCAGGCTGGCCTGTTGCCGGGACAAGGATTGCGCGCCAGTGCGGAAGTGATGCCGCGCCGCCGCTTCGGCCCCGAACACACCGTCATCCCACTCGACACTGTTGAGGTACACCTCGAGGATCCGCTGTTTGGGCCAGAACACCTCGATCAATGCCGTGAACCAGGCTTCGAGCCCTTTGCGCAGCCAACTGCGGCCCGACCACAGGAACAGGTTCTTGGATACTTGCTGGGAGAGGGTGCTGGCGCCGCGAATCGAGCCGCCGCGTCCATTATGAGCAAACGCTGCCTGGATCGCGCTGATGTCGAAACCCCAATGCTCCGGGAATTTCTGGTCTTCGCCGGCGATGACCGCCAGCTTGAGGCTGTCGGAGATCCGGTCCCAAGGCTGCCAGGTGCGTTGCAGGTCGATCGGTTCGCCGCCAAACCAGGATTCGATCTTGCGCTCGATCATCAGCGCCGTGAACGGTGGAGGCACTACCCGAAACAGCAGCACCAGCACGACGCTGCCGATGGCGAACCAGAGCAGGGCTTTAAGGAATCGTCGAAAGAATGAACGCAGCATAGGGATGGCTTGGCCGAACCGGTCGAGCGGGCCATTATACAGACCCTGCCCACCGAGTCTGACTGGAGTTCTCATGCTGCGTAGCTTTCTGATGCTGGCCGCCTTTTTCGGCTTCACCGGCGTGGCGCTGGGGGCGTTTGCCGCCCACGGCCTGAAGAATCGCCTGAGCGCCGATTACCTGGCGATCTTCCACACCGGTGTCACCTACCAATTGGTGCACACCCTTGCATTGCTGGGCGTTGCGTTGCTGGCCACGCATATTCCCGGTCGCGTCGTGACCTGGGCTGGCGTGTCATTCGTGGTCGGTATCCTGCTGTTCTCCGGCAGTCTGTATCTGCTGACCCTCACCGGCATCAGCAAGCTGGGCATCATCACGCCGTTCGGAGGCGTGGCGTTCCTGATCGGCTGGCTGTGTCTGGGGCTGGCCGCCTGGCGGCTGGGCTGACCGCCCGGTCCATTTCATGACGAATGGCTTGGGTCGCCCAGACTGATCGGGCTAGAATGCCAGCCCCTAAAAATGATGACGGCATCCGGCATGCGCATTCAGTTGAACGGCGAACCCTTTGAATTGCCCGACGGTGAAACCGTTGCGGCCCTGCTGACCCGCCTGGATCTTGCCGGGCGTCGCGTCGCGGTGGAACTCAACCTGGATATCGTCCCGCGCAGCCAGCATGCCGACACGACCCTCAACGAGGGTGACCAGGTCGAAGTCGTCCACGCCATCGGCGGCGGCTAGCACCAGGCAGCGTGCAAATCCGTTCGCGGCGTTTCACGGCGTCTGGTCAGTCAAATTTCGCAAGAACCTCACCCCAACAGAGGATTTCCCATGAGCATCGTTCGTAGCGACAAGCCCTTCGTCCTGGCCGGTCGTACCTACCAGTCGCGCTTGCTGGTAGGCACCGGCAAATACCGCGACATGGAAGAGACCCGCCTGGCCATCGAAGCATCGGGCGCCGAAATCGTCACCGTCGCCGTGCGCCGGACCAACATCGGCCAGAACCCGGGCGAACCGAACCTGCTGGATATCCTGCCGCCGGACCGCTACACCATCCTGCCCAACACCGCCGGCTGCTTCGACGCCGTCGAGGCCGTGCGCACCTGCCGCCTGGCCCGTGAGCTGCTCGATGGGCACAACCTGGTCAAGCTGGAAGTGCTGGCCGACCAGAAAACCCTGTTCCCCAACGTGATCGAGACCCTCAAGGCCGCCGAAACCCTGGTCAAGGAAGGTTTCGACGTGATGGTGTACACCAGCGATGACCCGATCATTGCTCGTCAACTGGCGGAAATCGGCTGCATCGCGGTCATGCCGCTGGCTGGCCTGATCGGTACGGGGCTGGGCATCTGCAACCCATACAACCTGCAGATCATCCTCGAAGAAGCCAGGATCCCGGTGCTGGTGGATGCCGGTGTCGGTACCGCTTCGGATGCCACTATCGCCATGGAACTGGGTTGCGAAGCGGTGCTGATGAACTCCGCCATCGCCCATGCCCAGCAGCCGGTCCTGATGGCCGAAGCCATGAAGCACGCCATCGTTGCCGGTCGCCTGGCTTACCTGGCCGGTCGCATGCCGAAGAAACTTTACGCCAGCGCCTCCTCGCCGCTGGATGGTCTGATCAAGTAAGAGCCATTGATGACTGAATCGAACGACACGCCTGTCCTGCCGGAAGAAGGCGAAGAACAACGCCAACACCGCCGTATCAAGAGTTTCGTGATGCGCGCCGGGCGCATGACCGAAGGCCAGCAACGCGGCCTGGAACAGGGCGCCCCTCTGTTCGTCCTGCCCCTGGCCGATGCGCCGGTGGATTTTGACCAGGTGTTCGGCCGCTCGGCCCCGCGCTCGCTGGAGATCGGTTTCGGCATGGGCCATTCGCTGCTGGAAATGGCCGCTGCCGCGCCGGAACAGGATTTCATCGGCGTGGAAGTGCACCGTCCCGGTGTCGGTGCGCTGCTCAATGGCGTGCTGACCCAAGGGCTGACCAACCTGCGGGTCTATGATTGCGACGCCATCGAGGTGCTGAACCGCTGCGTGGCCGACAACAGCCTCGACCGGCTGATGCTGTTCTTCCCCGACCCCTGGCACAAAAGCCGCCATCACAAGCGCCGCATCGTCCAGGCGTCGTTCGCCGAGCTGGTGCGCAGCAAGTTGAAGGTTGGCGGTGTGCTGCACATGGCCACCGACTGGGAACCCTACGCCGAGTACATGCTGGAGGTGATGAACGTCGCCCCGGGTTACCGTAACCTGGCCGAAGACGGTCGCTATGTGCCGCGCCCGGCCGAACGACCGATCACCAAGTTCGAACGCCGTGGCGAACGGCTGGGGCATGGGGTCTGGGACTTGAAGTTCGAGAAGGTGGCGTAAGACGAAGTCCTGCTGAAATGGGATCCCCTGTGGGAGCGAGCTTGCTCGCGATGAGGGCATGACATCCAACGTCAATGTTGACTGTCATACCGCCATCGCCAGCAAGCTCGCTCCCACATTTGTTTTGTGCAGGTCGAAATCAGCGCCGATCCGCGACTACGCCTATCAACACCAGTACCACCAGTAGAACCGGCGCCAGGCTGTAGTTGTTGAACTGGCTCAATCCCTTGACGATCCATGGAGTGGCATAGATCAGGGCCGCACCGCTGCCGATCATGCACAGCAGGGCGATCAGCGGGACGCGCAAGGCGCCGGCGATGCTGCCCAGGCGCTGTTCGACCCAACCCTTGATGTCCGCGCCAAACAGCACCAGCAGGCAGCCTACCAGCGCCAGGGAGATCTCCGAGAGATTGCTGCGGCTCCAGCGGGACACGGTGGCAAGCAGGTCGAGTACCAGATCCATTCGATTTCCTTGTGTTGATCAGCTCAGAAATTTCTGCAGCAAGTCATTGAGAAACAGCTGTCCGCGCTCGGTGGCCGCCAGACGTGACGGTTCGACCTGCAACAACCCGCTTTGTTCGGCCTCGCGCCGGCCTTCGGCCAGGCTTTGCAGGGGCAGCCCTGTCCGCTCCGGGTACAGCCGCGCGTCCACGCCTTCGGTCAGGCGCAGGGCGTTCATCAGGAACTCGAAAGGCAGCTCTTCGTTGGGCAAGGCTTTTTCGCCGGCCAGGAAGCGCTTGGCCGGGTTGAGATAGTCCTTGGGCAGGCGGGTCTTCCAGGTGCGCACGATACGCCCGTCCGGATGGCTGAGCTTGCCATGGGCGCCGGCGCCGATGCCGATGAAATCGCCGAAGCTCCAGTAATTGAGGTTGTGTCGCGCTGCCCGGCCAGGCTGGGCGTAGGCCGAGACTTCGTATTGGGCATAGCCATGCTCGGCCAGCAATGCCTGCCCTGCCTCCTGGATGTCCCACAGGGTATCGTCTTCCGGCAGGGTTGGCGGCTGGTTCCAGAACACCGTGTTCGGCTCCAGCGTCAGCTGGTACCAGGACAGGTGGGTGGGCTTCAGAGCGATGGCCTGGCGCAAGTCGCCCAAGGCGTCGTCGAGGGACTGGTCGGGCAGGCCATGCATGAGGTCCAGGTTGAAGTTGTCGAACCCGGCCTGGCGGGCCATGCCGGCGGCGCGCACCGCTTCGTCACCGTTGTGGATCCGCCCCAGCGCCTCGAGCTTGGCCTGCTGGAAGCTCTGGACGCCGATGGACAGGCGATTGATGCCCAGGGCACGGTATGCGACGAATTTATCTTGTTCGAAGGTGCCGGGGTTGGCTTCCAGGGTGATTTCGATGTCGGGGGCGAAGGCAATCCGCGCCGCCACGCCTTCGAGCAGCCGGCCCAGGGCCCTGGCGCTGAACAGGCTCGGGGTGCCGCCGCCAAAGAAGATCGAGCTCAGTGGCCGCCCGTATACCGCGTGCAGGTCCTGGTCGAGGTCGGCCAGCAGGGCGTCGACATATTCTTCTTCGGGCAACTGCGCACTGGCGGCGTGGGAGTTGAAATCACAATACGGGCATTTGCGCACGCACCACGGGATGTGGACGTACAGCGCCAGGGGCGGCAGCACCGGCAGCGGCGCCCTGGGCGCTTGTGCACCGCCGTGTATCAGCGGTGCGGGGGATTCATCGGTCATTGCAGGCCCAGGCGTTGACGCAGAAGGACCATGGCGCGGGCGCGGTGGCTCAGCTGGTTCTTTTCCGCAGGGCCCAGTTCGGCGCTGGAGCAGTTTCGTTCCGGTACCCAGAACAGCGGGTCGTAGCCGAAACCGTGTTCGCCCCGGGCCTCGGTGAGAATGCGCCCGTGCCACAAGCCTTCGCACAGGATCGGCAGCGGATCATCGGCATGCCGGACCAGCGCCAGGACACAGACGAATTGCGCCCCCCGCTCGGCTTCAGGTACATCCCTGAGGGCTTCGAGCAGCTTGGCGTTGTTCGCCGCGTCGCCCTTGCCGTCGGCATAACGTGCCGAATAGATGCCCGGCGCGCCGCCGAGAAAGTCCACCGCCAGCCCGGAGTCGTCGGCCAGCGCCGGCAGGCCCGAGAGGCGTGCGGCGTTGCGGGCCTTGAGGATGGCGTTCTCGACGAACGACAGGCCGGTTTCTTCAGGTTCCACCTGGCTGAACTCGCCGATGGAGCGCAGGTGCACCGAGTCGCCGAGCATGGCCTGGAGCTCCTTGAGCTTGCCGGCGTTGTGGCTGGCCAGTACGAGTTGGGTGAGGTTCATCATTGGCCCGGAAACAGTTCCTGGTTGAAGTTGATGGTGTTGATCTTGTCGCCGGTTCGCACCTTGATTTCAAAGGTGCGGGTTTCCTGCTGGGGTACTGGATACTGGGCGATGTAGTAGATCGCGCCTTGCTCGGTCACCTGCTTGAATTTCAGCGGGATGCTCTGGCTGGTGAGGTCTTTCACCGTGCCGCTGACCTGGGCCATCAAGGGCTTGCCATCCTTGAGTACCGAGACGTTGATCACACCCTGTTGCTTGCTGCGGATCAGCTCGGCGCCCTTGGCGATATCTGGTGCCAGGAAGGTGGAGTTGAACGTGTTGTAGTGCACGGTGATGTCACCGAACACTTCCTTGCGTTCGGCCTTGATGGCGTCGGCGGCCATGGCGCCAATGCTCAGGCAGGCGGTGATGAGAAACAACGCTAGACGTTTCATGTCGTGCTCCTGGTAGGGCCGGGGTTCATACCGCGATCTGGTGGTCGGCAAGGCCTGGGCTGCTGACCCGATAGATGCCTATTTCACCTAACAGATTAGGCCATAGCTTGCTGGCCCACCCGTGGCGGTGTTGCTGGTCCACCGCCAGGCGATCGATGACCTTGGCCTGGCGTTCGCGGCACAGCTCCTCGAAATCCTCGAAGGTACAAAAGTGGATGTTCGGCGTGTTGTACCAGGTGTAGGGCAGGAATTCCGACACCGGCATGCGCCCCTTGCTCGCCAGGTACCAGCGGCAGCGCCAATGGCCGAAGTTGGGGAAGGTGATGATGCACTGGCGTCCGACCCGGAGCATTTCGTCGAGAATCCTGTCCGGGTAATGCACCGCTTGCAGGGCCTGGGTCATGACCACGATATCGAAGCTGTTGCTGGCGAAGTTGCCCAGGCCCTTGTCCAGGTCCTGTTCAATGACGTTGATGCCCTTGGCCACGCACTCGGCGATGTTGTCCGGGTCGTTTTCCAGGCCGTAGCCGGTGACTTGCTTGTTGTCCCGCAGCCAGGTCAGCAGTTCGCCGTTGCCGCAGCCCAGGTCGAGCACGCGGCTGCCGGCGGGGATCCATTCCTGGATGATTTCCAGATCGGCTCTCATGGCGTCCTCACAGCGTAATACGGTTCATATAGTTGCCGAACGCCTGCAGGTAGCGCGGGATCGGGATCAGAAAGGCGTCGTGGCCCTGGGGGGCGTCGATTTCCAGGTAGCAGACGTCCTTGCGCGCCGTCATCAGCGCATCCACCAGCTCCCGGGAGCGGGCCGGGGAAAAGCGCCAGTCGGTGGTGAACGACATCACGCAGAACTTGGCGGTGGCGCCGGCGAAGGTCTTCGCCAGGTCATTGTCGAAGTTCGCCGCTGGATCGAAGTAGTCCAGGGCCTTGGTCATCAACAGGTAGGTGTTGGCATCGAAGCGCCCGGAGAACTCCTCGCCCTGGTAGCGCAGGTAGCTTTCCACCTGGAACTCGACGCTGTGGAAGTCGTAGTTGAGCTTTTCGCTCTTGAGGCCCCGGCCGAATTTTTCGCCCATGGAGTCATCGGATAGGTAGGTGATATGCCCGACCATCCGCGCCAGCATGAGCCCGCGCTTGGGAATCACGCCGTGCTCCTGGAACGAGCCGCCGTGGAACTCCGGATCGGTGAGGATCGCCTGGCGCGCCACTTCGTTGAAGGCGATGTTCTGTGCCGACAGCTTGGGAGCCGAGGCGATTGCCAGGCAATGACGCACACGGTCCGGGTAGGTGATGGTCCACTGTAGGGCCTGCATGCCCCCCAGGCTGCCGCCGATGACCGCTGCCCACTGGTCGATGCCGAGGCGATCTGCCAGGCGGGCCTGGCTGTGGACCCAGTCTTCCACGGTCAAGACCGGAAAGTCGGCGCCGAAGGGCTTGCCGGTTTCAGGGTTGAGGCTGCTGGGGCCCGTGGAGCCATTGCAACCGCCGAGGTTGTTCAGGCTGACGACGAAGAACCTGTCGGTGTCGATGGGCTTGCCGGGGCCGATGCAACTGTCCCACCAGCCTGGCTTGCGATCGTCGACGCTGTGGTAGCCGGCGGCATGGTGATGCCCGGACAAGGCGTGGCAGATCAGCACGGCATTGCTGGCCGTGGCGTTGAGGGTGCCGTAGGTTTCATAGATCAGGTCATAGGCTGGCAACGAACGGCCGCAGGCCAGGGCCAGGGGCTCGCTGAAATGCGCCATTTGCGGCGTCACCAGACCAACGGAATCGGGGGGAAAGGCAGCTGGCATCGACCCTGCTCTCGTTGAAATGAGGCGTAAGTCTAAAGACCGCTGGGGTTAGCGGCAAGCAAAGGCGGGGGTGTGTCTTATGGCACGGGTATTTATCTGTGGCGAGGGGATAAATCCCCTCGCCACAGAGGAGGTGCGCCCCATCAGATCAGCAGGCGCAGGATTTCCGGCATCATGGTCACCGCCGCCAGGTTGTTGATCACCAGCATGTCGATCAGCTTGAGCACCATGAATGCCAGGATCGGCGAAATATCCAGGCCGCCCAGGTTCGGCACGATACGGCGGAACGGTGCCAGGGCCGGTTCGCAGATCTGGTTCACCAGCTCGGCGCCCGGGTTATGGCTGCCCGGAGCGACCCACGACAGGATCACGCTGATGATCAGCGCGAAGAAGAAAATCTTCAGGAACAGCGCGGTCACGCCAATGATCGACCAGATCAGCAATTGCAGTGGATTGCCGGTGGTGCCGTAGGTCAGCAGCAGCGTCAGGGCCATCAGTGCCATCTGCAGGAGGATCGCCAGTACCAGCGACGACATGTCCAGGCCGAACAGGCTCGGAATGATGCGACGCAGCGGCTTGAGCAGTGGCTGGGTGGCCTTGACGACGAACTGGCACAGCGGGTTGTAGAAGTTGGCGCGTACCAGTTGCAGCACGAAACGCATCAGTACGATCAGCAGGTACAGGCTGCCGAGGGTTTGCAGCACGTAGACCGCTGCGGTGTTCAATCCGATCATGAATGGCTCCTTATTGGCCCAGTTGTTCGGCCATCTCGGCCGAGCGATGCGCGGCGGCGCCGAGTGCTTTTTCCACCAGGGCTTCGAAGCCTCCGGCCTGGAACGATTTGATCGCCGCTTCGGTGGTGCCGGCGGGAGAGGTTACGCGACGCCGCAGTTCGGCGGCATCGACATCGCTGGACACTGCCATGTGGGCGGCGCCCAGTGCCGTTTGCAGGGTCAACCGGGCGGCGGTTTCCCTCGGCAGGCCAAGCTTCTCGCCGGCGGCGGTCATGGCCTCGATCAACAGGAAGAAATACGCCGGGCCCGAGCCGGAGACAGCGGTGACCGCGTCCAGCTGTTGCTCGGTCTCCAGCCATAACGCCAGGCCCACGGCCGACAGCAGCGTTTCGGCCTGCTGGCGTTGCTCGGTGGAGACCTGGGCAGTGGCGAACAGACCGCTGACGCCCTGGCGCAACAGCGCCGGGGTGTTGGGCATGCAGCGCACGATCGGCTGGGCGCCGAGCCAGTTGCTCATGCTGTCGCAGGTGATGCCCGCGGCAATCGATACCACCAGCTGATGAGGCTTGAGGCTCGGGCGGATGGCCTGGCACACGGCTTTCATCGCTTGGGGCTTGACCGCCAGCACGACGACGTCGGCGCCGTCGATGGCCTGGGCGTTATCGGCGAAGGTTTCAATGCCGTGCTCGGCGCTCACCCGGGCACGTGTCTCTTCGCCCGGATCACTGGCGCGGATCTGCGCGGCATCCAGGCCCTTGGCCCGCAGGCCACCGATCAGGCTGGCGGCCATGTTGCCGGCGCCGATGAAGGCAATACGCGTGTTGCTCATGACAGGTCCTTGATTAGAGAGAGTGGAGTTGGCATGGCTAGGGTCAGTGACCGCCATAATCGCGGGCGCCGAACAGGGCAGTGCCGATACGTACCCAGGTTGCGCCCTGGGCAATGGCGGATTCGAGATCATGGCTCATGCCCATGGACAGGGTGTCCAGAGGCAGGTCCAGGCTCGCTTGAAGGCGTTGGACCGCGGCGAAGGCCGCGTCCTGGGCGGCGCGATCCTCGGTTGGCTCGGGGATGGCCATCAGCCCGCGCAGCTTGAGGCGTGGCAGGGCGTCGATGGCGTGGGCCAGGGCCGGCAGGTCGGCCGGGGTGCAGCCGGACTTGCTGGCTTCGCCGCTGACGTTGACCTGGATGCAGATGTTCAGGGGTGGCAACCCGGACGGGCGTTGCTCGGACAGGCGTTGTGCAATTTTCAAGCGATCCACGGAATGCACCCAGGCGAAATGTTCGGCGATAGCGCGCGTCTTGTTCGACTGAATGGGGCCTATGAAGTGCCAGGTCAAGGGCAGGTCGGTCAGTTCAGCCTGTTTGCCCAGCGCTTCCTGGAGATAGTTCTCGCCGAAGTCCCGCAGGCCCGCGGCATAGGCTTCCCGCAGGGCCTGGGCGGGTTTGGTCTTGCTCACCGCCAACAGTTGGACGCTGTGCTCGGGGCGTCGGGCGGCCTGCTCCGCAGCGCGGATCCGTGAAACTACCAGGGCGATGTTGTCTGCTATCGTGGACATAAAGAAGCGCCAGCGGGTCTGAGGTTCGCGGCATTCTACTGGAATTGAGGAGCGCTATGGATATCACCGAACTGCTGGCGTTCAGCGCCAAACAGGGGGCGTCGGACCTGCATCTGTCCGCCGGGCTGCCGCCGATGATCCGCGTCGACGGCGACGTGCGCAGGATCAACCTGCCGGCCCTGGACCACAAGCAGGTTCATGAGTTGATCTACGACATCATGAACGACCGGCAACGAGTAGATTACGAAAAGTTTCTGGAAACCGATTTTTCCTTCGATGTGCCGGGTGTGGCGCGGTTCCGGGTCAACGCCTTCAACCAGAATCGCGGGGCGGGGGCGGTGTTCCGGACCATTCCGTCGAAAGTCCTGACCATGGAAGACCTCGGGATGGGCGATGTGTTTCGCAAGGTGACCGAGGCGCCCCGAGGGCTGGTACTGGTGACCGGGCCGACCGGCTCGGGCAAGTCCACCACCCTGGCGGCCATGATCGACTACCTCAATACCCACAAGCATCACCACATCCTGACCATCGAAGACCCCATCGAGTTTGTCCACGAGCCGCGCAAGTGCCTGATCAACCAGCGTGAGGTGCACCGCGATACCCAGGGTTTTTCCACGGCCCTGCGCTCGGCCCTGCGGGAAGACCCGGACGTGATCCTGGTGGGGGAGATGCGCGACCTGGAGACCATTCGCCTGGCACTGACCGCCGCTGAAACAGGGCACCTGGTGTTCGGCACCCTGCACACCACCTCGGCGGCCAAGACCATCGACCGCGTGGTGGACGTGTTTCCCGGGGATGAGAAATCAATGGTTCGCTCGATGCTGTCGGAGTCGCTGCAGGCGGTGATCTCCCAGACGCTGGTCAAGAAGATCGGTGGGGGCCGCGTCGCCGCCCACGAGATCATGCTGGGCACGTCGGCGATCCGTAACCTGATCCGCGAGGACAAGGTGGCGCAGATGTATTCTGCCATCCAGACCGGTGGATCCCTGGGGATGCAGACGCTGGACATGTGCCTGAAGGATCTGGTGAACAAGGGGCTGATCAGCCGCGAGCATGCGCGGGAGAGGGCGCGTACGCCGGATAACTTCTAGGGGAATCGGCCAGGGACCTTCGGCGCGGCCCCCAACAAAGGCTTGCATCCTTATTTCTGGCTCGCCATCCGGGGGCTGCTTCGCAGCCCGGCGGGGCGGTACGACGTTTCGCTGAATCCCCCTCGCCACGAGGGGGCTTGAATCAGCGCTGAGCCACTCGCAACCCAGCCTGTTCTTTCGGCAAGACCCGCTTGGCAACCACGTAGTGGGTGTTCCAATAAGGTTTGTTCAGGGTGTCGATGGTCACTGACTTGCCACGCCGCGGAGCATGGATGAAACGGTCGTTGCCCAGGTAGATCGCCACGTGATTGACCCGGCGGCTCTTGAGCTTGAAGAAGATCAGGTCGCCGGGCTTGAGGTCCTTGCGGTCGACTTTCTCGCCGTGGCCGCTGGCCATTGCATTGGATGTGCGCGGCAGGTTGAACGTGGCATCGTTGAAGGCGTATTTCACCAGGCCGCTGCAATCGAATCCCTTGCTTGGGCTACTGCCGCCCCAGCGATAAGGCGTGCCGAGCACGTTCACCGCACGGCTCAGCACGTTGCTGCTGGTCTTGGGCGCCATGGGCGGTACCAGCTTGCTGTTGGCGGTGCTCACACGCTGGGGCTTTTGCCGGTTCTTGCTCGATGGAGCAGAAACATGGGCCTTGGGTGTGAAGCCATTGATATTGGGAAGACGTTGCTCACGGTTGGTGGCGTGGGCGGCCAGGGGCAATAATAGGCAAAAGGTCAGCCATGTCTTGATAAATGGACGCATTAGGCAGGGCTCTTAAAGGTTAGCGCGCAACTTTATAACAGCTTTTCTGATGATCCCGAGGCCGTTTGTCGATTGAAAAGGGTGCGAAAAAACCGCTAATTGCGACACTTTGTCCGGATTGTCCTACACAAGCCCCGTATTACGGGGCTTTCCCGGACACGATTCGTCCGGAACCGCTTGTCGGCTCGACACGAAAAAGTCACAAAAGGTTCGAACAAATTTATCTATCGAGGCAAAAGAGGCCATTCATGAACAGCTATCAGCAGGGCGCTACTCACGATACCCACAGCAAACTCATCGGGTATCTGCTCTGGATCTTCGGATTCACCGGTGCCCACCGTTTCTACTATGGCAAGCCGGTCACCGGCACGATCTGGTTCTTCACCCTGGGGCTGCTGGGCATCGGCTGGTTGATCGACCTGTTCCTGATTCCATCCATGGACCGCGAGGCCGACCTGCGTTTCACCCCGGGACCGATCGAATACAGCGTGGCGTGGATCCTGCTGACGTTCCTCGGCGTATTCGGCGTGCACCGGATGTACCAGGGCAAATGGATCAGCGCGATCGTCTATCTGTTGACCGGTGGGGTGTTTTTCCTGGGCGTGCTGTATGACTTCTGGACATTGAACGATCAGGTGTCGATTCGTAACGCGCAGAAGCGTGGGGCTTTTCAGTAGGACCGAGTCGCCTGCATTCGCGAGCAGGCTCGCTCCCACATGGATCGAAGTGTTCACATATCATGTGTGCACCGGAAATCCCCCTGTGGGAGCGAGCCTGCTCGCGATAAGGGCGCCGCGGTTTCAGGCCTGGTGGGTAATCCGCCCGTCCATCAGGGTATAGCGCACCACCCCCGGCAGGCTGTGGCCCAGGAACGGGCAATTGTCACCCTTGGAGCGCCAGGCTTCGCCGGCCACGGTGGAGGCCGCAGGGTCGAACAGCACCAGGTCTGCCGCCGCGCCGACCGCCAGCTTGCCCGCCGGCAACTCCAGCGCCTGGGCCGGGCCGGTGCTCAGGCGGGCCAGCAGGGTCGGCAGGTCGAGCAAGCCGTCTTCCACCAGTGTCAGGGCCAGTGGCAACAGCAATTCGACGCTGCTGATACCCGGCTCGGTGGCGCCGAATGGCGCCAGCTTGGCATCCCGCTCGTGGGGCTGGTGATGGCTGGCAATGGCCGAGATGACGCCGGACCTCACTGCTTCGCGCAGCCCATCGCGGTCGGCGCGGGTGCGCAGCGGCGGCTGGACGTGATAGACGCTGTTGAAGTCGATCAGGGCTTCGTCGGTCAGGATCAACTGGTACAGCGCCACGTCGGCGGTGACAGGCAGGCCGCGGGCCTGGGCCTGGGCGATCAGCGCCGCGCCACGGGCGCTGGTCAACTGGCTGAAGTGCGCGCGCACGCCGCTCTGTTCCACCAGCAGCAGGTCCCGGGCCAGCGCCACGGTCTCGGCGGTTTCCGGGATGCCCGGCAAACCGAGGAAGCTGGCGGTGGGGCCTTCGTGGGCCAGGCCGCCTTCGGCGAGGTCGTGGTCCTGGGAATTGAAGATCACCGTCAGGCCGAACGTCGCTGCGTATTCCAGGGCCCGGCACAGGGTGCGGGTGTTACGGAAATTGTTCAGGCCGTTGCCGAATGCCACGCAACCGGCATCGCGCAGGGCGATGAGTTCGGCCAGTTGCTCGCCTTCCAGGCCCTTGCTCAACGCACCGATGGGAAAGACCTTGGTGTTACCGGCTTCCCGGGCGCGGTCGAGGATCAGTTCGGCCACGGCCGAGGTGTCCAGCACCGGCCTGGTCTGCGGTGGGCAGCACAGGCTGGTTACGCCACCGGCCGCGGCGGCCTGGGTTTCGCTGACGATGTTGCCTTTGCGGCTGTAGCCAGGCTCGCGCAGGGCGACGTTCAAGTCCACCAGGCCGGGGGCAGCCACCAGGCCCTGGGCTTCGAGGGTCTGGGCGGGAATGAAGCCGGCCGGAGCGGCGCCCAGGGCGACGATCTTGCAGGCATCGATATGGATATCGGTCACTTGATCCAGGCCGGTGGCCGGATCGATCACGCGTGCGCCGAGAATGCTGAGCTTCACTGGGCGTTCTCCTGGTCGAATTGGCGCTGGGCCGTTTGCCCGCTCATGGCCATGGACAGCACCGCCATGCGGATGGCGATGCCGTAGGTCACCTGGTTGAGGATCACCGAATGCGGACCGTCGGCCACGGCCGATTCGATCTCCACGCCCCGGTTGATCGGCCCCGGGTGCATGACGATGGCGTCCGGCCTGGCGCCGGCCAGGCGCGCGGTGGTCAGGCCGAACAGGCGGTAGAACTCGCCTTCGCTGGGCAGCAGGCCGCCGGTCATGCGCTCGCGTTGCAGGCGCAGCATGATCACCACGTCCACGTCCTTGAGGCCCGCGGCCATGTCGGTGAAGACCTTCACGCCGTATTGCTCGATGCCGATGGGCAGCAGGGTCTTCGGCGCGATCACCCGGATGTCCGGGCAGCCGAGGGTCTTGAGGGCCAGCATGTTCGAGCGGGCTACCCGCGAGTGCAGGATGTCGCCGACGATGGCTACCGAAAGGTTCTCGAAGCCGCCCTTGTGCCGGCGGATGGTCAGCATGTCCAGCATGCCCTGGGTCGGGTGGGCGTGGCGGCCATCACCGCCATTGATGATCGCCACCTGCGGGCAGACGTGCTCGGCGATGAAATGTGCCGCCCCGGAATCGCCATGGCGCACGACGAACATGTCCGCGGCCATGGCTTCGAGGTTGCGCAGGGTATCGAGCAGGGTTTCGCCCTTGCTCGCCGAGGACGTAGATACGTTGAGGGTGATCACGTCCGCCGACAGCCGCTGGGCCGCCAGTTCGAAGGTGGTGCGGGTGCGGGTGGAGTTTTCGAAGAACACGTTGCATACGGTCTTGCCGCGCAGCAACGGGACTTTCTTCACCGCCCGGGCGCCGATCTCGAGGAATGAGTCGGCGGTGTCGAGGATTTCCGTCAACAGCTCGCGGCGCAGGCCATCGAGGGACAGGAAGTGCCGCAGCTGGCCCTGATCGTTGAGCTGCAGCGGGCGCTTGGTTTCGAGAGGCGTCATCGCAATGGACTCTTTACAAGGGCAGTTAAAGGGCGAGGTCTTGCAGTTCGAGCTGCAGCGGGGTCGGGCCGGAGAGCTTGACCCGCTCGTGAGCGGCAAGGGCCAGTGTCGCGCCGACCACGTTCGGGCGGATCGGCAGCTCGGCGGCGTCCAGGTCCAGCAGGCACACCAGGGTCACGCTGGCCGGGCGACCATAGTCGAACAGCTCGTTCATGGCGGCGCGGATGGTCCGGCCACTCATCAGCACGTCGTCGATCAGCACCAGGTGCTGGCCTTCGATCTCGAAGGGCAGGGCCGAAGGGCGCACTTGCGGATGCAGGCCGTTCTGGCTGAAGTCATCGCGGTAGAAGGACACGTCCAGGGTGCCCAGGGGCGACTGGCTGCCGAGTTCTTCGAGCAAGGCCTGGGCGACCCAGACGCCACCTGTGCGAATGCCGATGTAGCGTGGTTCGCTGATGCCGCGTTGTTCCAGGTGTGCCGTGAGACGGATCGCCATCTGGCTGATCAGTTCGGCAGGATTGGGCAGGCTCATGCTGGCTCCTTCAGGTTTCCGGGCCGGTGTGCGTGGCGCGGTTCATCGCTAAAAGAAAGCGCCTTGGCGGCGCTTTCGGAAAATCAGGTATCGAACAGGGCGGCGTTGGCATCGAGCCAGCCCTGCAGCAGCAGGGCCGCGGCGATGGCGTCCACCGGGTTGTCACGGTAACTGCCTTTCTGCCCGCCGCGCCCGAGGCGCTCACCCTTGGCTTCGAACGTGGTCAGGCGTTCGTCGTGGGTATAGAAGGGCAGATTGAAGCGGCCATTGAGCCGGCGGGCAAACTTTTCCGCGCGCAGGCACATGTCGCTGGGAGTGCCGTCCATGTTCAGCGGCAGGCCGACCACCACGGCGTCGGGTTTCCACTCCTTGATCAGCGCTTCGACCTGGTTCCAGTCCGGAACGCCGTTCTGGGCCTTGAGGGTACACAGTTCGCGGGCCTGGCCGGTGACGACCTGGCCGACCGCAACGCCGATCTGTTTGGTGCCGTAATCGAAGCCCAGCAGCAAGCGCAGGGCCATCAGGCGTGTCCCGCCTGGCTGGTGAGCAGGCTGAGGTTGATTCCCAGGCGGCTGGCCGCCGCTTCCAGGCGCAGTTCGCTGCTGGTATTGAACAGGATGTCGGCATCGAACGGGCAGGTCAGCCAGGCGTTGTCGGCCAGTTCGGCTTCCAGCTGCCCGGCTTCCCAGCCGGCATAGCCGAGGGCAATCAGGCTCTTTTCCGGGCCGACACCGTCGGCGATGGCGAACAGGATGTCCTGGGACGTCGACAGCGATACGCCATTGAGGTCCACGGTCGCCTGGTAGCTGGGACCCGACGGATGGAGCACGAAACCACGATCGGTCTGCACCGGGCCACCGATGAAAATCGGTACGTGCTGGCACAGTAATGGCGGCTCCACCTCGGGGCGCAGCTGTTCGAGAATGTCCGCGAGGTTCAGTTCCTGCGGTCGATTGATCACCAGCCCCATGGCCCCATTGGCCGTGTGCTCGACGATGTAGGTCAAGGTATGGGCGAAGTTCGGATCGGCCATGTGCGGCATGGCGATCAGGAAGTGATGCTTGAGGTAGGTGGGGCTGACATTTTTCATAGGCGCTAGTGTGGCGGCGCAGGGCCGAACTGACAAGCTGGGAAATGCCTGAGACTGTCACCAATCCCCTGTGGGTGCGAGCTTGCTCGCACAAGGGGATTGGGGTGGTTATCAGTTACTGGACAGCCGGTCGCCGCGGGCAAATTTCCAGGTGCGGATGATTTCCAACCGGTCGATGTCCGACAGGTCCCCGGTAAACGGCGCGAACGGCGCCGCCAGACGCACGATCCGCTGGGCGGCCTGGTCCAGCAGCGGCTGGCCGGAGGATTCGAGCACCAGCACTTCATACAGGGAACCGTCGCGGTTGATCGAGACCATCAGTCGCAGGTTGCCGTAGATCTGCTTGCGCCGCGCTTCGTCAGGGTAGTTGAGATTGCCGATGCGCTCGACCTTCTTGCGCCATTCGTCTTTGTACCAGGCGCCCTTGTCGCGCATGGTGGAGGCGGCGCTCAGGCGGTGGATACGCGGGCGCTTGGCATAGAGTTGCTGCTCCTGGGCCAGTTCGGCTTCCAGGCTGGCGATGTCGCTGGACAACTGGGCGCTGTCGAAGGTCGGCACCGGGGTCTTGGGCTTGGGGTCGGGCTTGACCTCTTCCTTGACCGGGGCCTTCTTCGGTTTCGGCGCCACGGTGGTCACGGCCGCCTTGGGCGCTGTTTCCTGCACCTCTGGCTTGGCCGCCGGCGGCGGGGTGGTTTTCTGTACCTGGTTGTCCTGGAAGGGGGCGATCTCGGTGGTCTTGGGAATCGCCTTCTTTTCCAGGGTACCGCTGCCCTGCTGGTTTTCCTGGGCGAGGAAGTCCGCTTTCGCCGGCTTGGTCTCGCTCTTGAAAGTGGCCAGGGTAATTTCCAGGGTCTGGCTGATCTGCTTGGGTTCGACCGTGGCAAAGCCGACACCCAGCAGCAGGGCCAGGTGGATCAGGGCCGCCAGGAACAGGGTAAAACCGAGGCGATCGGCCGGGCGCACGCCACGATGGGCGAGCTCTTGGGGCAGATCGGACGGGAGGGTCATGACAAGGAAACCAACATCGCGTTTTTTTCAGGCCGGGCATGATAACGCAATGTCGGTTTCCTTCATCAGATCCCGATCAACGAGTCTTGAGCTTCTGATCGATGGCATCCATCAGCATCCCGCCGATGTCGGTGCCAAACGCATTGTCGATCTCGCGGATGCAGGTCGGGCTGGTGACGTTGATTTCCGTCAGGTGCTCGCCGATCACGTCCAGTCCTACGAACAGCAGGCCTTTTTCGCGCAACGTCGGGCCGACCTGGGCGGCGATCCAGCGGTCCTTCTCGGTCAGCGGGCGCGCCTCGCCACGGCCGCCGGCTGCCAGGTTGCCGCGGGTTTCGCCGGCTGCGGGAATACGGGCCAGGCAATAATCCACCGGTTCGCCGTCGATCATCAGGATGCGCTTGTCGCCATCGACGATGGCCGGCAGGTAAGCCTGGATCATGATCTGCTGCTTGCCGTGCAGGGTCAGGGTTTCCAGGATCACCGACAGGTTGGGATGGCCGGCGGTGTGGCGGAAGATCGAGGAGCCGCCCATGCCGTCCAGCGGCTTGAGGATCACGTCGCCGTGATGATCGGCGAACTCGCGCAATACATCCGGGCGTCGGCTGACGATGGTCGGTGGCGTGCAGTGCGGGAACAGCGTGGCGAACAGCTTTTCGTTGCAGTCGCGCAGGCTCTGGGGCTTGTTGACCACCAGCACGCCGGCGTTTTCGGCCTGCTCGAGCAGGTAGGTGGAATACACGAACTCCATGTCGAAGGGTGGATCCTTGCGCATCAGGATCACGTCCAGGTCGCTGAGCAGTGCATCGCTTTCCTCGCCCAGTTCAAACCACTTTTGCGGGTCGGCGAAGACTTTCAGCGGCTTCATCCGCGCCCGCGCCTGGCCTTCGGCCTGGTAGAGGTCGCGCTGTTCCATGTAGAACAGCTCCCAGCCGCGCTTCTGGGCGGCCAGCAACATGGCCAGCGAGCTATCCTTTTTATAGGAAATGCTGGCGATAGGGTCCATGACAATGCCGACGCGTACGCTCATGGCTTGGTTCCTCGAAAAAACTGATGGGCATGAATGCCGTGAAAAAGTGGCGTCAGAGTGGCGCCCGGCGAATTGTCGGTCAAGGAAAAACCATCGCGCCGAGCGGCCGATAGCCCGGCGCTGGAGACTGTGCTAAAAAGGCTGCCATGTGGCGCGCGGGCCTTGAACATCAAGGGCTTGCGCCGTCGGTCGCATTTACGCGTTAAAAACCGGTTCGCAGTGGCAATGGCAGAGCATCTTACGCAACAGCAACCCAGCGCCTTGAAGGTCATGGTCATCGATGACTCGAAGACCATTCGCCGCACCGCCGAAACCTTGCTGCGCAACGTGGGTTGCGAAGTGATCACGGCTGTCGACGGTTTCGATGCCCTGGCCAAGATTGCCGACCATCATCCAGGCATCATCTTCGTCGACATCATGATGCCGCGCCTGGATGGCTACCAGACCTGCGCCTTGATCAAGAACAACAGCGCCTTCAAGGCCACGCCGGTGATCATGCTGTCTTCCCGCGACGGCCTGTTCGACAAGGCCAAGGGACGTATTGTCGGCTCCGATCAATTTTTGACCAAGCCTTTCAGCAAGGAAGAACTGCTGGGCGCGATACAGGCCCATGTCCCGGGCTTTGCCGCTGTCCAGCCGCACCAGGCACATTAAATGACGCTCGGCCACGGGGCCTGGGGGTCGACAAGAATGGGGAACACCATGGCACGAATTCTGATCGTCGATGATTCGCCGACCGAAATGTACAAGCTGACCGGCATGCTGGAAAAGCACGGTCATCAGGTCCTGAAGGCCGAGAACGGCGCCGACGGCGTGGCCCTGGCCCGCCAGGAAAAACCCGACGCGGTACTGATGGACATCGTCATGCCCGGCCTCAATGGTTTCCAGGCGACCCGCCAGCTCACCAAGGACCCGGACACCGGCCATATCCCGGTGATCATCATCACCACCAAGGACCAGGAAACCGACAAGGTCTGGGGCACGCGCCAGGGCGCCAAGGATTACCTGACCAAGCCGGTGGACGAAGAAACCCTGATCAAGACCCTCAATAACGTGCTGGCGGGTTGATGACGCGGCCATGAGCCCATCCCTGACCGCGTTCGAACTGCTGTTGCAGATCGATCGGCGCTGCCGGTCCCTGGCGGCGGACTTGCCGTCCCAGCCGACCCTGCACCACAGCTGGAGCGGCATCGGTTTTCGCCTGGGAGAGAACTGGTACGTGGCGCCCATGGGAGAGGTCAGCGAAGTGCTGCATGAGCCGCGCCACACGCACCTGCCCGGGGTCAAGCCCTGGGTGCGCGGCGTGGCCAACCTGCGCGGGCGGTTGTTGCCCCTGATGGACCTCTGCGGCTTTTTCGGTCATGAACTGTCGGCGGTGCGCAAACAACGGAGGGTGCTGGTGGTGGACCACGACGAGATATTCGCCGGGTTGCTGGTAGATGAAGTCCTGGGGTTGCAGCATTTCGCCCAGGACAGCCTGGAGCCGACGCTGGCGGACGACTGCGACGGCCCGGAGGCGGCCTTCGTCAAGGGCCGGTTTCGCGGCGAGCGGCAGTGGCAGGTGTTCAGCCCTTTCGCCCTGACGCGGTCGGCGGGTTTCATGGATGTGGCGATTTGACGAGATGCAGCGCAGGCCCTTGTAGGAGCGAGCTTGCTCGCGATAGCGGTGGGTCAGTCAGAACTGACTGATCCAAGGCTATTGCGAGCAAGCTCGCTTGCACATGGGACCACGGTGAGTGAGTTGGACTGGGTAGCACAGGCGAAAATCGATGATCAAAGCAAACACAGGCAAGCCACTGGAAGCATCGCGCAGTCGTTCGCAGATCATCGTGCTGTTCGTCGCGCTGATCGTCTTCATCATGCTGCTGTTCGCCAATTTCGCCTACCTCAACACCCAGTCCACCTACGACAAGCAGTACATCGGTCATGCGGGAGAGTTGCGGGTGCTGTCCCAGCGCATCGCCAAGAACGCCACCGAGGCCGCCGCCGGCAAGGCTGCGGCGTTCAAGTTGCTGAGCGATGCACGCAATGATTTCGCCCAGCGCTGGGGCTATCTCAAGCAAGGTGACCCGGTGACGGGCCTGCCTCCGGCACCTACCACCCTGCGCCCCCAGATGCGCGCCGTGCAGCTGGATTGGGAGCGCCTGCTCAAGAACACCGACGCCATCCTGTCCAGTGAACAGACGGTGCTGTCGCTGCACCAGGTGGCGGCGACCCTGGCTGAAACCGTGCCGCAACTGCAGGTCGAATACGAAAAAGTCGTCGAGATCCTGTTGCAGCGCGGCGCGCCAGCGTCCCAGGTGGCCATGGCCCAGCGTCAGTCGTTGTTGGCCGAGCGCATTCTCGGTGCGGTGAACACGGTGCTGGCGGGCGACGAAAACGCCAGCCAGGCCGCCGACACGTTCGGCCGCGATGCCGCGCGTTTCGGCCAGGTGCTCAACGGCATGCTGCAAGGCGACGCGGCCTTGAAGATTTCCCAGGTCCAGGATCGCGACGCCCGGGCCCGCCTCAGTGAAATCAGCGAGCTTTTCGAATTCGTCTCGGGCTCGGTGGACGAAATCCTCGAAACCTCGCCGGAGCTGTTCAAGGTTCGGGAGTCGGCGGGCAACATCTTCAACCTGTCGCAGACCCTGCTCGACGAAGCCTCGCACCTGACCACGGCTCTCGAGAACCTGGCCGGAGGCCGCTCGGTCCATGCCATCGGCGGTTATGTGCTGGGCCTGCTGGCGTTGGCCTCGATTATCCTGATCGGCCTGGTCATGGTCCGGGAAACCAATCGGCAGTTGCGCGAAACCGCGGAAAAGAACGAGCGCAACCAGAACGCGATCATGCGTCTGCTGGATGAAATCGCCGACCTGGCTGATGGCGACCTGACCGTCACGGCCTCGGTGACCGAGGATTTCACCGGCACCATCGCCGACTCCATCAATTATTCGGTGGACCAGTTGCGCGATCTGGTCGCCACCATCAACCTCACCGCCGGCCAGGTCGCCGCGGCGGTGCAGGAAACCCAGGCCACCGCCATGCACCTGGCCCAGGCTTCCGAGCACCAGGCCCAGCAAATCAGCGAAGCTTCGACTTCAATCAATGAAATGGCCCAGTCCATCGACCAGGTATCGGCCAACGCCGCCGAGTCGTCGGCGGTGGCCGAACGCTCGGTGGAAATCGCCAACAAGGGCAACGAGGTGGTGCACAACACCATTCATGGCATGGACAACATTCGCGAGCAGATCCAGGACACCGCCAAGCGCATCAAGCGCCTGGGCGAGTCTTCCCAGGAAATCGGCGACATTGTCAGCCTGATCGACGACATCGCCGACCAGACCAACATCCTGGCCCTCAATGCTGCGATCCAGGCGTCCATGGCCGGTGATGCCGGGCGTGGTTTCGCGGTGGTGGCCGATGAGGTGCAGCGGTTGGCGGAGCGTTCCTCGGCGGCGACCCGACAGATCGAAACGCTGGTGCGGGCGATCCAGGCCGACACCAACGAGGCGGTGATTTCCATGGAGCAGACCACCAGCGAAGTGGTGCGCGGTGCCCGCCTGGCCCAGGATGCCGGGGTGGCCCTGGAGGAAATCGAAGGGGTGTCCAAGACCCTCGCGGCGCTGATCCAGAGCATTTCCAACGCCGCGCGGCAACAGACCACCTCGGCGGGGCAGATTTCCCTGACCATGAACGTGATCCAGCAGATCACCACGCAGACTTCATCCGGCTCAACCGCCACGGCTGAGAGCATTGGCAACCTGGCGAAAATGGCCAGCCAGCTGCGCCGTTCGGTGTCGGGGTTTACCTTGCCGGCGGCACCTGTGGTTGAGGAGGACAAGGGGTGACTGGGCGCACTTTCCTGGCCGCAGAGATCTTCTGTGGCGAGGGGATTTATCCCCGTTGGGCTGCGCAGCAGCCCCAAAAAAGGTCATCCTGAAACACAGGTTGATATCGGTATCGTCAGGGGCCGCTTGGCGCCCCAACGGGGATGAGTCCCCTCGCCACAGGGTTGATTTGTACCCTTGGCCTGTCACGGGTTGATTTGGAGTGGTTATGGGTGATCGGCACGACTATGTGGCCCTGGAGTGGGTCAAGGGCGAGATTGCCGAAACGCTGAAGCAGGCCCACCTGGCCCTCAACCGCCTGGTGGAGGATCCGCAGGCGTCGGATGCCCTCGGCCAATGCCTGGCTTGTATTCATCAGGTCCACGGCGGCCTGCAGATGGTCGAGTTCTACGGCGCGGCGTTGCTGGCCGAAGAAATGGAGCAGCTGTGCGCCGCCTTGCGGGACAACCTCATCGCCCATCGTGACGAGGCCATCAGCCTGCTGAGCCAGGCCCTGGGACAACTGCCGATGTACCTGGACCGTGTCCAGAGCGCGCGCCGGGACTTGCCGCTGGTGGTGCTGCCGCTGATCAACGATCTGCGCAGCGCCCGGGGCGAGGGCCTGCTGTCGGAAACCAGCCTGTTCAGCCCGGAACTGCCAGAGATCGCCCCGCTCAGCGAAGCGGCCCTGAAGCGGCTCGAACCGCCGGAGTTGCCCAACACCCTGCGCAAGTTGCGCCAGACCCTGCAAATGGCCCTGGTGGGGCTGTTGCGCGAACAGGACGACGCCACGCACCTGGGTTACCTGACCAAAGTCTTCCACCGCCTCGAAGGGCTGTGCGCCGGGGCGCCGCTCAATGCGCTGTGGCAGGTGGCGTCGGCGCTGGTCGAAGGCATGCGCGATGGACGCATCGCCAACAGCCCGGCCCTGCGCAGCCTGTTCAAGGAAGCCGACAAGGAGCTCAAGCGTCTGCTGGAACAGGGCATGCCGGGGATCAACCAACCGGCACCGCCTCATTTGCTCAAGAGCTTGTTGTTCTATATTGCCAAGGCCGAACATCCCAGCGGGCAGATGCAGATCATGAAAGAACGCTACTCACTGGACGACGCGCTACCTGACAGCGCCATGGTCGACGAAGAACGCGCGCGCCTGGCCGGGCCCGACCGCGATGCCATGCGCTCGGTGCTCACCGCGCTTTGCGAAGAGCTGGTGCGGGTCAAGGAGCGGCTCGACCTGTTCGTACGCAGCGATCGCCAGCACGCCTCGGAGCTGGACAGCCTGCTGGCCCCCCTGCGACAGATCGCCGACACCCTGGCGGTGCTGGGTTTCGGTCAGCCGCGCAAGGTCATCATCGATCAACTGGCGGTGGTGCTGAGCCTCGCCCAGGGGCAGCGCGAGCCGGACGACGCGACCCTGATGGATGTGGCCGGTGCCTTGCTCTATGTCGAAGCCACCCTGGCCGGCATGGTCGGCACCGTCGAGCCCGAGAGTCCGGAAGACAACCACCTGCCCACCACCGACCTGACCCAGATCCACCAGATCGTCATCAAGGAAGCCCACACCTGCCTGCAACAGGCCAAGGACATGATCGTCGACTACATCGAGGCCGACTGGAACAGCGAGCAACTGCAGGCCTTGCCCGCCTTGCTGACCCAGGTGCGCGGCGCGCTGGCCATGATCCCCCTGGGGCGCGCCGCCGGCCTGGTGGAGGCCTGCAATGGCTTTATCCGCGACCATCTGCTGCTGGAACGGGCCCAGCCGGGCTGGGAGGAACTCGACCATCTGGCGGATGTGATCAGTGGCCTCGAATATTATCTGGAGCGCTTGAGCGAGGACCCGCAGAACCCCGGTGAGTCGCTGCTCGATGAGGTGGAGCGAAGCCTGGCGGCCCTCGGTTATTTCCCCGACGAAGCGCGGGTGCCATTGCTTGACGATGTGCTGAGCCCCAACGAGGCGCAGCTCATGCAGGACTTGCAGGAGCTGGATGACCCGCAGACCGTGCAGTCCCTGGCCGAAGTGCTGGCCAGCCCGGTCTCGGCGGTCAATCCCCCGGCACGCAGTACGCCGGGCAGCCTGCTGCCACCGCCGATGGACGAACATCCGGTGGACGACGAATTGCGCGAAGTCTTCCTTGAAGAAGCCGAGGAAGTGCTGGATGTGCTGCGCGAATATCTGCCCCGCTGGACGGCCCGTCCCGACGATCATGGCGCCCTGGGCGAACTGCGCCGGGCCTTCCATACCCTCAAGGGCAGTGGTCGCATGGTGCGGGCGCTGGTGCTGGGGGAGTTGGCCTGGGCGGTGGAAAACCTGCTCAATCGCGTTCTGGAGCGCAGCGTCGAACCGGGATCATCGGTGCAGCAGTTGATCGACGACACGGTGCGACTGCTTCCCGCCCTGGTGGCCGAATTCGCCGCCCATCGCCAGCGCCAGCGCGACGATGTCGACCGTCTGGCTGCCCGCGCCCATGCCCTTGCCAGGGGCAGCGACGAAGAGGATGAAGACGAGCGGGACGTGACCGCCCTCGACCCTTTGCTGCTGAAAATCTTCGACAACGAAGCCCAAGGCCATCTCGCCAGCCTGCAGCGTTTCCTCGACCAGGCCGCCGAGCATTTGCCGTTGCAGGCCGGCGACGAATTGCAGCGGGCCCTGCACACCCTCAAGGGCAGTGCGTTCATGGCTGGCGTGTTGCCCATCGCCGAACTGGCCGGGGCGATGGACCAGCTCGCCCGGGAATATCGGGCGCACCTGATTGCCCTCGACCTGGATGAGGTGGAATGCCTGCTGGAGGCCGAGGGGCTGCTGCGCGTGGGGCTGCGCCAGTTGCAGAGCGACCCGCTGGCGCCGATACCCGGCGCCGAGGACCTGATCCAGCGCACCCAGGCCCTGTTGGCCGAGCGCCTGCAAGCGGCCCTCGACGCACCGGACAAAGGCCTGCGGCCCAAGCGGGATCCGCAACTGATCAACGATTTCCTCGCCCAGGGCATGGACATCCTGCTGGATGCCGAGAGCCTGTTGCAGCGTTGGCAGGAACACCCCGGCCAAGGCCTGGAACTGAGCGCGCTGCTGGATGAGTTGACCACCCTCGGTGAAGGTGCGCACCTGGCTGAGCTGCATTCGATGGATGAGCTGTGCGAAGCCTTGCTCGACCTCTACGGGGCAGTGGAGGAAAGCAGTCTGGCGGTCAGCGATGAGTTTTTCCAGGAAGCTCAACGGGCTCATGAGGCATTGATCGACATGCTCGACGAGTTGGCCGCCGGGCAGCACGTCCACCCGCAACCCGAGCGGGTGCAGGCCCTGCGTCGCTTGCTCGAAGCCGGCCTCGACCCGTCGGCCACGGGCCTGATCCGCAGCGATGGCAGCCGGACCCTGAGCATCCGCGAACTGGGCGATGCGACGGCCGCCCTGGAGCGCGATGACGCGGCCATGGACGACGACATCACCTCGATCTTCCTCGAAGAGGCCCAGGACATCCTGGAAAGTGCCGCCCAGGCCCTGCAACGCTGGCTGTCCGACCCGGACAACGGCGCGCCACTGTCCTCGCTGCAACGGGACCTGCACACCCTCAAGGGCGGCGCCCGGATGGCCGATGTCCGGCCGGTGAGCGACCTGGCCCAGGAGCTGGAAAACCTTTACGAAGGGTTGGTGGACCGCCGCTACAGCTACAGTGAAGAGCTGGCGCAACTGCTCAACAGCAGCCATGAGCGCCTCGAGTTGCTGCTCGGGCAATTGCAGCAGGGCCAGGCGCTGGGCGACCCCGTTTCGTTGATCGATGCCATCCGCAGGTTCCGCCAGGACAAGCCGAACGCCATCGAGTCGGGCGCAGCGATCCAGGGCGACGGCGCCCCTCATGATCCCGAATTGCTGGAGATCTTCCTCGAGGAGGGCTTCGATATCCTCGACAGCTCCGGCGCGGCGTTGCTGCGCTGGCAGGCCGAGCCGTCGAACCGCCAGGCCGTGGAAACCCTGCTGCGCGACCTGCATACCCTCAAGGGTGGGGCGCGGATGGTGGAAATCGGTCCTATCGGCGATCTGGCGCACGAGCTGGAAAATCTCTATGAAGGCCTCTCGGCGGGCCTGCTGCAACCGACCCCGACGCTGTTCACACTGCTGCAAAGCAGCCATGACCGGCTGGCGCACATGCTCGACGCGGTGCGTGCCGGCCAGCCCTGCCCGCCGGCGGACCGGCTGATCGCACAGATCCAGGCGGTCAACCAGCCCCAGGAAAGCCCCGCGCCCGAAGCCACCGTCGCGCCGGTTCCTGCCCCGGTCCCGGTGCCAGCCAAGCCTGAGCCGGCTGCATCGGGCGAAGGTGCGGACATGGTCAAGGTCTCCGCCGAGCTGCTGGATGACCTGGTGAACCTGGCGGGGGAGGCGTCGATCTTCCGTGGCCGTATCGAACAGCAAGTCAATGACGCCCGCGTGGCCCTGGGCGAGATGGAAACCACCCTGGAGCGCATGCGCGACCAACTGCGGCGACTCGACACCGAAACCCAGGGGCGAATTCTCAGCCGCCAGCAGGTGGAAGCCGAGCGGCTGGGCTATGAGGAGTTCGATCCGTTGGAAATGGACCGTCACTCCCAGCTGCAGCAGCTGTCCCGGGCGCTGTTCGAATCCACCTCGGACTTGCTCGACCTCAAGGAAACCCTCGACCGCAGCAATCACGACGCCGAGAACCTGCTGCAGCAGCAGGGACGGATCAACACCCGGCTCCAGGAAGGTCTGATGCGCACGCGCATGGTGCCATTCGAGCGCATGCTGCCGCGCCTCAAGCGCATCGTCCGGCAAGTGGCCCAGGAGCTGGGCAAGGACGTGGAGTTCGTAGTCGATAACGCCGAAGGCGAGATGGATCGCAATGTGCTGGAACGCATGGCTGCGCCGCTGGAGCATATGCTGCGCAACGCCGTCGACCACGGCCTGGAACCCGCCGATGTGCGCATCGCCGCGGGCAAGCCGGCGCGGGGACGCATCAGCCTCGACCTGTCCCGCGAGGGTGGCGACATCATATTCGACATCCGCGACGACGGTGCCGGCGTGCCCCTGGAAGCGGTGCGGCGCAAGGCGATCAAGCGTGGACTGCTGGCGCCGGACAGCGACATCAGCGACCGGGATGTCTTACAGTTCATTCTCCAGCCGGGGTTCTCCACGGCGGAAAAAATCACCCAGATCTCCGGGCGCGGCGTCGGCATGGACGTGGTCCACGAAGAAGTCCGGCAACTGGGTGGCAGCATGGTCATCGACTCCACGCCGGGGCAGGGCGTGCATTTCCGCATCCGCCTGCCCTTTACCGTGGCGGTCAACCGGGCGCTGATGGTGCAGTGTCACGAAGACCAGTACGCGATCCCGTTGAACACCATCGAAAGCATCGTTCGGGTGCTGCCGGCCGAGCTGGATGCCTATTATCAACTCGACCCGCCGGTGTACACCTACGCCGGCCAGCGACATGAACTGTGTTACCTGGGCGAACTGTTGAAGACCGGTCCCAGGCCGAAATTACTGGGGCAGAGCCAACCCTTGCCCCTGCTGTTGATGCAATGCAACGAGCGGCATGTGGCGGTGCAGGTGGACGCCACCCTCGGCACCCGGGAAATCGTGGTCAAGAGCCTCGGCCCGCAGTTCTCGGCGGTGCAGGGATTGTCCGGGGCGACGATCCTGGGGGACGGCCGCGTTGTGCTGATCCTGGACCTGCTGGCGCCGATCCGCGCCTTGTCCCATCAGGTGGCGCGTCGCCCGGTATCTGAAGCCGAGGGCGAGCATCAGCGGCCGTTACTGGTGCTGGTGGTGGACGACTCGGTGACGGTCCGCAAGGTCACCAGCCGCCTGCTGGAGCGCCATGGCATGCACGTCCTGACCGCCAAGGACGGGGTGGATGCCATGGCGCTGTTGGCCGAGCATTCGCCGGACCTGATGCTGCTGGACATCGAGATGCCACGCATGGACGGCTTTGAAGTCGCTGCCCAGGTGCGCAACGACCCTCGCCTGGCACACCTGCCCATCATCATGATCACTTCCCGCACCGGCCAGAAACACCGCGATCGCGCCATGGCCCTCGGCGTCAACGATTACCTGGGCAAGCCGTACCAGGAGTCGGTCCTGCTGGACAGCATCGCGCATTGGAGCAAAACCCATGCATGAGCACCTGACCCGCTACCTCACCGGGTTGCTGCTGCCCCTGGCCGACCGTCACCTGATCCTGCCCAACGTGGCCGTGGCCGAGCTGATCGACTACCAGAGCAGCGCCTTCGATATGGATACCCCGCCGTGGTTCCTGGGCTGGGTGAGCTGGCGCGAACGGCAGATCCCGCTACTGAGCTTCGAATCGGCCTGCGGCCAGAAAACCGTGATCGGCGAGCGCGCGCGCATCGTCGTCCTCAACGCCCTGGGCGGACGGCCGGAGTTGAGGTTCATTGCGCTGTTGGTGCAGGGCATCCCGCGCTCCTACAAGCTCGACAGCCAGCTGAGCTATGTCGACGTGCCGCTGTGCGGTTTGGAGCAGGCGGCGGTGCAAGTGGGCGAACATGTGGCGAAGGTGCCGGATTTGTTGGCGTTGGAGGAGTTGGTGGTGGCTGCGGGATTGGTGAAAGCCTGAATCCGCTAAACCATGAAGTAGTCATCCGCTGTTAGATCGGACCACCGGCATCCTGTGGCAAAGGGAGCTTGCTCCCGTTATCCAATTGTAGGAGCGAGCTTGCTCGCGATGGCGGCAGAACAGTCAGCATTGATGTTGCCTGACACGCCGCCATCGCGAGCCTGCTCGCTCCCGCATGGAACTGGGTTCGTTTTTCTTACCGTTACTCCAACCGTAACGATCCGGCGCTGAGCTTGATTGATGCATCTGCCACGACGCTCCTAATGTGACCCCCACGACAGCGAACCCGTGGAGTGGTCATGACAACAACAATATCCCCCGACTCGCGCTGGACGCGGCGGCGCGGCGAAAAGCAGCGGCGTCTCGAGCTGGTGAAGGGGCTTGCCGACGGTGTGGTGTTGCCCACCGACAAAATCGTCGCGGCGCTGGAGGCGTTGATCCTGCCGGGCGATCGCGTGGTACTGGAGGGCAATAACCAGAAGCAGGCGGACTTTCTGTCGCGCTCTCTGGCCAGAGTCGATCCGGCGAAGCTGCACGACCTGCACATGATCATGCCCAGCGTCGGCCGTTCCGAGCACCTCGATCTGTTCGAACGAGGTATCGCCCGAAAGCTGGATTTCTCCTTCGCCGGCACCCAGAGCCTGCGCATCAGCCAGTTGCTGGAAGACGGCCTGCTGGAAATCGGCGCCATCCACACCTACATCGAGCTGTATGCGCGACTGGTGGTGGACCTGATCCCCAACGTGGTGCTCTCGGCCGGTTTCATGGCTGACCGCGCCGGCAATATCTACACCGGCCCCAGCACCGAAGACACCCCGGCATTGATCGAGCCGGCGGCCTTCAGCGACGGCATTGTCATTGTCCAGGTCAACCAGTTGGTGGACGACGTCAGCGACCTGCCGCGAGTCGATATCCCGGCGTCCTGGGTCGATTTTGTGGTGGTGGCCGACAAGCCGTTCTACATCGAGCCGCTGTTCACCCGCGACCCACGGCACATCAAGCCTGTTCATGTGTTGATGGCGATGATGGCGATCCGTGGCATCTATGAAAAACACAACGTCCAGTCCCTCAACCACGGCATCGGTTTCAACACCGCCGCCATCGAACTGATCCTGCCGACCTACGGCGAGTCCCTCGGCCTGAAGGGCAAGATCTGCCGTAACTGGACCCTCAATCCTCACCCCACCCTGATTCCGGCCATCGAAAGCGGTTGGGTCGAAAGCGTGCATTGCTTCGGCACCGAGCTGGGCATGGAAAACTATATCGCTGCGCGACCGGATGTGTTCTTCACCGGCCACGACGGCTCGCTGCGTTCCAACCGCATGGTCTGCCAACTGGCCGGGCAATACGCGGTGGACCTGTTCATCGGCGCGACGCTGCAAGTGGACGGCGACGGCCATTCCTCAACGGTGACCCGCGGCCGGTTGGCCGGGTTCGGTGGTGCGCCGAACATGGGCCATGATCCGCGTGGTCGCCGCCACGGCACGCCGGCCTGGCTCGATATGCGCCACGGCGATGGCGAGGCACCGTTGCTCGAACGTGGCAAGAAACTGGTGGTGCAGATGGTCGAGACGTTCCAGGAGGGCGGCAAGCCGACCTTCGTCGAGACCCTGGACGCGGTGGACGTGGCGAAGAAAGCCGGCATGCCTCTGGCGCCGATCATGATCTATGGCGATGACGTGACCCATCTGCTCACCGAAGAAGGCATCGCCTACCTGTACAAGGCTCGCTCCCTGCAAGAGCGTCAGGCGATGATCGCAGCCGTGGCCGGGGTCACCGCCATCGGCCTGCGCCACGACCCGAAAGACACCGCGCGCCTGCGTCGCGAAGGGTTGGTCGCCTTGCCCGAAGACCTCGGCATCCGTCGCACCGACGCCACCCGCGAGTTGCTCGCAGCCAAGAGCGTGGCCGACCTGGTGCAATGGTCCGGTGGCCTCTACAACCCGCCCGCCAAGTTCAGGAGCTGGTAAATGCACGCACTCGACTGGCAACCCAAGACACTTTCGCTACCTGAGCGTCTTGCCGATCTGGCGGTGGACGCGCTGATCGACGAGGCCGACCTGTCACCCAAGCCGGCCCTGGTGGATCGGCGCGGCAATGGCGCCCATACCGATCTGCACCTGGGGATGATGCATGCTTCGGCGCTGTCGCTGTGGCCGTTCTTCAAGGAAATGGCCGAAGCCGCCATCGATTGCGGCGAGGTCGGCCTTAACCTGCGCGAAGCCCTCGGGCAGATCGGGCGGGACGGTGAAACGGCGATGCTCGCCACCACGGGCGGCGTGAACACCCATCGTGGCGCGATCTGGGCCTTGGGCCTGTTGGTCGCTGCGACGGCGCTGGAGCCCGGTTCCAATGGGCCGGGCGCAGTCACGCTCAGGGCCGCCCGCCTGGCCTTGCTCGACGATCGCTACGCGCCCAGGCCGTTGAGCCATGGTGCTCAAGTAGCCCAGCGCTACGGCGTGCGCGGGGCTCGGGAGGAGGCGCAACTGGCTTTCCCAGCCGTCACTGGCCTGGGCCTGCCGCAACTCAAGCGCAGTCGCGCAGCAGGAACCGGCGAGCAGAACGCCCGGCTCGATGCCTTGCTGGCGATCATGACCACCCTGGCCGACACCTGCGTGCTCTATCGCGCTGGCGAGTCGGGCCTGCGGGCCATGCAGCAGGGTGCCCGGGCGGTGCTCGATGCCGGGGGCAGCGCGAGCCTGGGTGGCCGTCGCCAGTTGCATCGGCTGGATCAACAATTGATTGCGTTGAATGCCTCGCCGGGGGGCGCAGCGGACCTGCTGGCCGCCTGCCTGTTCCTTGACCGCATCGAGCGCGGCGATGGCTTCTACCGGGGAGTGTGCTGATGGAAACCTTATCCTTTGAATTCCCCGCCGGGCAGCCGCCACGGGGCCGTGCGCTGGTGGGCTGTGTCGGTTCCGGCGACTTGGAGGTGCTGATCGAGCCCGGGATGGCGGGCAAGTTGACCATCCAGGTGCAGACCTCGGTCAACGGTAGCGGGCAACGCTGGCAGCACCTGTTCGCTCGCATGTTCGACGGCCAGATGCCGCCAGCGATGACAATCGACATCCATGACTTCGGCGCGACGCCTGGTGTGGTACGCCTGCGCCTGGAACAGGGCTTCGAGGAGATCGGCCATGAGTGACAGCGCAGCGTTGCTGAATAAACACAGTTTCGTCGAACTTGGTGCCCGGCAACGGGCCAAGGCCCTGCTCGATGACGGTACGTTCCGTGAACTGCTCGACCCGTTCCAGCGAATCATGTCGCCGTGGCTGCTGCGCCAGGGTGTGGTGCCGCAAAGCGACGATGGCGTGGTGATCGCCAAGGGTTGCCTCGATGGCCTGCCGGTGGTGATCGCCGCCATCGAAGGCGCGTTCCAGGGCGGCAGCCTCGGCGAGGTCGGCGGAGCGAAAATCGCCGGTGCGCTGGAGCTGGCGGCCGAAGACAACCGCAAGGGCATCCCGACTCGCGCGGTGCTGCTGCTGGAAACCGGTGGCGTGCGTTTGCAGGAGGCCAACCTCGGGCTGGCTGCCATTGCCGAGATCCATTCGGCGATTGTCGACCTGCGCCAGTACCAGCCGGTGGTGGGTGTGGTGGCCGGCAGCGTCGGTTGTTTTGGCGGCATGTCCATCGCCGCCGGGTTGTGCAGCTACCTGCTCGTGACCCAGGAAGCGCGGCTGGGCCTCAATGGCCCGCAAGTGATCGAGCAGGAAGCGGGGATCGATGAATACGACTCTCGCGACCGGCCGTTCATCTGGAGCCTGACCGGCGGCGAACAGCGTTTCGCCACGGGCCTGGTAGACCGTTACGTGGCCGATGATGTGGCGCAGATTCGCCAGCAGGTCGGTCAGCTGCTGCACCTGGGAGTGCCCGCCGAATACCGCAGCGGCCAGGCCGAGCTGTTCCTGCAACGCCTGGCGCGGCTGGACACTGAAGTGCAAATCGAGCCGGCGGCGGTTCGTCAGCTGTATCAGGGAGAACGCCCATGAGTTCGTATTCATTGAGAGGCTTGCGCTGGTTCGAGGCCCTGAGTGGCGGTGCCGAGCCGCTACAAGGCCTGCCTGCTTCATTGAAAGTGGCCGATGTCAGGCTGGCGGGGCATGACGTTCGCCTGCTGGCGGTGGTGGCCGATCCCGACAGTCGCTTTCCCCGTGCTCGCAGCGGTGAAGTCGGTTTGCTGGAGGGCTGGGGGCTGGCCAAGGCAGTGGATGACGCCATCGCCGCGGACCGCGATGCGTCCGGCAAGCGTGCCTTGGTCGCCATTGTCGACGTGCCCAGCCAGGCCTATGGCCGGCGCGAAGAAGCCCTTGGCATTCATCAGGCCCTGGCGGGGGCGGCGGACAGCTATGCCCGTGCCCGGTTGGCCGGGCATCCGGTGATCGGCCTGCTGGTGGGCAAGGCAATGTCCGGAGCCTTCCTGGCCCACGGTTATCAGGCCAACCGGCTGATCGCCCTGCGCGATCCGGGGGTGATGGTCCATGCCATGGGCAAGGCATCCGCGGCGCGGGTGACGCTGCGCAGCGTCGAAGAGCTGGAAGCCCTGGCCGCCAGCGTGCCGCCTATGGCCTATGACATCGACAGCTACGCCAGCCTGGGGCTGTTATGGGAAACCCTGGAAGTCGAGCGTATCGAACAGCCATCGGCGGCCGATCTGGCGCGGGTGAGCGATTGCCTGCAGCAGGCGATCAATGATCTTGCCGGTGCGCCTCGAGACTTGAGCAGCCGTCTGGGGGCGCCTCATCGGGCGGCCTCCAGTATGGTTCGCCAGTTGTTGAGAGCGCAGTGGTGAGCCACCTCATGGCCCACGACCTGCTCTGGGGGATGACCCCGCAGCGGTTGCCTGCGGATGCACCAGCCTGGGTTGTCGAGATCCTGGGCCTCGGGCAGCCGGTGGTGGTGCGCAGGGCGACGAGCGCTGCGGGATACGTCGCGGTAGGCGTGCGCGGGCAATCCCGGGAGCAACGTTATGCCACGACGATGCCGGTGGCGGCGATCCAACGCCGGGTGCGCCCCGAGGACCTGTGTCACATCGAAAGCCGTCGCGACCTGCCTGCCTTGCAGGCACTGTCCCGACTGCGTCCGTTGCTCGACGCCAGCGGTTGGACCTGGGGCGTCGGTGGTAGCGCCGGGTTCGAGCTCGCCAGCGGCGTCGAGGCATTGCATGAGGGCAGCGACCTGGATTTGATCCTGCGCACACCAAGCCCCTTGGATCGCCTTCGGGCCAGGGAACTACTGGCGCAACTGGACGGCTCGGCATGCACCGTGGACATGCAATTGCAGACCCCCTGCGGTGCCGTCGCCTTGCGCGAATGGGCGGGCGTGTCGCGCCGGGTCTTGCTCAAGGACGACGTTCAGGCACGGCTGGTGAGCGATCCCTGGCAGTCGACGCGGGAGCAGGTCGCATGAGCAGCCTGTTGGTGTTTCCCGGCCAAGGTGCGCAACGAGCCGGCATGCTCCACGGGCTGTCGCCGCAAGTCTTGGATGAGGCGAGTGATGCCCTCGGCGAAGACGTGTTGCAACTGGACAACGCCGAGGCGTTGCAATCGACCCGCGCCGTGCAACTGTGCCTGTTGATCGCCGGCGTGGCGGCTTCCCGGCGCTTGCTGGAGCAGGCGCCTGCGCCGGACTACGTGGCGGGGCTGTCCATCGGTGCCTATCCGGCGGCGGTGGTGGCCGGTGCGCTGGGGTTCGAGGATGCGTTGCGGCTGGTCAGCCTGCGCGGCGAGCTGATGCAACAGGCGTTTCCCCAAGGCTATGGCATGACCGCCATCATCGGCCTGGACCTCGCCGCGGTGGAGGCATTACTGGCAAGGGTACACAGCGAGCAGACACCGGTTTACCTGGGCAATATCAATGCCGACAACCAGGTGGTCATCGCCGGCAGCGACGAGGCCATGAGTATCGTTGCCCGGGAGGCGCGAAGCCAGGGAGCCGCCAAGGCATGTCGTCTGGCGGTAAGCGTGCCGTCCCACTGCCCGCTGTTGGAGGCGCCGGCCCGCGCACTGGCCCAGGCCTTCGCCGACGTACCCTTGAAAGCGCCCAGCCTGGGTTATCTCAGCGGCAGTCGCGCCCGGCCGATGGCCAATATCGAGGCCTTGCGCGACGACCTGGCGTTCAACATGTGCCGCGTCGTCGATTGGCGCGGCACGGTGCAAAGCGCCTACGAGCGAGGCGCGCGGCTACAGATCGAACTGCCACCCGGCGCGGTGCTCACCGGCCTGGCGCGCCGGGTGTTCGAGCAGGGCACTGTCATTGCTTTCGACGGGGCTCGGCTCGATACCTTGCAGGCGCTACTGCGTGAGGAGGGCCGCCGCCGACCCTAGACACCGACTCAAGCTGGCGAAGCACAAAAACAACAACTTCGACGATGCACTTTGAGGATTACAACAATGATTATCTACGGTGTGGCATTTCTGGCTTTTTGTACCCTGGCGGGCATCTTCATTGGTGAGCTACTGGGTAAATTGATTGGTGTGCCGGCCAACGTCGGTGGCGTCGGCATTGCGATGCTGCTGTTGATCGGCCTGGGCAGTTACCTGAGCAAACACGGCTTTTTCAAAGGCAAGACCGAAGCCGGCGTCGAGTTCTGGAGTGCGGTCTACATTCCCATCGTGGTGGCCATGGCGGCCCAGCAGAATGTCTACGGAGCGCTCAAGGGGGGGCCGATGGCGGTACTGGCGGGCACCCTGGCCGTGGTGATCGGCTTCGCGATGGTGCCGGTGCTGGTGCGCATTGGCAACAAGGGGCCTGAAGCCAACGTTTCCGTCAAGACGCTCGGGTGATCGCCATGTACGAATCCATGATGAAGGTGATTACCGGGTACGGTCTGATCAGCGGTTTTGCGATTGTCGGCATCACGATGTGGGTGTCGTACTGGATCAGCGACACGTTCACCAGGGGCCGCCTGCACGGCTCGGCCATTGCGATCCTGCTCGGCCTGGTGCTGTCGTACATAGGCGGTGCAATGACCGGTGGACAGAAGGGCGTGGTGGACGTCCCGCTGTTATCGGGGATCGGGTTGCTGGGTGGAGCGATGCTGCGGGACTTCGCCATTGTCGCCACGGCGTTCGGCGTGAGTGTCGAGGAACTCAAGCGCGCCGGTTTCGTCGGCGTCCTTGCGCTGTTCGTCGGGGTGGCCACCTCATTCATCGCCGGCGTCGGCGTGGCGATGGCTTTCGGGTACACCGATGCGGTAAGCCTGACCACCATCGGTGCCGGCGCGGTGACCTACATCGTCGGCCCCGTTACCGGCGCCGCCATTGGTGCCAGTTCCGAAGTGATGGCCTTGTCCATCGCCGCAGGCCTGATCAAGGCGATCCTGGTCATGGTGGCGACGCCTTTCGTGGCGCCCCTGATCGGTCTGAACAATCCCCGCAGCGCGGTGATCTTCGGCGGCCTGATGGGCACTTCCAGTGGCGTGGCCGGCGGCCTGGCCGCCACGGATCCGAAGCTGGTGCCCTATGGCTGCCTGACGGCGGCGTTCTATACGGCCCTTGGATGCCTGCTGGGGCCTTCGTTGCTGTTTCTGGTCATGCGGGGATTGATGGGGTAGGGCTTTGGATTTTCGCTGAGCGGGCAGCCCTTGTTGCGAGCAAGCTCGTTCCCACATTGGATCGGCGTTCACATATTCCTTGTGGGAACGAGCTTGCTCGCGATGGGGGACGGCGCGATTTCAGGCCTGGCGATTGGCATACATCCGGCACTCGGCCAATAGCGCCAACAGGTTCGGATCGCGCTCCTTGGCCTTGAGGAACACCAGGCCGATGTGTTGCTGCAACCGGTACTTTTCCTGCAAAGGGATCAGCCTCACCCGGTTTTCGTATACCGCTGCGATCCGCCCCGGCAGCAAGGCGTAGCCCACGCCCGAACTGACCATGCTCAACAGGGTGAAGATATCGTTGACCTGCATCGCCACCTTCGGCTCGAAGCCCGCCTGCCTGAACACCCGCACCCCGTCCTGATGAGTGGCGAAACCCTGGGTCAAGGTGATGAACGTCTCGTCGCGCACCTCGGCCAGATCGACTTCGCTGCGTTGGGCAAAGGGAGAATCCGCTGGCGTAGCAAGAAAGATGTCGTCGCAAAACAGCTCGATATGTTCGCAGTCGGGGTCGTTCACGCTGTCGTCCAAGGAGATCAGGATCGCGTCCACCTCCATGTTCTTGAGCTTGTACAACAGGTCGATGTTCGAGCCCAGGATCAGGTCGATATTGAGTTCACTGCGGCGGATCTTCAGGCCCATGATCAACTGCGGGACGGTCTTGACCGTCAACGAATACAGCGAACCAAGCTTGAAGCGCTCGGCGGAGAACCCGGCGGCCTCGCGGGTCAGGCGCACGCTGTCGACCACATCCTGGATCAGTTTCTGTGCCCGCTCCTCCAGTACATAGGCACTCTCCAGCGGCGTGAGGTTGCGCCCCTCATGCTTGAACAGCGGACAACGCAGGGCGCTTTCCAGGGAATGAATGGCCCGGTGCACGCTGACATTGCTGGTCTGCAGCTCGGCCGCCGCCCGGGCCAGGTTGCCGGTGCGCATGAAGGCCAGGAACACCTCGAGTTTCTTCAGGGTCAATTCTTCGTCGATCAGCATGGGGCGGACTCTTATTCGTATCGCCTGATTGTGCCCCAATTGGCTTCTTTTTAGAGGGTGTCTGTGTGGCGCGGGGATTTATCCCCTCGCCACAGGGGTTCCAACCGGTCCAGACAGCTCGGGCCCAGGGGCAAGCAGCAAACCATTGCACTTTGCAGCGCCAGGCCTGAGCCTTGGCGTCTGTTTTGGAATGTGAGGGGGGATTGGATGTATCACGGGGAACGACTCAACGCCTGGACGCACCTGGTGGGGGCGGTGGCAGCGTTCATCGGTGCGGTGTGGTTGCTGGTGATCGCCGGAATGGCCGGCGATCCCTGGAAGATCGTCAGCGTGGCGATCTATGGCTTTACCTTGCTGGTGCTGTACAGCGCCTCGACCGTCTACCACAGCGTGCGCGGGCGCAAGAAAGCGATCATGCAGAAGGTCGATCATTTTTCGATCTACCTGCTGATCGCTGGCAGTTACACACCCTTTTGCCTGGTGACCCTGCGCGGGCCATGGGGCTGGACCTTGTTCGGGATTGTCTGGGGGCTGGCGCTGATCGGGATCCTGCAGGAGATCAAGCCGCGCTCCGAGGCACGGATCCTGTCCATCGTGATCTATGCCGTGATGGGCTGGATCGTGCTGGTGGCGGTCAAGCCGTTGTTGGCGGCCCTGGGCGGTGCCGGATTCGCCTGGCTGGCCTCGGGTGGAGTGTTGTACACCGTGGGCATTATCTTTTTCGCCCTCGACAGCCGGCTGCGGCATGCCCATGGCATCTGGCACCTGTTCGTGATTGCCGGAAGCCTGCTGCATTTCGTGGCGATCCTGTTCTACGTGCTCTAGGTCCTGTACGAAGTGTCTTGAGACGAGCCCGAGGGGCAAGGCTTTTCGCACAGGGCCTAGGACAAACGATCCAGCTGCTCCTGCGCCCGAGTGGCGAAAATCTCCAGCAGCGCGCCCAGGGCATGTGCCGGCGCCTCGTTGGCCCGGGTCACGGCATACAGCGAAATGGGCAGCGCTGGCGACAGCGGCCGGATGGCCGTGCGACTGGCCGAAGCGCCCAGGGCCGTGAACGGATCGATCACCGCCAAGCCGGTGCCGGCCTCCACCATGGCCCGGGCCAGGGAATAGGTCTGCACGGCGATGCTGACACGTGGTGGCGGCTGGACGGCTTCGAGGTAGCTGTCCAACCGGGCTGACAACGGGTCGGCGCTGGACAGGCCGATCAGCGGCGCGCCTGCCAGCTCCTGCAGCGGCATTGGCCTGCCCAGCGCCGCCTCGGCCCAATGTCCTTTCGGTGCCAGGGCCACCAGCACGCCGCTGGCCAGGACCTGGGCCTTGAGTCCGGGATGATCGGGCGGTTGCAGGGTCAGGGCGACATCGATTTCGCGCATCAGCAGGTTCTGCACCAGTTCGCGGCTGTGGGCGCTGGACAATTCACAGGCGATGTCCGGGTAGCGGCCGGTCCACTGGTGGATCGCGGTGGGTAACAACGACAGGGCCAGGGCCGGCGTCGCACCGATGCGCAAGCGCTGGCCAGGCGCGCGACGCAGGCTCTGGGCCAGCCGACGGACGCCCTGCAGGCTCTCGCTGACCTTGTCGACTTCACGTTCCAGTTCCAGCGCTTCGGGCGTGGGCTGCAGTTTGCCGCGCATTCGCAGGAACAGGGCAAACCCCAGTTGCTGCTCGGCGTGCTGCAAGACCTTGGTCACCGCCGGCTGGGATACGTGCAGCAATTGCGCGGCGCCGCTGATGGTGCCGGCCTGGCGGATGGCCTGGAAAATCTCGATGTGGCGAAGGCGCATGGCGAGCCCATAACCTTTGTCTATAGGTGGTCCATCTTTATTCATTGTCCCGACCCTGTCACCTGCTCCTACTCTCGGGCCATTGGAAACCGGGGCGAGACAGATATGGTTCAGCGGGTTTGTATCATCGGGGGCGGAGTGATCGGGTTGGCGACAGCCTACGCACTGGTGCGCGACGGCATCGACGTGACGCTGGTGGAGGCGCGGGAGACGCTGGGTCGTGAAACCAGTTTCGCCAATGGCGGCCAGTTGTCCTACCGCTACGTCGCGCCCCTGGCGGATGCCGGCGTGCCCTGGCAGGCGCTGGGCTGGATGCTGCGCGGTGATTCGCCGCTCAGGCTGCGACCGCGCCTGGACCCGGCGCAGTGGCGCTGGATGGCCTCGTTCCTGGCCGCCTGCCGGACGTCGATCAACCGTCGCAACGGTGGCCACCTGTTGCGCCTGGCGCTGTTGAGCCAGGCCACGTTGCAGGGCTGGCGCGAGGAGGATCACCTCGACGGTTTCCACTGGCGACGCAACGGCAAGCTGGTGACATTTCGCAATGGCGGACATTTCCAGCGCGCTCGCCAACGGATAACGCAGACGGCCTGTCAGCAGGTGCTGGACGCTGCCGAATGCGCGCGCCTGGAGCCGGCACTGAGCGGCGTGCCCTACGTGGGCGGCATCTACACACCGGATGAGGAAGTCGCTGACTGCCATGCCTTCTGCCTGAGACTGGCGGAGCGTTTGCGCTCATCGGGGCGCTGCGAGTTCCTGCTGGGCCGACCGGTGACCGGCATTCGCCATGCCGGCGACCGGGTGCAGGCCCTCGAGCGCGGTGGGCAATGGTTGCCGGTGGACAACCTGGTGATCGCCGCCGGCCACCGCAGTGGGGCGCTGGGGTTGCCGGGAGTGCCGATGCCCCTTTATCCGCTCAAGGGCTATAGCCTGACCGTGCCGATCGGCGCGCAGCATCGGGCGCCAGAATTGAGCATCACCGATTACGACCGCAAGGTGGTCTACTCTCGCATCGGTGAGCGATTGCGGGTGGCGGCCATGGTGGACATCGTCGGCTTCGACCCGGCGCCGGATCCCCGGCGCCTGGCCCTGATCAGGCGCCAGGCCCGGGAAACCTTCCCCCGGGCCGGCGACTACGAGCACGCCATCGAGTGGGCCGGCATGCGCCCGGCCACGCCCAGTGGCGTGCCGCTGATCGGGGCCACCCGCTACCGCAACCTGTGGCTCAACCTCGGCCATGGCGCGCTGGGTTTCACCCTGGCGTGCGGCAGTGCTCGCCTGCTCAGCGAACTGATTCGCCAGCGCACACCGTCCATCGATTTGCAGGGCCTCACGCCCCGCGCCGCCTGACCCACCCGCAACGGAGAATAACAATGCGAAAAATCACGTTGATCGGCTGCACCCTGAGCCTGCTGTTGGGCGTCCAGGCCCAGGCCACGCAAGCGCCTTCGGGCACCCTGGAAAAGATCGCCAGCAGCCAAGGCATCACCCTGGGCTATCGCGATGCGTCGGTGCCGTTTTCCTACATAGGCGACAGCAGCGGTAAACCCATGGGGTATTCGGTGGAACTGGCGAACAGGATCGTCGAGCGCATCAAGACACAGCTGGGGTTGTCGCGACTGGACGTGAAGTACAACCTGGTCACGTCCCAGACCCGTATCCCGCTGGTGCAGAACGGCACTGTGGATCTGGAATGCGGCTCCACCGGGGTCACCGCCGAGCGGCAGAAGCAGGTGGCCTTCTCCTACGGCTTCATCTACGTCAAGGGCCAGTTGCTGACGGCCAGGGACAGTGGCATCCAGCGTTTCGCCGACCTGCGCGGCAAGAACGTGGTCACCACCGCCGGCACCACCAACGAACGTTTCCTGAAAAACTACAACCAGGATAACAAGGCCGAGATGTTCGTCATCAGCGCCAAGGACCATGGCGAAGCGTTCCAGATGCTGGAGACGGGCCGGGCGGCGGCGTTCTACATGGACGATGCGCTGCTGTACGGTGAACGGGCCAAGGCCCGCGATCCGCACAAGTGGGTGGTGGTGGGAGAAGAGCAATCGCGGGAAATCTACAGCTGCATGGTGCGCAAGGACGATCCGCAATTCCTGGCCCTGATCAACGCGGCCCTGGGGGACTTGTACAAGTCAGGCGAGATCAACGCCATCTACGACCGCTGGTTCCAGCAACCGATTCCGCCCAAGGGCCTGAACCTGGAATTCCCGATGACCAATGAGTTGAAGGCGATTATTGCCAGGCCGACCAGTGATCCGGTGCAGTAGGTCGTCCGGATCCCCACGGCTCCACTGTGACTGATCGTTCCCACGCTGGCGCCCGGGAACGCCGCCAGGGAGGCCCCGCGTTCCGCTTCTGGAACGTGGCCCAGAGCCTTGCGGGATGCATTCCCACGTAGAGCGTGGGCGATCGACAGAGGTCTGTCAGAAGTCCCCCCACAACTGCTGTGCCACCGCAAGGGCCACCACCGGCGCGGTTTCGGTGCGCAGCACGCGGGGGCCGAGGCGGGCGGCGTGGTAGCCGGCGGTCTTGGCTTGTTCGACTTCGGCATCCGACAGGCCGCCCTCGGGGCCGATCAGGAATGCCAGTGCCTGCGGTCTGGCGTGGCTGACCAGCGGCTCGGCCACCGGGTGCAGGACCAGCTTCAGTTCGGCCGCGGTCTGCTTCAGCCAATCGGCCAGCAGCAGCGGTGGATGGATCACCGGCACGGTGGAGCGCCCGCACTGCTCGCAAGCGCTGATCGCCACCTGGCGCCAGTGCAGCAGGCGCTTGTCGGCGCGTTCGTCCTTGAGGCGCACTTCGCAGCGCTCGCTGAAAATCGGCGTGATCTCGCTGACCCCCAGTTCCGTGGCTTTCTGAATGGCCCAATCCATGCGCTCGCCCCGGGACAAGCCCTGGCCAAGGTGAATATGCAACGGTGACTCCACCTGGCCGGCGAATTGTTCGTCCAATTGCACCCGCACGCGTTTCTTGCCGACTTCCACCAGGGTGCCGCGAAATTCCTGACCGGAGCCGTCGAACACCTGCAGCGCATCGCCTTCGGCCATGCGCAGCACCCTGCCGATGTAGTGGGCCTGGGCTTCGGGCAGTTCGTGGTCACCGAGGCTCAAGGGGGAGTCGATGAAGAAGCGGGACAGTCTCATTTCGAATCTCTGCAAAAGTTAACGGTGCCATGGGGGCGGCACCTGTGGCGAGGGGATTCATCCCCTCGCCACCACGGTGTTCTCGCCAATGGAATCGAGGGCTCAGCCCGGGTCACGGAACCCAGGGTGGAAGTCCTTGGGCACCGCCACGCTGACCGTGTCCCGGGTGGCGATGTCGATGCCTTCGCTGGCGACCTGCGCCAGGAAATCGATCTGCTCCGGAGTGATGACATATGGCGGCAGGAAATACACCACGCTGCCCAGCGGACGCAGCAACGCACCGCGCTCCAGGGCATGCTGGAACACTGTCAGGCCGCGCCGCTCCTGCCATGGGTAGGCGGTCTTGCTGGCCTTGTCCTTGACCATCTCGATGGCCAGCACCATGCCGGTCTGGCGTACTTCGGCCACGTTCGGGTGGTCGGCCAGGTGCGCGGTGGCACTCGCCATGCGCTGGGCCAGCACCTTGTTGTTTTCGATGACGTTGTCTTCTTCGAAGATGTCCAGCGTCGCCAGGGCAGCCGCGCAGGCCAGGGGGTTGCCCGTGTAGCTGTGGGAATGCAGGAAGGCGCGCAGGGTCGGGTAGTCGTCGTAGAAGGCGCCGTAGACGTCGTCGGTGGTAAGACACGCCGCCAATGGCAGGTAGCCGCCGGTCAGGGCCTTGGACAGGCAGAGGAAGTCCGGGGTGATACCGGCCTGTTCACAGGCGAACATCGTCCCGGTACGGCCGAAGCCGACGGCGATCTCGTCGTGGATCAAGTGGACGCCATAACGATCGCACGCTTCGCGCAGCAGCTTCAGGTACACCGGGTGATACATGCGCATGCCGCCGGCGCCCTGAATCAGCGGCTCGACAATCACCGCGGCCACGCTGTCGTGGTGCTCGGCGAGGGTCTGTTCCATGGCGGCGAACATTGCCCGTGAATGTGCTTCCCAGCTCATGCCCTCGGGCCTGTGATAGCAGTCGGGGCTCGGCACCTTGAGGGTGTCCAGCAGCAATGCCTTGTAGGTTTCGGTGAACAGCGGCACATCGCCCACCGACATCGCCGCGATGGTTTCGCCGTGGTAGCTGTTGCTCAGGGTCACGAAGCGCTTCTTGCCGGGCTGGCCACGATTGACCCAGTAGTGAAAGCTCATCTTCATCGCCACTTCGATGCAGGACGAGCCGTTATCGGCGTAGAAGCACCGCGTCAGGCCTTCAGGTGTCATGCCCACCAGGCGTTCGGACAGCTCGATCACCGGCTGATGGCTGAAACCGGCGAGAATCACATGCTCCAGCTGATCGACCTGATCCTTGATCCGCTGATTGATCCGTGGATTGGCATGGCCGAATACATTGACCCACCAGGAGCTGACGGCGTCGAGGTATCGCTTGCCTTCGAAGTCTTCCAGCCACACGCCCTCACCACGCTTGATGGGGATCAGCGGCAGTCGTTCGTGGTCTTTCATCTGGGTGCAGGGATGCCACAGCACCGCGAGATCGCGTTGCATCCACTGGTTATTCAGGCCCATGTACAGTCTCCTCGAGGCGGCTCGCGGCGGGCGCGGGCAAAACAGTCGGGCAAGCCTATGCAATGGCGGCCCTGCGGACAACCCATTGTGTCGTTGCCGCTACTTTGTGCGAGGCGATAGACGCCGCTGGCGGCGCTTTGATGGCTGACGTATTCTTCGCCGTTCTCTGAGCCGGCTGGCTCGTAAACAGAAGTTTTCCCTGGTTTTATTCCGGAGTTTGCAGAATGTCTGCTGGTTGGCTGCGCGCGTGTGCGTTGATGATGCTGGTGATGGTGGGGCTGGGCAGCGTTTCGGCGTCGGCCAAGGATAAACAACCGACGGCCATCGTCATCGGCGGCGGCCTGGCGGGGTTGACCGCAGCTTATGAACTGCAGAACAAAGGCTGGGGCGTGACGCTGCTGGAGGCCCGGCCGAGCCTGGGCGGTCGTTCGGGCATGGCCACCAGCGAGTGGATCGGCAACGACAAGACCCAACCGGTGCTGAACAACTACGTGTCGACCTTCAAGCTGGGCACCACGCCGGCACCCGAATTCGTGCGCACTCCCAGCTACCTGATCGACGGCACTTATTTCACCGCTGCGGACCTTGCGACCAAGCAGCCGGCCACCGCCGAAGCCCTCAAGCGCTACGAGAGCACCCTGGACGACCTGGCGCGCTCCATCGAAGATCCACAAAACCCGACGGCCACCAGTACGTTGCATTCCCTGGACCAGATCACCGTGTCCAACTGGCTCGACCGACTGCAGTTGCCGGCCACCGCGCGGCAGTTGGTGAACCAGCAGATCCGTACTCGCTATGACGAACCGTCGCGCCTGTCCCTGCTGTATTTCGCCCAGCAGACCCGGGTCTATCGCGGTGTCTCCGACCGTGACCTGCGCGCATCGCGCCTGTTGGGCGGTAGCCCGGTACTGGCCCAGGCCTTCGTCAAGCAGCTGAAAACCATCAAGACCAACTCGCCCGTATCGGCGATTTCCCAGGACAAGGATGGCGTGACCGTCAAGGTCGGCAGCGTCGGCTACCAGGCTGACTATGTGGTGCTGGCGGTGCCGCTGCGGGCCCTGAACAAGATCCAGCTGACCCCGGCCCTGGACGCCCAGCACCTGGCTGCGATCAAGGGCACCAACTACGGCTGGCGCGACCAGATCATGCTCAAGTTCAAGACTCCGGTCTGGGACAGCAAGGCACGTATGTCGGGCGAGATCTACAGCAACACCGGCCTGGGCATGATGTGGATCGAGCCGGCCCTCAAGGGCGGCGCCAACGTGGTGATCAACCTGTCCGGTGACAATGCCCGGGTGATGCAGGCCTTTGGTGACAAACAGATGGTCGACCAGGTGCTGATCCGCCTGCATGCGTTCTACCCGCAGGCCCGCGGGGCGTTCACCGGCTACGAGATCCGCCGCTACAGCACCGACCCTTCTACAGGCGGCTCGTACTTGGCCTATGGCCCGGGACAGATCAGCAAGTTCTGGCGCTTGTGGGAAAAGCCATTGCAACGCGTAGCCTTTGCCGGCGAACACACCGATGCCCTGTATCCGGGCACCCTGGAAGGCGCGTTGCGCAGCGGCCAGCGGGCGGCCAGCCAGGTGCAGGACCTTGCGGCGGGCAAGTCGTTTGAACCGGCCAAGGTCGCACCGGCTGCGACGGCGGCAGCAGCGGCAGGTGCGGTGGCAGCGAAGAAAGGCAACTTCTTCACCAACCTGTTCGGTGGCTCGGATGACGAGAAGAAACCAGAGCCCGTCAAGGCGCCTGAGCCGGTAGCGCCGCCAGTACCGACGCCCGCGCCAACTCCGGCACCTGCGCCGGTAGAAGCGCCGAAGGTCGCGACCCCGGTAAAAGCCGAGCCGACCAAAAAGGCCGCAGCCAAAGCCACGCCGAAGAAGCCGGCAGCCAAGGCTCCGGCGAAAAAAGTCCCAGCCAAGGCGCCGGTGAAAAAGGCTGAAGCGGTGAAAAAGCCGGCGGTCAAGCCGGCGACGACCACTGAGCCCCAGGCTCAGTAACGCCCAGACAAAAAAAGCGCGACCCGAGGGTCGCGCTTTTTTTTGCCCATTCATGTAGCCCTTCGGTGTGTATGTACCGTGCCTTGGAATCGCACAATTCATAACCCCGGTCCTACACGCTATGCGATATATCAGCTGCTTCCCACAAGAGAGTCGGAAGGGAGCGATAGATTGCGCCAAGTGTTGCGCTCTAATCTGTGCAACCAAAAAGGTTGGAGTATTTATGAGATTATTAATTGCGGTTATAGCGGTGAGCGTACTTTCTGGTTGTGTGTATGGTGAATGTAGAGATCCTCTTATGATTCCGATGATTCCAAAAAAAGATCCTCATTTGGCTTATAAATGTCAAATGGATCCATACAAGCCAGAGTGCTCGGTCAACTAGTAGTGTAAAAACCTATTAGAACGGTCCTAATGAGAATTTCCATGTATGAATCGGTACATCTTCGAATAGGACCGTGACTCGCCTTGGCTTGGATAGGCGCCCGGGTGCAAAGCCAAAGCGAGCCCAGCATATCTTTCCCGTTCGCCTGTCATGGATGACCAGGTTGCCGTCATCCTGAATGCCCAGACAGGTGTTATACCAAAGCGATTTGTCTCTGCTATGAGTACTTTCCGCGATCCATAAGCGTCTTCTGGATGGATCATAGAGAAAGCCACTGTTGCTGATTACGAACTGTAGAGGCTCACGCATTCTTTTGAGGTGCAGAGTTACGCTATAACGCCGGTTGCCATCTGCGGTCCAGACTACAGCCTCGCCATCCTTGAGGACTAAGTTTCCATCAGTTTGCAATACCAGTCGAAATCGTCCGTTAGGTGATTGAAGGTATTGTCCCGCTGACATGGTTTGATTGGGAGGCAGTATGGGAGAACCGTCCCCTCTAAATGGAGTATAAGGAACTGCCATGTGATTCACCTTGTTAAATGAATGTCGAGCACTCATTTAATCAAAGATAGAAAATTGAAAGGGAGTACATATATATTACAGGGCCAATAACCGGGATGGTGGTTACGGCTCAGTGCGGTTCCTTACGGGAAGCTTGCAAGCGATGCGGTCCGTTTCACAGCCTGATGGTTGCTGGCCCCTCTCGACATCGTGCACCGTATTTGGCGTTAATCTTTCCTTAACCCACCTTACCCAGACTCATGATCGTATTTCTCGATATTTCAAAGCAAAAATTTCCGCTTTAAATCGATAGATAACTCGTTAGTCTTGGTGACAGTTCTTACAGGATATGAGCAATGCAGCTACGCAACTCTTCTTCTCGCTATGGCTGGGTCAGCATCGTCATGCACTGGGGTGTAGCGCTGGTGGTGTACGGATTGTTCGCCCTGGGGCTGTGGATGGTTGGACTGGACTACTACAGCAGCTGGCGTAAAGACGCACCGGACCTGCACAAGAGCATTGGGCTGGTGCTGCTGGCGGTGATGCTGCTGCGGGTGGTCTGGCGTTTTGTCAGCCCACCGCCACCGACCCTGGACACCTATGGGCGCATGACCCGTATTGGTGCAAAGCTCGGTCATAGTGCCCTGTATCTCGGGTTGTTTGCCGTGATGTTTGCCGGTTACCTGATTTCCACCGCAGACGGTGTCGGGATTCCGGTGTTTGGTTTGTTTGAAGTTCCCGCGCTGGTGTCCGGACTGCCCGATCAGGCAGACGTCGCCGGCCAGATCCACCTGTACCTGGCATGGGCGCTGGTAATTTTTTCCGGCCTCCATGCGTTGGCAGCATTGAAGCACCACTTTATCGACCGTGACGCGACCCTCAAGCGCATGCTGGGACGCCAAGCCTGATGTTCAACCTCGACTCCAAAGGAATAGAAAGCATGTTGAAAAAGACGCTCGCCGCCCTGGCAATCGGTTCCGCTCTGCTGACCGCCGGTCAGGCCATGGCTGCCGACTACGTGGTCGACAAGGAAGGCCAGCACGCCTTCGTCGACTTCAAGATCAGCCACCTGGGCTATAGCTACATCACCGGTACCTTCAAGGATATCGACGGCAAGTTCAGCTTCGACGCCGCCAAGCCTGAAGACAGCAAGATCGAGTTCAACGTCCGCACCGCCAGCGTGTTCACCAATCACGCCGAGCGTGACAAGCATATCGCCAGTGGCGATTTCCTCAATGTGAGCAAGTTCGGCGATGCCAAGTTCGTCTCCACCAGCGTCAAGCCCACCGGCAAGAACGCCGATGGCAAGCAAACCGCTGACGTTGCCGGCGACCTGACCCTGCTGGGCGTGACCAAGCCGATCGTGGTCAAGGCCACGTTCCTGGGTGAAGGCAAGGATCCTTGGGGTGGCTACCGTGCCGGATTCGAAGGCACCACCAGCATCAAGCGTTCCGACTTCGGCAAGCAGAAGGACCTGGGTCCATCTTCCGATGTGGTCGAGCTGTACGTGACGTTCGAAGGTGTCAAGGCGAAGTAAGATTCGCATGCGATAAAAAAGCCCCTGATCTCGCGATCAGGGGCTTTTTTTCGGCCTGGGAAAACTCAGCGATTGCGGGTCAGCAACGCAGGTTTTTCGCCCCGTGGGCGGCTTGGCAACTGGTCCAGCTGTTCAGGCGTCGGGAAGCGATCGAGCTTCGATTCCTTGTGCATGATTTTCGGCTGGTTGCTGCGAGGGTTCTGCACGGCAGGTTCCTGGCGGGCCTGGTCATCGCGGGCCGGGCGGCGCGGGCGGGAGTCTTCGCGACGGGCCTGACCATCACGGGAACCGCCGCTACGTGGGCCGCTGCGCTTGCCCGACGGGTTGCCGCTGGAAGGGCCGCTGCCATTGCGCGGACCGTTCTGGCGGCCCTGGGACTGGCCGCGTGGGGCGCCTGCGCCAGCGCCTTGGGCCGGTGCGCCCGGACGGCGACCGCGACCCTGGGCCGGTTTCTGCTGAGGCACGTAGTCGACGCGGTTGCCGAAGTTATCGATTTCGTCGTCCAGGAACTCGTCCGGGGCACGATCGGCAGCGGCGCGAGGAACCTGGCGCTGCGGCTCACGGGCCGGGGTGCCTTCGCGAGGCTTCTGCTCGCGGGCCGGACGTTCGCCACGACCATTGCTGGCCGGTTTTTCCTTGCCCTTGTCCTTGCCTTTATCCTTGCGACCGCCACCGCCGCCATTCGGGCCGTCGCCCCGCGGGCCGCGTGGATTGCGTGGGTTGCGTACGTCAGGACGCTCGCGCACTTCAGGCTTCTCGGCCTCGATGGTGCTGGCATCGAAGCCCATCAGATCACCATCAGGGATCTTCTGCTTGGTCATGCGCTCGATGCTCTTGAGCAGCTTCTCTTCGTCCGGGGCGACCAGCGAAATCGCTTCGCCCGAACGACCGGCCCGGCCGGTACGACCGATACGGTGCACATAGTCTTCATCGACGTTCGGCAGCTCGAAGTTGACCACGTGGGGCAACTGGTCGATGTCCAGGCCGCGGGCGGCGATGTCGGTGGCAACGAGGATGCGTACTTCGCCGGCCTTGAAGTCGGCCAGGGCCTTGGTGCGGGCGTTCTGGCTCTTGTTGCCGTGGATCGCCACGGCGGGCAGGCCGTGCTTGTCCAGGTACTCGGCCAGGCGGTTGGCGCCGTGCTTGGTGCGGGTGAACACCAGGACCTGTTCCCACGCCCCCGTGGTGATCAGGTGTGCCAGCAGCGCACGCTTGTGGCTGGCGGGCAGGCGGAACACCCGTTGCTCGATACGCTCGACCGTAGTGTTCGGCGGCGTGACTTCGATGCGCTCCGGGTTGTGCAGCAGTTTGCCGGCCAGGTCGGTGATGTCCTTGGAGAACGTCGCCGAAAACAGCAGGTTCTGGCGCTTGGCGGGCAGGCGGGCCAGGACTTTCTTCACGTCATGGACAAAGCCCATGTCGAGCATCCGGTCGGCTTCGTCCAGTACCAGGATCTCGACGTGGGACAGGTCGACGCTGCCCTGGCCAGCCAGGTCCAGGAGGCGGCCGGGGCAGGCCACCAGTACGTCGACGCCACGGGCCATGGCCTGGACCTGAGGGTTCATGCCGACGCCGCCGAAAATGCAGGCGCTGACGAATTTCAGGTCGCGAGCGTAGATCTTGAAGCTCTCGTGCACCTGGGCGGCCAGTTCGCGGGTTGGGGTCAGGACCAGTACACGCGGTTGGCGCGGACCGTGACGCTGGGATTTGTCTGGGTGACCGTTGGGAAATAGCCGCTCCAGGATCGGAAGGGCGAAACCGCCAGTCTTACCAGTACCTGTCTGTGCTGCGACCATCAGGTCGCGACCTTGCAACACGGCGGGGATGGCCCGCTGTTGCACCGGGGTAGGCTGGGTGTAGCCGGCGGCCTCGATGGCGCGGACTAAAGCCTCGGAGAGACCGAGGGAAGCAAAGGACATGAGCAATCCTGTATTAGTGAGGGCCTGGCCCAAGGGATGTCTTGCCTGGCGCGAATGACGTTCAACAAGAAGACGTCATCCCGTCCGGTCCTGCCGGGTCTGGAAGACAGCTCCGGACAAGGCTCGCGCGGGCTGGAAGCTGCGCTGTAGCGGTGTCGGGATGCCTTTCGCAAGACCGGGCGTCCGGGCGTGAGCCTGGCGGGAAGGGGCGAGTATAACAGAGCAATCGCCGTGCGTTGCTTTCCTGCTGCTCAACGGCTGATTTCAGCGTCGCACCGGTTGTGGCGGTGCGGCCTGGGGCGCAAGGGCGGTGTCATAACGGGCGCTCAGCTCGGCGTAGCCCGGTTCGCGCTTGAAGCGCTTGAGCTCGGCACTGAAGCGTTGCACCAGTAAATCCATCCCGGCCTTGCGGCGCACCGCCAGGTATTGGCTCTGGCGGCTCACCACGGTCGGGTTTTCGCTGATCTGGTCACCCAGTTGCATCTGCTTGAGCAGGTGGCGGCCCACTCGACGGTCAGTAATGAGCAGGTCGATCCGGCCCAGCTGCAACTTGCCGAAATTGGCTTCGTGGGTGGGCGCCGTTTCACGCCTGAACTGGGTCGACTCCCGGAAGGCCTGGCTGTAGAGATAGCCGGGAGAGGTGCCGACAGTGAGGCCGTTCAGGTCATCGAGCGTGCGAAACGGATGGGGCCGGGCGTTGGCATGGAATATCACGAATTCGACTTCCGACAACGGTTCACTGGGGTATAGCAGAAGGGCATCGCGTTCGTCGCTGCGAAAGATGTCCAGCGCACCATCGGCCAGCCCCTGCTCCAGCATCGCCAGGCAGCGTTTCCAGGGAAGGAGCTGCCATTCGACATCGATCCCCAGCCGCTTGAACACGATGGCGGTGGTTTCGTAGTCCAGGCCCATGAGCTTGCCACCTTCCTCATAGACATAAGGCGCCCAGGGCTCGGTGACAATGCGCAACTTCTCGGCCCGGACAGCCAGGCTCAGGCAGGAGAGAAAGAGGACGGTCAGCAGCTGGGCAATGACGGGCATGGCCTGAGGTTACGACGAGTGCCTATCAAATAGCTAGAGCGCTCTGGCACGAGGGTTGGGCTTTCGTTCAGGACAGGTCGTGGGCGTTGGAAGTCATCGGATGAAAAAGGCCCTAGTGTTCACCAGGGCCTGTCACAGCGCCACTTCGTCGTATCAACGCGGCAGCTTGAGGTTGTTCCAGATGGCGAGGCTGGGCTCGGCCTGGTTCAGGGTGTAGAAGTGCAGCCCCGGCGCCCCGCCTTGCAGCAGACGCTCGCACATTTGCGTGATGACTTCCTCGCCGAAGCTTTGGATGCTCGAAGAGTCGTCGCCGTAGGCTTCCAGTTGCTTGCGAATCCAGCGTGGGATTTCCGCACCGCATGCGTCGGAGAAACGCGCCAGCTTGCTGTAGTTGGTGATAGGCATGATTCCCGGTACGACAGGAATATCCACGCCCAGTCTGCGCACGCGCTCGACGAAGTAGAAGTAGCTGTCGGCGTTGAAGAAATACTGGGTGATGGCACTGTTGGCGCCGGCGTTAGCCTTGCGCACGAAGTTGAGCAGATCGTCTTCGAAATTGCGTGCCTGTGGATGCATCTCCGGATAGGCAGCCACTTCGATGTGGAAGTGATCGCCGGTTTCTTCACGGATGAAGCTCACCAGGTCGTTGGCATGGCGCAGTTCGCCGCTGGCCATGCCCATGCCCGAGGGCAGGTCACCGCGCAGGGCGACGATACGCTCGATGCCGGCAGCCTTGTACTGGGTCAACAGGCTGCGCAAGTCATCCTTGCTGTCACCAACGCAGGACAGGTGGGGGGCGGCGGGGATTTTGACTTCGCTTTCGAGCTGCAACACGGTGTTCAGGGTGCGGTCGCGGGTCGAGCCGCCGGCGCCATAGGTGCAGGAGAAGAAGTCGGGGTTGTAGCTGGCCAGCTGGCGCGCAGTGGCGATCAGTTTTTCATGCCCAGCATCGGTCTTCGTCGGGAAGAACTCGAAGCTGTAGCGACGTTCTTGGGACATGGTCGGGCTCCCAGCGACAAGCTGCAAGCGACAAGCTGCAAGAGGGCGGGGCGCCGTATTCTTGTGCTTTGGACTTGCAGCTCATGGCTGCGTAATAGCGATGAAGAAGTAAGCTCCAAGCCCCCAGTCGCAAGTAAACACACCGCTCTTACTTGCCGTTTGGGACTTGAAGCTTGCAGCTGCTGTCAGTACCTGTAAGCGTGCGGCTTGAACGGGCCTTCGACGGTGACGCCGATGTAGTCAGCCTGTTGCTTGGTCAGCTTGGTGACCACGCCGCCGAAACCGCGGACCATTTCCAGGGCCACTTCTTCGTCGAGTTTCTTGGGCAGCACTTCCACGGTCAGGCGTTCGGCTTTCTGGGCCGGCGGCAGGTCGGCGTACTTCTGGCCGAACAGGAAGATCTGGGCCAGGACCTGGTTGGCGAACGAGCCGTCCATGATGCGGCTTGGGTGGCCGGTGGCGTTGCCCAGGTTGACCAGGCGGCCTTCGGCCAGCAGGATCAGGTAGTCGTCGTTCTGCGGATCGAAGCTACCGGCGCCGGTGCGATGAACCTTGTGCACCTGTGGCTTCACTTCTTCCCATGCCCAGTTCTTGCGCATGAAGGCGGTGTCGATTTCATTGTCGAAGTGGCCGATGTTGCAGACCACGGCGCGCTTCTTCAGGGCCTTGAGCATGTTGGCGTCGCAGACGTTGACGTTGCCGGTGGTGGTCACGATCAGGTCGATCTTGCCCAGCAGTGCCTTGTCGATGCTGGCCTCGGTGCCATCGTTGTTGCCGTCGATGAATGGCGAGACCACTTCGAAACCGTCCATGCAGGCTTGCATGGCGCAGATCGGGTCCACTTCGGACACCTTGACGATCATGCCTTCCTGGCGCAGGGACTGGGCCGAACCCTTGCCCACGTCACCGTAGCCGATCACCAGGGCCTGCTTGCCCGACAGCAAGTGGTCGGTGCCGCGCTTGATGGCGTCGTTCAGGCTGTGACGGCAGCCGTACTTGTTGTCGTTCTTGCTCTTGGTCACCGAGTCGTTGACGTTGATGGCCGGGATCTTCAGCTCGCCCTTGGCCAGCATGTCCAGCAGGCGGTGCACGCCGGTGGTGGTTTCCTCGGTCACGCCATGGACCTTGTCCAGTACGGCTGGGTATTTCTTGTGCAGCAGCTCGGTCAGGTCGCCGCCGTCGTCGAGAACCATGTTGGTGTCCCATGGCTGGCCATCCTTGAGGATGGTCTGCTCCAGGCACCATTCATATTCCTGCTCGGTCTCGCCTTTCCAGGCGAACACCGGGATACCGGCTGCGGCGATGGCGGCAGCGGCCTGGTCCTGGGTCGAGAAGATGTTGCAGGACGACCAGCGCACTTCGGCACCCAGGGCTACCAGGGTTTCGATCAGCACGGCGGTCTGGATGGTCATGTGGATGCAGCCGAGGATCTTCGCGCCCTTGAGCGGCTGTTCGCCGGCATACTTGCGACGCAGGCCCATCAGGGCTGGCATTTCGGATTCGGCGATGATGATTTCGCGACGACCCCAGGCGGCCAGGGACATATCGGCGACTTTGTAATCGGTAAAAGCTGCAGGCGTGATGACAGCGCTCATGAAGAGCCTCCATTCGTAATGTATGCGAATGGGCGCCGTTGTGCGTTTTAGTGTCTGCGCGGGGTGCTCCGTACAAACAACGCCCCATCCGAGCCTGACAGGTCGAGCCTGCTGCAGCGCCCCTCGGACAGGTGGCGGGAACGGCCCAGTGGGTGGGCCGGATAAAACGGGGCGATTATAACGGGCTAATCGGATCTTCCAAAGGGTTTCTGTCGGCAAATCGAAATTGCCGATGAGCGTCATTGAACCAGCGGCATAGAGCGCTGCCCGGCCAATCTGCCATGATGCGGGCATCCATCGGCCAGACACTCAAGGAGTGATCATGAATTTCCACACCCGCAAATGGGTCAAGCCCGAAGACCTCAATCCCAATGGCACGCTGTTCGGCGGCAGCCTGTTGCGCTGGATCGACGAAGAAGCGGCGATCTATGCCATCGTCCAGCTCGGCAACCAGCGTGTGGTGACCAAATACATCTCCGAGATCAATTTCGTCAGCGCCTCTCGCCAGGGCGACATCATCGAGCTGGGCATTACCGCCACCGAGTTCGGCCGCACCTCCATCACCCTGACCTGCGAAGTGCGCAACAAGATCACCCGCAAGAGCATCCTGACCGTCGAGAAGATGGTCTTCGTCAATCTCGGCGAAGATGGCTTGCCGGCGCCCCATGGCCGGACCGAGATCAAGTACGTCAAGGATCAGTTCAAGGATGCCGTTGTCGAGTGAGAGGGTGGCGGTTTCAAGTTCCGGGAACTTCAGTGCACCACTGAACAGCTCCGGACGCCGCGTGTCGTAGCTACATCACGCCACCGGTTCAGGAGCTGTATGGACACCCACGAAGAAGGCAAGACCCCTGACCTGTCGGCTCAGGAGCAACACGATGTGGACCGCAACCAGCCCCCGCGGGCGGCGGTGCTGCACGAAATCATCCGTACCCAGGGCAACCAGGAATTGGAGCGCAGTATTGCCGCGCTCTGGTGGTCGGCCCTGGCGGCGGGGTTGACCATGGGCCTGTCGTTGATGGCGATGGGGTTGCTCAACTCCCGGCTGCCGGACCACGAAGGTTTCAAGGTGATCGCCAGTCTCGGCTACTGCGCCGGTTTTCTCGCGGTCATTCTTGCGCGCCAGCAGCTTTTCACGGAAAACACCCTGACTGCCGTGCTGCCGATCATGAGCAAGCCCACCCTGGGCAATTTCGGCCGTTTGTTGCGGCTGTGGGGAGTGGTGCTGGTGGGCAACCTGTGCGGCACCCTGCTGGTGGCCTACGTGATGTTGCACCTGCCGATCTTCGACCGCCGCACCGACCTGGCTTTCCTGGAAATCGGCCGCAAGGTCATGGAAAACGACACGGGCCAGATGTTCGCCAAGGGCATCATTTCCGGGTGGATGATCGCCACCATGGTCTGGATGATCCCCTCCATGGAGAGCGCCAAGATGTGGATCATCATCCTCATCACCTACCTCATGGCGCTCGGGGACTTCACCCACATCGTCGTCGGCTCGGCCGAAGTGTCCTACCTGGTCTTCGCCGGCCAGTTGTCATGGGAGGACTTCTGGCTGGTGTTCGCCGCGCCGACCCTGGCGGGGAACATCATCGGCGGCAGTTGCATCTTCGCGCTGATCAGCCACGCACAGGTGCGCAGCGAGAGCGGCACGCCTAGTCGGCCGCGCCCAGCGGGACCTCCTGGCGACGCTGGCGATAAATGAAATACACCGCGGTCAGCACGGTCAATCCGCCGACCAGGGCGCCGGTCCACGGCAGGTCGGCCAGGTTGACCCCGCTGGCCACCACCAGGCCGCCGATCCACGCACCGGTGGCATTGCCGAGGTTGAACGCGCTCTGGTTCAGGGTCGAGCCGAGGTTCGGCGCTTCGTGGGCCTGATCGATGATCAGCAACTGCAGGATCGGGCACAGGGCGAAGGCGAAGATTCCCCACAGCACCAGCGTGATCGCCGCTGGAATCACCGATTGACTGGTCTGGCTGAATGCCGCCAGTACCAGCACCACGGCCAGGGCCATGCCCACCAGTGACGGCAGCAGGCGTCGGTCGGCCAGGCGCCCGCCAAGAAAACTGCCGGCGGTCAGGCCGACGCCGAACAACAGCAACATGATCGTGATGCCGTGGGGGCTGACGCCGGTGATGTCCTGCAGGATGGGCGCGATGTAGGTGAAGACGCTGAAGAGACTGGTGGACGCCAGCACGCTCATGCCCAGGGCGAGCAACACATTGGCCTTGCCCAGGACCTTGAACTCACTGGCCAGGTCGGCTTTCTCCATGGGAATTTCCTTGGGCAACCAGGCCCATTGGGCAATGGCGGCGATCACTCCGATCACCGATACCGCCCAGAACGTCGAACGCCAGCCGGCGTATTGTCCCAACGCCGTGCCCAGCGGGACGCCGAGTACATTGGCCAGGGTCAGGCCGGTGAACATCATCGCAATGGCCTGGGCCCGCTTGTTCGGCGCCACCAACCCGGCCGCCACCACGGAGCCGATGCCGAAAAAGGCGCCGTGGCATAACGCAGTGATGACCCGCGCGGCCATCAGCGTCAGGTAGTTCGGGGCCAGGGCGCAGAGCACGTTGCCCAGGATGAACATCAGCGTCATGCCCAGCAGCGTGGCCTTGCGCGGCATGTTGGCGGTGCCCACCGCGAGCACGGGCGCGCCGAACACGACGCCCAGGGCATAGCCTGTAATCAGCAGTCCGGCCTGGGGAATGCTCACGGCCAGGTCGCGGGCGACATCGGGAAGCAGCCCCATGATGACGAATTCGGTGGTGCCGATGCCGAAAGCGGCAACGGCCAGGGCAAGCAAGGCGAGTGGCATGCGCAAGGTCTCTGTCTGTAGTCTTGACGCTGTGATCAGGCATACGCACGCCGATGCCTTTCAAGGAAGCGGGCAACAGCGAATTTTATTGGAATTGATTTATGCGCAACTGAGTGCGGCGTGGTCGCTTGCAGTATAAACGTCAGCCGGCGGATCGCGAAAAATTCATCAGCCTCAAGGGGTGCAGGCGTTGCCTGGGCAGCGCCCGCTGGAGCGGGGCAGGAAAAGGAGTATGCCGTGCTTGCAACGGCCTTGGTGTTGGTGGCTGCGCTGCTGCATGCGGCGTGGAATACATTGATCAAATTCAGTGGCGAACGTCTGCTGGTGGTGGCTTGCATGGACAGCGTGGCCTTGCTGTTCGCGGCGCTGGCCCTGGGTTTCGTGGCGCTGCCACCGATGGAAATCTGGCCATGGATCCTGGCATCGGCGGCGTTCGAGCTGTTGTATCGCTATTTGCTGATCCAGGCTTACCGGGTCGGTGACCTCGGGTTGGTCTACCCCTTGATGCGCGGCCTGTCGCCCTTGGTGGTGCTGGCCCTGACGCTGATCTTTGCCGGGGAGGTACTGACGACCCGGCAGGTCCTCGGCATCCTGTTGATTCCGTTTGGCATGCTGTGCCTGTTATGGCAAGGCGGGGGCGGCGAACGATTGCCCTGGTCGATGTTGCCAGTGGTGGCGCTGATCGGGCTGTGCATCGGTTGCTACACCTACATCGACGGCCAGGCCCTGCGGCGCTGGTCCCACCCGTTGGATTACCTGGTCTGGATCACGTTGTTCTGTGCCTGGCCGTTTCCGTTGCTGGCCTGGGTGAGCAAGCGCCCAGCGTTCATGCTGTTCTGGCGCCAACAATGGCGGCTGGGCCTGGCAGTCGGATTCTGCGTATTGTTCAGCTACGCTCTGGTGCTATGGGCCATGCAACTGGGGTCGATCGCCGAAGCGGCGGCGCTGCGGGAGATCAGCGTGATCCTGGTGGTGCTGTTCGGCATGCGCTACCTGAAAGAACCTTTCGGCCGGCCACGGCTCTTAGCCTGCGGGCTGGTGCTGATCGGCATGCTGGTGATGAAATTCTGACCAGCCCCCGAATTCACGATTCTCGATAAAACTCAAAGAAGGAACTGCCTCATGACGGTTGCCCTGTGGTGTATTTTGATTGCTTTTCTCCTGCCTTACCTATGTGTCGGCATCGCCAAGGCCGGCGGGAAATACCGGTTGCGGGATAATCACGATCCGCGGGACTTTCTCGACTCGCTCGAAGGCGCACCGCGGCGCGCCTACGCCGCACAACTGAACAGCTTTGAAATCTCCCCGTTCTTTGCCGCCGCGGTGATTGTTGCGCACCTGGCCGGCAATGCCGAGCTGGTCACCATCAACGTCCTGGCCGTGCTGTTCATCACCAGTCGCCTGCTCTACATCATCTGCTACCTGGCGGACTGGGCGATCCTGCGTTCGCTGGTGTGGTTCGTGGGGGTGGGGCTGGTGGCGAGCTTCTTCTTCGTTTCCATCTGAGCCTGGCGGTTGGGTCATTGCCGACCCCATCGCGGGCTGGCTCGTCCTGCATCGGGTCTGGCTCTGCAAGAGATCAGTTGCGGGAGCTAGCCTGTTAGCGATGGGGTGGGGCAATCACCCCCCTTAGGGGTTGGTGGTCACCGCATTCGCCACCTGTGGCACTTGCGGCAATGCCATGCCCTTGGGCCAGAGCATCCAGATCTGGCCTTGTTGCTTCATGTCTCCGGCCAGTTGCCCTGCGGCCTCGCCCGTGCCCCAGAACAGGTCCGCACGGACTTCGCCGGCGATGGCGCCGCCGGTGTCCTGGGCGGCGACGGGTCGATGCAGCGGGCTGCCATCAGGGCGTGTGGTGGAAAGCCATAACAGACTGCCCAACGGAATCACCTTGCGATCCACCGCCACGCTGTAGCCCGCAGTCAGGGGCACATTCAGCGAGCCGCGCGGGCCTTCGTTGCTGTCTGGGTTGCGGTTGAAGAATACGTAGCTCGGGTTGCTGGCCAGCAACTCGGGTATCCGGGTCGGGTGTGCCTTGGCCCAGGCGCTGATGCTGCCCATGGTCACGTCTTCTTTCTTCAACTCGCCCTGTTCCACCAGCCAGCGTCCGATGGGGCGGTAAGGATGACCGTTCTGGTCGGCATAGCCGATGCGCAGCAGGCGACCGTCATCGAGCCGGATGCGGCCCGAGCCCTGGATTTGCAGGAACTGGAGGTTCATCGGGTCCGTCAGCCAGGCGATCACCGGTGCCTTCACCCCATTGGTTTCGATGGTGGCCGCGTCGTCATAGGGCTTGAGCACCCGACCTTCGAGGCGACCGCGCAGGCGTTTGCCCTTGAGTTCGGGATAGATACTGTCCAGCGACACGATGATCATGTCTTCAGGCACGCCGTACACCGGCACGTTGGCAACGGCGGTCCGGGTCAGGCTGCCCGGGTAGACCGGCTCGTAGTAACCGGTGATCAGGCCGTTGGGGCTGTTGTCCCCGGAGCGCAAGCCGTAGACCTCCAAATTCTGCTTCAGGAAGTTGCGCACATCGGAGGCGGCCTGCGGCACGTTGGCCGCCGCCGCGCAGGTCGAACCCCAGGTCGCATCGGCCTTGAGCCGGGTGCACGCGCTGCGCCAGGCGCCAAAACCGGCCAGCAGGTCTTCATCGGAGACCGCCGGCAAGGCTTCCCAAGGTGCGCTGACATAGGTGGCGAGCGCGTGGGTCTTGGGCTCCTCGGTCTTTTCGCCGGGGTTGCAACCACTCAGCAGGGCAATCAGAGAGAGGGGCAACGCCAGGCTTTTGTGCCAGGTCTTGAAGCGGTTCATGAGATTTCCTTCGCGGGTCGTATGCGTGCCAGGGCGTGCGCACAACCCTCGTTGTGAATAGGGCTATTGGTCTTTGCCGGCGACACGAGGATACTGGCTGCCGTTTCCTGACCCGAGGCCAAGATGTTTGCAAAACGTTTTTTCATGGCAGTGCTGGCTTGCCTGACGTTGTCCGCCTGCGGCGGTGTCGACCCCAATTCTCCCTTGGGCCAGCGCAAGGCGATCTTCAAGCAGATGCTCAAGACCAATGAAGAGCTGGGCGGCATGTTGCGCGGTCGCATCCCGTTCGATGGGGCGCGTTTCGCCGAAGGCGCGGTGCAACTGGACCAACTGTCCCGCGAGCCGTGGAAACATTTCCCGCAGGTGCGGGAGGAGGACCACACCAGCGCCCGGGATGAGGTCTGGCAAAAACAGGCGCGCTTCCAGGAGCTGGCGCGCAGCCTCGAGGCGGCCACCGCTGAGTTGGTGACTGCCAGCAAGGTCCAGCCTTACAGGGCCAGCTACCTCGGGCCGGCGGTGCAGAAGGTCGAAGACGCCTGCAGTGCCTGTCATAAAGAGTTTCGGGACTACTGAGAACGGTTGCTTATTTATCCAGCTCCTCCACGGCTTCCTGCAATTCCTTGCGGGAGGCCGCCAACTTGTCCTTGCGCTTGTTGATCCGCTCCGGGTCGCCTTTTTTCATGGCCTTTTCCAGGTCGGCCTGACGCTGGCTGACTTCGTGCTTGGCTTCAAGCACTTTGTTCTCACGTTCCTTGCGCAAGGAAGCGTCGGTGCAATGGGTGGTGACTTCGTTCAGCGCCGTTTCGAGGCCGGCCTGCTGCTCCTGGTTGCCCCGGGACTTGGCCAGTTCGATCTGATTGATGATGCCTTGACGCTTGGCCGCGCAGCCGGTGAGTTCCGGTGCCTGCTCGTCCGCCCAAAGAGGGGCGGTCATGAGGCTGCATAAGGCCAGCAGGACGGGGGGCAGGAAATTCATAGCAACTCCAAAAAAGGCAAATCCGTAAAAAACTCGCAAGCCAGCGGTGCAGCTGCGCTGTTGGAACGCATGCCAGCCCCTTGGGTTCAACCGCGCGGCCTGATCAGAAACCGTCGATCCCGGCAGCACGCAATATCTCGCTTAACGCCAGCACGTGCGGGTCGCGGAAAAAAGCGCTCAGTTGCGCGGCGCGCCCCGGCCCGATACCGGCCTCGGCTTGCCATTGTCCGGTGTCTCGTTCGGCCAGCACCTGCCAAGGGCCCTCCAGCCGGGCCCCGCCAGCAGGTGGCAGGCCCAGGGCCTTGAGCCACTGCTCGAAAGGACGTTGTCTGGCACTGTGCAGGCCGGCGAGCAGGCGGTCGCGGCTGCGTTCGCCGAAGCCGGACATGTTAGCAAGCTCGGCGGCATCGAGGGTCATCCAATCCAGCAATCCGTCGAGTCGGCCCGCGGCCAGGAGTTTTTCCCAAGTGCCAGGACCAACATGGGGCAGGGCGAGCCCATGTTTGCCGCTCAGCCAATTCAGGCGCGCGAGAAACTGGCTTTCGCAGCCGGGTGTCGGCTCCCAGCAACTGAGGAAGTGATAGTCGGCTGCCACCGGAGCATCGATGTCCTGCCGCACGATGCTGCGCAGCACGACGCTGTCGAGGCGAGGAATGGTCAGCCCGGCCAGGCTGATGGCGACCTGGTCGCCGGGGCGGATATCCATTTCTTCCCATTGCTTGAGGGAGCTGACACTCACCCGACGGATTCGTCGATCGTCAAGCATGACGGGCTCGAGCTCAAGAACCGGGGTGATACGTCCGGTCCGACCGACGTTGAAGCGGACCTTGCGCACCCCGGCCAGGGCCTGGGCGTAGGGGTATTTCCAGGCCACGCTCCAGAAAGGCGCCCTGGCTTGCCAGCGGTTGGCCGGTGGGCGGCGGCTCTGGCGCAGGACGATGCCATCGCTGACGAACGGCAATGGTGTGCGATACCAGTGGTCGCGCCAATGTTCGACATCGGCCAGCGCCTGGACCGGCTGGTTGTAGTCGACGGTGTCAGCGAAGCCCAGTTCCTTCAGCATGGCCGTCCGCTCGGGCAAGGTCTGCGGCCCTGCCGGCCATTCCCAGACAAACAGGCCGATGTCTGCGGCTTCCTGTGCGGTCAGGTTGCTGCGGGCCACCAGGCCCGACACGGTGGCGCGGGCGTTGAGGCTACCGCTGCTGGCCTGGACATGCTCGCCCAGGCGCCAGTACAACTCGCCCTGCACCAGCAGGTCCACAGGTTGGCGCAGCTGTCGTGGAATGGCGCCGATCTTGCGCGCGTTCGCAGTCCAGTCCTGCCCCTTAATGCCATCCCCACGGCTGATTGCCCGATGCAGGCGCCCCTCGCGGTAGACCAGGGTCACCGCCACGCCATCGACTTTCGGTTGCACCCAGACGTCCTGGCGGCCATTGAGCCAGGCCTGTACGGCCGAGGCGTCCTTGAGCTTCTCCAGGCCTGTATGAATGACTGGATGCGGTACTTTCCCGCGAGCCGTGCGCAACGGATTGGCTGGCGCAGGAAGGTCGAGGCAGTTGCGCCATTGCTCCAGTTGCGCGCGGGACTGGTCGTAAAGCTCATCGGCCACCGGCGACCGGCCGAGGCGGTGGTAGCTGTCGTCCCAGGCGTCGATCTGGCGTTGCCGGGCGGCGATTTCCGCCTGGGTTCGTTCGGCCGGCCAGTCGGGACAGGGCGCTGCATTAACGGAGGCGGCTACGAACAGGGAATAAACGAGTACATGAAATAACGCTGGCATCGAAGCATCCTTGCTTGGTTGGGTCTTTCAAGGCTAGCCACGCTCGCGCAAGCTGCGAGGCCTGGAGCGTTACCGAGCGTTGCGGCGGCGGTACAGTGTGGTGCGATCTGGCTGTGCAACTGTCCCTTGAACCCAGCCTGGGCCGGGGCACAATGGTGCTTCGATCCGCCCAGCCAGGAGTGCCCCTCGATGGACCTGACGACACTCGCCGTTTTCATTCCGGCCTGCTTCGCGCTGAACATGGCACCCGGGCCCAATAACCTGTTATCCATCAGCAACGCCTCGCGTTATGGCTTTGTCCGGGCGTGCAGCGGAGGCATCGGTCGACTGGTGGCATTTGCAATCATGATCGCCCTGGCAGCGGTGGGGCTCACCGCCGTGCTGCATACCTCGGAAGTGCTGTTCCTGGGAATCAAGCTTGTCGGTGCCGGTTATCTGTTCTACCTCGCTGTGCAGTTATGGCGTGCTCAGCCTGAGGCCGGTAGCGAAGCGGCGATCACGACGATCAGCATGACCAGCCTGGCACGCCAGGAATTCCTGGTGGCGATCGGTAATCCGAAGGCGATCCTGTTGTTTACCGCGTTCCTGCCGCAGTTCGTCGACAGGGCGGGCACCGTTACCCAACAGTTCGCGGTGCTGGGCGGTTTGTTCCTGGCGCTGGAGTGCATTGCCATCGGGTTGTATTGCTACATGGGCATCCATGCGCGGCGGCTGTTCGCCCAGCCCAGTGGCAAGCGTCTGTTCAATCGGATGTGTGCGGGGCTGCTGGCCGGTGCGGCGTCGTTTTTGCTGGTGGCACGCAGGACTTAGATCACCTGAGGGCCCTATTTGGGCCGGGGACTTGTCCCTCGCCACAGGAACGGCGCCTGACTTTGATTTTTTGATGAAAAAGCCCCTGGCGACCGGATCGCCAGGGGCTTTTTCATGACTGCGGGGTGTTACAGGCCGGCAGCGGCGCGCAGAGCGTCGGCGCGGTCGGTCTTTTCCCAGGTGAAGGTGGTGAAGGTATCGCCATCGACTGTCTTGGTCTGCGGCGTGCGGCCGAAGTGACCGTAGGCCGCAGTCTCCTGGTACATCGGATGCAGCAGGTCGAGCATGGTGGTGATGGCGTATGGACGAAGGTCGAACACTTCGCGTACCAGCTTGATGATCTTGTCGTCGCCGATCTTGCCGGTGCCGAAGGTGTTCAACGAGATCGAAGTCGGCTGGGCGACGCCGATGGCGTACGACACCTGGATCTCGCAGCGCTCGGCCAGGCCGGCGGCCACGATGTTCTTGGCCACGTAGCGACCGGCATAGGCGGCAGAGCGGTCAACCTTCGAAGGATCCTTGCCGGAGAACGCGCCGCCACCGTGACGGGCCATGCCGCCGTAGCTGTCGACGATGATCTTGCGACCAGTCAGGCCGCAGTCGCCCACCGGGCCACCGATGATGAAGTTGCCGGTCGGGTTGATGTGGAACTGGGTGTCCTTGTTCAGCAGCTCGGCAGGCACTACGTGCTTGACGATCAGTTCCATCACGCCTTCGCGCAGGTCTTTGTAGGAGACTTCCGGGTTGTGCTGGGTCGACAGCACGATGGCGTCGATGCCGACCACCTTGCCATTTTCGTAGCGGCACGTGACCTGAGACTTGGCATCCGGACGCAGCCATGGCAGCAGGCCGGACTTGCGTGCCTCGGCCTGGCGTTGCACCAATTGGTGCGAGAACGTGATCGGGGCGGGCATCAGCACGTCGGTTTCGTTGCTGGCGTAGCCGAACATCAGGCCCTGGTCGCCGGCACCCTGGTCTTCCGGCTTGCTGCGGTCCACGCCCTGGGCGATGTCCACCGACTGCTTGCCGATGATGTTCATCACGCCGCAGGTCGCGCCGTCGAAGCCGACCTCGGAGCTGTTGTAGCCGATGCCCAGGATGACGTCGCGAACGATCTGTTCCAGGTCGACCCAGGCCGAGGTGGTGACTTCGCCAGCGATGATCGCCACGCCCGTTTTCACCAGAGTCTCGCACGCCACGCGGGCGAACTTGTCTTCAGCAATGATGGCGTCCAGCACCGCATCAGAAATCTGGTCGGCGATTTTGTCCGGATGCCCTTCAGACACGGACTCGGAGGTGAAAAGGGAGTATTCGCTCATCTCGATGTTTTCCTACAAGTTACCGATGGTGAGTGTCACCAGCCGGCCGCTGAAAATGGCGGACCTGGATCTGGAAACCATTTCGTAAGCCTACATAGAGGCTTTCCCCGGGCACGAGGCCCGCAGTGGTGGCCCAACGGGCCAGGTCGTCCTGTTCGAACCCCAGCCAGAGATCACCGCAGGCCTCCCTGGCCCAGCTCTGGTTGTGGCTGCATAACTCTGTCACCAGCAGGCTGCCGCCTGGTTGCAGCAGGCCGGCCATGTGCTTGAGGGCATCGGCCGGCGCGGCGAAATGATGAAGTACCATGTTCAATACGACGCAATCGGCCTGCAGGTTCACACCATTCAAGGCATCGGCCAATTGCAGGCTGACATTAGTCAGGGTTTCGCGCTCGCATACCTGGCGAGCCAGCTCGAGCATGGCCGGGCTGTTGTCCAGCGCCGTGACCTGGCTGAAGCGTCTTGCCAGTTCCGGCAGGAAGGCGCCATCGCCAGGACCCACCTCGATGGCGGTGGCGTCGGGCGCAAAGCTAAGTTTGTCCAGCAGCGCCAAGACACTTTCACGGTATTGCGGCAATCCTGCGATCAGGTCCTGCTGGGCGCGAAATTTCTCCGCGACCCGGGCAAAAAAATCCTGGCTGGCGGCGGCCCGTTGCCCATGGACCTGGGCAATGCGGGCCTGCACGTCCGTCGGCAGGCTCAGCTCGTCCACTTCTTCCAGCAATGCCGCGTGCAGCTTGCCACCCAGAAGGTCGGTGTGGGGCAGGGCGCGACGGTAGAAAATTGCATTGCCTTCACGGCGGGTCGCCACCAGGTCGGCCTGGGCGAGGACCTTGAGGTGATGGCTCATGCCGGACTGGCCGATGCCGAAGATCTGTGCCAGCTCCAGCACGCCGAACGAATCGTTGGCCAGGGCGCGCAACACATTGAGGCGCAATGGGTCGCCACCGGCCTTGCAAAGGGCCGCCAGTTCATCGCTATCGTTATGCTGAAGGGAAGGCGCACGTAAGTTCATAGGGCGGCAGTCTAGACAGGGGGTTATGTCATCGCAAGTTCAATATCAAAAAGTTTTGATATTGAACGATAAATGGCACTTCCCGGAGCGCGCCCGACTCTACAGCTCATCAGCGGAAAGGTTTCACCTGGCGAAAGCGACTTTATCCACCGGAAAAACCGCTCTGGATGACTATCTGTCATTGCCCCCGGGCGGGTGGGTGAGGGAAAATGCTCGCCTTTTTTCAGTTTCGTCTATTCAAAACCCAGGAGATCAGCGATGCCCAGCCGTCGTGAGCGTGCCAATGCCATTCGTGCCCTCAGCATGGATGCCGTGCAAAAAGCCAACAGCGGCCATCCAGGTGCCCCGATGGGCATGGCGGATATCGCCGAGGTGCTGTGGCGCGACTACCTCAAGCACAATCCGTGCAATCCGTCCTTCGCCGACCGCGACCGCTTCGTGCTGTCCAACGGTCACGGTTCGATGTTGATCTACTCGCTGCTGCACCTGACCGGTTACGACCTGTCGATCGATGACCTGAAGAACTTCCGCCAGTTACACAGCCGCACCCCGGGCCATCCGGAATACGGCTACACCCCGGGCGTCGAAACGACCACCGGCCCGTTGGGCCAGGGCCTCGCCAACGCGGTGGGTTTTGCCCTCGCCGAAAAAGTTCTGGCGGCCCAGTTCAACCGTCCTGGCCATAACGTGGTCGATCACCATACCTACGTATTCCTGGGCGATGGCTGCATGATGGAAGGTATTTCCCATGAAGTCGCCTCCCTGGCCGGCACCCTGGGCCTGGACAAGCTGATCGCTTTCTACGATGACAATGGCATTTCCATCGACGGCGAAGTCGAGGGCTGGTTTACCGACGACACCCCCAAGCGCTTCGAAGCCTATAACTGGCTGGTGATCCGCAACGTCGACGGCCATGACCCGGAAGAAATCAAGACCGCCATCGAGACCGCTCGCAAGAGCGCCCAGCCGACCCTGATCTGCTGCAAGACCACCATCGGTTTCGGCTCCCCCAACAAGCAAGGCAAGGAAGACTGCCACGGGGCCCCGCTGGGCGCCGAGGAAATCGCCCTGACCCGCGCCGCGTTGAAGTGGGAGCACGGTCCGTTCGAAATCCCTGCCGACATCTATGCCGAATGGGACGCCAAGGAAAAAGGTCGTGCGCTCGAAGCCGATTGGGATCAGCGTTTCGCTGCCTATTCCGCCGAGTTCCCTGCGCTGGCCAATGAACTGGTCCGTCGCCTCAGTGGCGAGCTGCCAGCCGACTTCGCCGAAAAGGCCTCGGCCTATATCGCCGAAGTCGCAGCCAAGGGCGAAACCATCGCCAGCCGCAAGGCCAGCCAGAACACCCTCAATGCCTTCGGCCCGTTGTTGCCCGAGCTGCTGGGCGGTTCGGCCGACCTGGCCGGTTCCAACCTGACCCTGTGGAAAGGCTGCAAGGGCGTCAGTGCCGAAGATGCCAGTGGCAACTACATGTACTACGGCGTGCGTGAGTTCGGCATGAGCGCCATCATGAACGGCGTAGCCCTGCATGGCGGCCTGGTGCCTTATGGCGCGACCTTCCTGATGTTCATGGAGTACGCCCGCAACGCCGTGCGCATGTCGGCGCTGATGAAAAAGCGCGTGCTCTATGTGTTCACCCACGACTCCATCGGCCTGGGCGAAGACGGCCCGACTCACCAGCCGATCGAGCAACTGGCCAGCCTGCGCTGCACTCCGAACCTCGATACCTGGCGCCCATGCGATGCCGTGGAGTCGGCGGTGGCCTGGAAATACGCCATCGAGCGCAACGACGGCCCGTCGGCCTTGATCTTCTCCCGTCAGAACCTGCAGCACCAGGCCCGTGAAGCTGGCCAGATCGACGACATTTCCCGTGGCGGCTATGTGCTCAAGGACTGCATCGGTGAGCCCGAGCTGATTCTGATTGCCACCGGTTCCGAAGTCGGCCTGGCCGTCCAGGCCTACGACAAGCTGACCGCCCAAGGCCGCAACGTGCGTGTGGTGTCCATGCCATGCACCAGCGTGTTCGATGCCCAGGACGCCGGCTACAAGCAGTCGGTATTGCCACTGCAGGTCAGCGCCCGGATCGCCATCGAGGCCGCTCACGCCGATTACTGGTACAAGTACGTTGGCCTGGAAGGCCGCGTGATCGGCATGACCACCTACGGTGAATCGGCACCTGCCGCAGCCTTGTTCGAAGAGTTCGGTTTTACCCTGGAGAACATCCTGGGTCAGGCTGAAGAGCTGCTGGAAGACTGATCCGCAAACAGGTTGTCTGTTCTGACGCCATCGCGAGCAAGCTCGCTCCCACAAGGGTTTTCACCGATCCTGTAGGAGCGAGCTTGCTCGCGATAGCGGTGGCCCAGACGACACTGCCTCAATGGATTCAACCAGGTCAGAGAACCCCATGCCCCAACCGCGTCCCTACAGAGTTGCACTCAACGGCTACGGCCGGATTGGTCGTTGCGTCTTGCGTGCGTTGTTCGAGCGAGGAGCCAAGGCCGGGTTCGAGATTGTGGCCATCAACGATCTGGCCGACATGGCCAGCATCGAATACCTGACACGCTTTGACTCCACCCACGGCCGGTTTCCCGGCGAAGTGCGGGTCGAGGGCGATTGTCTGCATATTAACGGCGACTGCGTGAAGGTCTTGCGCAGTGCCACCCCCGAAGGCATCGATTGGGCGTCCCTGGATGTCGATCTGGTGCTCGAGTGCTCTGGCGCCTACCACACCCGCGAAGACGGCCAGCGTTTTCTCGCTGCCGGCGCGCCACGGGTGTTGTTCTCCCAGCCGATGGCCAGTGAAGCGGACGTGGACGCCACCATCGTCTACGGCGTGAACCAGGATTGCCTGACCGGCGAAGAGCTGCTGGTGTCCAACGCGTCCTGCACCACCAACTGCGGCGTGCCGCTGTTGCGCTTGCTGGACCAGGCCATCGGCCTGGAATACGTGTCGATCACCACCATCCACTCGGCGATGAACGATCAGCCGGTGATCGACGCCTATCACCATGAAGACTTGCGCCGCACCCGGTCGGCGTTCCAGTCGGTGATTCCGGTGTCCACTGGTCTGGCGAGAGGCATCGAACGGCTGCTGCCGGAACTTGCGGGACGAATTCAGGCCAAAGCCGTGCGGGTGCCGACGGTCAACGTGTCCTGCCTCGATATGACGATGCAGACCGTGAGCGATACCGACGCCACCGAGGTCAACCGGATCCTGCGCGAAGCCGCCACCAGCGGCCCGCTCAAAGGCTTGCTGGCCTATACCGAGTTGCCTCATGCCAGTTGTGACTTTAACCATGATCCTCATTCGGCCATCGTCGACGCCAGCCAGACCCGCGTTTCCGGGCCTCGGCTTGTGAACATCCTGGCCTGGTTCGACAACGAATGGGGATTTGCCAACCGAATGCTGGACGTTGCCGGGCACTACCTGCAGGCGGCGACTTCGCTTTCTGATTCCCAGCGTTCTGTTTCAAAAAAACCTGCTCTCTAAACAGTTATCCAGGAATTGCGACCCATGACCGTGTTGAAGATGTCCGACCTCGATCTGCAAGGTAAGCGCGTACTGATCCGCGAAGACCTCAACGTCCCCGTCAAGGACGGTGTCGTCACCAGCGACGCGCGCATCCTGGCTTCGCTGCCGACCATCAAGCTGGCCCTGGAAAAAGGCGCGGCCGTGATGGTCTGCTCGCATTTGGGCCGTCCAACCGAGGGCGAGTTCTCGGCCGAGAACAGCCTCAAGCCAGTGGCCGACTACCTGAGCCGCGCCCTTGGCCGTGAAGTGCCGCTGGTGGCCGACTACCTGGGTGGCGTGGACGTAAAGGCCGGCGACGTCGTGCTGTTCGAGAACGTGCGCTTCAACAAGGGCGAGAAGAAGAACGCCGACGAGCTGGCGCAGCAATATGCCGCCCTGTGCGACGTGTTCGTGATGGACGCCTTCGGTACCGCGCACCGTGCCGAGGGTTCGACCCATGGCGTGGCGAAGTTCGCCAAGATCGCGGCGGCGGGCCCATTGCTGGCCGCCGAACTGGATGCGCTGGGCAAGGCCCTGGGCGCTCCCGCCAAGCCGATGGCCGCCATCGTGGCCGGTTCCAAGGTCTCCACCAAGCTCGACGTGCTGAACAGCCTGAGCCAGATCTGCGATCAGTTGATCGTCGGCGGTGGTATCGCCAATACCTTCCTGGCGGCCGCCGGTCATCCGGTCGGCAAATCCCTTTACGAGCCGGACCTGCTGGATACCGCCCGTGAAATCGCCGCCAAGGTCAGCGTGCCGCTGCCGGTGGACGTCGTGGTCGCCAAGGAATTCGCCGAAAGCGCCAAGGCCACCGTCAAGGCGATCGCCGACGTGGCTGAAGACGACATGATCCTGGACATCGGTCCGCAGACCGCGGCCAATTTCGCCGAGCTGTTGAAGGCTTCCCAGACTATCCTGTGGAACGGCCCGGTGGGCGTGTTCGAATTCGATCAGTTTGGCAACGGCACCAAGGTCCTGGCCCAGGCTATCGCCGAAAGCCCGGCGTTCTCCATCGCAGGTGGCGGCGATACCCTGGCGGCCATCGACAAGTACCGCGTGGCTGACCGGATTTCCTACATTTCGACCGGTGGCGGTGCGTTCCTCGAATTCGTCGAGGGCAAGGTGCTGCCGGCGGTGGAAATCCTCGAAAGCCGGGCCAAGGCCTGAGGTTAGGTTGACCGGGCAAAGGAGTGTTCTGATGGTCAAGACGTGGGCGCTTTTGTTTTCGACCGTGGCCCTGGCCGCTTGCGGGAGTCAACCGCAGGCTACGTCGGAGCCGGCTCCCCGTGAGCCGGAGCCAGGCTGCTACCAGGCGGAATGGCAGGCGGAAACCAACCCGGTGCTGAACAAGCGCTCCGGGCCGGACGGTCTGGACAAATACGAAACGCAAACCCCGGCCAAGGAACATGGCTGTCCTTGACGGGTCTGACCCTTTAACTCATGGCTGGCGGCCTGTGCCGTCAGTCGAGGAACACGGATGAAAGGCTTTATCGCCATCATGGCGTTGGCATTGCTGGCCGGTTGCGCGCAGTTGAACCTGTTGCATTCGTCCGAACCGGTGGCGGGTTGGACGACCTGGACTTGCGACAGCGAGGCCAAGGTCATCTGGCGCTATACCGACGATACCCGCAATGCTGTCGAGGTGCGCCTCGGCGGCGCCGAGCAGGTGTATCGCCTGAAGCAGGAACCGGGTGCGTCGGGTGCGCTGTACAGTGACGACATGCTGGCGTTCCATATCAAGGGTGAGGAAGGCCTGGCGTATTGGGTCGCCACCAATGATCTGATCGGACGCGGTTGCAAGGCCCAGTAATACGATTGAACCGACCACGAAAATCCAAATGTGGGAGCGGATCCAGCGTGGGAGCGAGCTTGCTCGCGATAGCGGTGTATCAGGTAACAGTAATGTTGAATGTACCCTCATCGCGAGCAAGCTCGCTCCCACAGGGATCGCGTCAGTATTTGGGTTTGGCGATACCGAACACGCAGGCCGGGGACAACCCCCGACCCGCAATGACTTGAATAGCCGCCGCCGCTCCGGCAGGCTGGCACGATTAACGACCCTCGACCGGGAGAGACACACAAATGGCACTTATCAGCATGCGTCAGATGCTGGACCACGCAGCCGAGTTCGGCTATGGCGTTCCAGCCTTTAACGTCAACAACCTTGAGCAGATGCGCGCCATCATGGAAGCCGCTGACAAGACTGACTCTCCGGTGATCGTCCAGGCTTCGGCCGGTGCTCGTAAATACGCCGGCGCCCCGTTCCTGCGCCACCTGATCCTGGCGGCGATCGAAGAATTCCCGCACATCCCGGTGTGCATGCACCAGGACCACGGCACCAGCCCGGACGTCTGCCAGCGCTCCATCCAGCTGGGCTTCAGCTCGGTCATGATGGACGGTTCCCTGGGCGAAGACGGCAAGACCCCGACCGACTACGAATACAACGTGCGCGTCACCCAGCAGACCGTGGCCATGGCCCACGCTTGCGGCGTTTCCGTGGAAGGCGAACTGGGTTGCCTGGGCTCGCTGGAAACCGGCATGGCCGGCGAAGAAGACGGCATCGGCGCCGAAGGCGTGCTGGACCACAGCCAGATGCTGACCGACCCCGAAGAAGCCGCCGATTTCGTCAAGAAAACCCAGGTCGATGCCCTGGCCATCGCCATCGGCACCAGCCACGGCGCCTACAAGTTCACCAAGCCGCCTACCGGTGACGTGTTGGCGATCGACCGCATCAAGGAAATCCACAAGCGCATCCCCAACACCCACCTGGTGATGCACGGTTCGTCCTCGGTGCCTCAGGAATGGCTGGCGATCATCAACCAGTACGGCGGCGACATCAAGGAAACCTACGGCGTGCCGGTTGAAGAGATCGTCGAAGGCATCAAGCACGGCGTGCGCAAGGTCAACATCGACACCGACCTGCGCCTGGCCTCCACCGGTGCCATGCGCCGCCTGATGGCAACCAATCCGAGCGAATTCGACCCACGCAAATTCCTCGGCGCCACCGTCACCGCCATGCGTGACGTGTGCATCGCCCGTTACGAAGCGTTCGGCACCGCCGGCAATGCTTCGAAGATCAAGCCGATCTCCCTGGAAGGCATGTACCAGCGTTACCTGAAGGGTGAGTTGAACGCCAAGGTCAATTGAGGCTTCAGTGGTGAGAAAACCCGCAGTGATGCGGGTTTTTTTATGATTGCTGGCTTAGCTGCAGGTAAAGCCTTTGATCTTGCCTTCCTGATCCACCGTGATGCTGAGACGATTCTTGTTTAAATCCTTGGTAAAAAAGATGCCACCTGGAGTGGTGCTTCTTACAGCATCTGCCCCGGCTTTGGCTTTGGCGTCATTCTCTGTGCTGGAATCGAATGTCTTGCCGACAAGATCCTTGACCAGCGTTTCATCGCAAGCGGCTTGGGCATGAGCGGCGGTGCTGAGCAGCAAGGCCGATACCAGGTTGAATAATCTGTGGCTCATGGTAGCTAAACTCCTTTTTATGGGGGCCTCCATCGAAGGAATGCTCCAGGCGTTATATGGTCTGTACGACGCGATAGTCATGCTGCGTTGAACAACATGACCTCGGTTTTCGATGACTTTCCGTACAAATCTAAGCTACTGCGCCCAGTTGTTTGAAACTACTGTCATAGATAACAGTTTTTTATGGGGATTTGGGCTTTGCGTCTGTGGTACCCGCCCGGGTGATTACAGCATTAGGAGGGGCGTGCCCTCTGGCTACTGTAGGAAATGACAGTTTTTATAACTTTTAAGATGGATTGATTCTTCTTGTTCCCCATTTGCAGCGTATCGCCGCTCCAGCTTTACTTCGGACGTTAATCCTAGCCCGTTAACCACGTTGGCCGAACGCAGGCTTTGTGCAGTGGGCATCCTGCCATGGATGATGGGATAGCTGCGCTGGGCCATGGATGGCCCTTCGCAGCGGGTCCTCGGAGCAAGGCCGGAGTGAGGGCGCACCGAGCCTGGGCGAGGTGCCGAGTGGTGGGACAAAAGCGCTTTGGTTGCTTTCGCGCTTTTCGAAAGTGACCCGCTGTAAGAACGGAACCGTCAGCAGCCCCGTTATCGCGGCAATGGACGTACACACGGTACCTGTCTATCGAAAGCACCCGATCAAGTGTTGTGATCGATATCCAGCTTGCTGAACGTCACTTTTCCGCCTTCGCTGGTATAGCCCGTGTTGTCCTGCACGTAGACACCGGCCTTGAAATACAACGGTTTGACGCGCCAGGCGCCGCCGACGGTGGTGTACCAGCTATACCCGGCGGCGGTGATGCCCAGGTCGCCGGTGCGGTCGAGGTGCAATCGGTAGGAAAAGGACCGATCGAGGGCTATGCCCGTGGCAATGGTGATGACCCGGCCCTCGTCGTCATCGGGGCGCATGCGCACCTTGGCGACAATATTTCCGGTTTTGCTGTCGTCCTTGTATTGGTATTCCAGCTTCACCATGGGCTTGTTGCTGTCCTTGGCGTGGATCTGGCCAATCACGACCTTGCCGCTGCTGGGGACCTGGTTGACGGCCAGCGTCGCGCTCAATTTATTGTCGGCCTCGGGGAACAGCCAGTTGCGCAAGGTGCCGTCTCTATAGGTCTCTCGCAATTCGCTGCGCGGATAGACGGCATTTTCAGTCTTGGTGCCGGTGACGGGCGACCAGAAATACACCGTGCTGCCTTCGGAGTTGAAGTACTTATTCTGGAACCCATCCACCAGCCGTGGTGTTTCGATGGTTTTCGGCGGGCTGCCTTCGGGAATGCTCAAGTTCCAGGTTGCAAGATCGACCATGTGCGGATCCCTCTACAGAGTAAAAAAGTTGCAAGACCTAGCCGAAGCCTCTAATTCGAGCTTTTCAGATGACTGGATGATGCGCGGGGTGACTTTTTCCTGTCCGTCAGAGTGGCCCTGGCCGATTTTGTGCCCGAGAAGCATGACCGTTGGTCGGCCAGGCTGAAAATTTTTTGAACGATGGCCCTATGGCATCTGTCGCTTGGTCGCCTCGCACAGGCAGCGTTCCCTGCTGCTGTGCCCCGTGAAAGTCAGATGTTGTGTTGGATTTCCAGCAGGCTGAACGTCACTTTTCCGCCTTCGGTGGTGTAGCCGGTGTTGTCCTGGACATACGCGCCGGCCTTGAAATACAGCGGTTTGACTTTCCAGCTCGGGTCGATGGTGGTTCGCCAGCTATAGCCCGCTGCGCTGATCCCCAGTGCACCCTTCGGGCTGAGGTGAATCTGGTAGGAAAAGTTGCGGTCGAGCTTTACGCCCGTGGCAATGGTGATGACCTGGCCTGTTTCGTCGTCGGGACGCATGCGTACCTTGGCGACGATGTTGCCCGTGGAGCTGTAGGTCTTGTACTGGTATTCCAGCTTGACCATGGGGCTGTTGCTGTCCTTGGTATGGATCTGGCCAATCACGATCTTGCCGGTGCTGGGCACCTGGTTGACGGCCAGGGTCGCGCGCAGCTTGTTATCCGCCGCCGAGTACAGCCAGTTGCGCAAGGTGCCATCGCTGTAGGTTTCCCGCAGTTCGCTGCGCGGGTAGATCGCGTTGGCGGTCGTGCTGCCGGTGACCGGAGCCCAGAAGAACGCAACACCGGTTTCGGCGTTGAAGTACTGGTCCTTGAACCCTTGCGCCAGGCGTGGGGTTTCGATGGTGATTGCTGGGCTACCTTCGGGGATGCTCAGGTTCCAGGTGTTAAGGTCAATCATGTTCAGATCCTGTCGTTAAAAAAAATGTGCACGCCACCGCGAAGGCTCTAACCCGCGCGTTCGGGGCGCCCTGATAACACCGGAATGAGCTTTTTGTGGTTTGTTCGGCGGATGTTTGACGTCAATAGTGCGTCGCTGAGGTCTATTGCAGTTTCTGTGCCTGAGGCGGGTGACCGTTAGTCGGCTATTTCGGGCTTTGTCAGGATGATGGCGTGATGACAGCTACTGCTTTTCATAAACCCGGTCTAGAGTGAGATCACAGTAATTTGTCCGTTTTGCTACTGAAAACGGACATGGCGCCCCGATAAGAGAAGCAGCATGGAATGCGTGCAACCTACGCTTGGTGAAGAGAACTCTGTCCTTCTGGTTGTTGATGATTACCCTGAAAACCTGATCAGCATGCGTGCATTGTTGCAGCGTCAGGATTGGCAGGTCATGACCGCGTCCTCGGGTGTCGAGGCCCTTAATCTGCTGCTTGAACACGACATCGATCTGGTGCTGCTGGATGTGCAGATGCCGGACATGGACGGGTTCGAGGTGGCGCGCCTGATGCGTGGCAGCCAGCGTACGCGGCTTACGCCGATTATCTTCCTGACCGCCAACGAGCAGTCCCAGGATGCGGTGATCAAGGGTTACGCCAGTGGCGCCGTGGACTACCTGTTCAAACCCTTCGACCCACAGATCCTCAAGCCCAAGGTTCACGCCTTGCTGGAGCACCAGCGCAATCGACGGGCCTTGCAGCGCCTGAGCCAGGACCTGGAGGCGGCCCGGGCATTCAACGCCTCGGTGCTGGATAACGCCGCGGAAGGTATCCTGGTGGTGGATGAAGACGGCTGCATTCGCTTCGTCAATCCGTCGGCCTGTCGCCTGCTCAATGCCACCGCCGAGCAATTGCAGGGCACGCCGTTCCTGGACTATCTGCAGAAGCCGCACATTCCCCAGTGGGCCGATTCCGACATCCACGTCGCTTATTGCCGAGGCCAGACCTGGCGCCTGCACGATGCGGTATTGCGTACGGCTCCCGGCCAGCAGGTGTCGGTGGCGTTGTCCTGCGCACCGTTGCCTTCGGAGCAGAAAGCCATGGTGGTGACTCTCCAGGACATGTCGGTGGTCCGCCACTTGCACCAGCAACTCGAATTCCAGGCCGTCACGGACCCGTTGACCGGTCTGCTCAACCGCAGAGGGTTCTATCAGACCGCCGAGAACCTGCTGATGCGCAGCGAGCGCCTGGAGAGCAACTGGGTGCTGTTATACCTGGATCTCGATGGCTTCAAGCGCGTCAACGATTCCCTGGGCCACGATGCCGGTGACCGGGTGCTGCGCTGGGTGTCGGAACAGTTGAAGGCGTGCCTGCGGCCGTTCGACATCCTGGCGCGGCTCGGTGGCGATGAGTTCACGGCCTTGCTGGATCTGGAGCACCCGGAGCAGGCCGCCAAGATTGCCGAGAAGCTCATCGAGCGTGTCTCGATCTGCCAGCAGATCGAAGGCATGGATGTGACCCTGGGAGCCAGCATCGGTATCGCGACGTACCCGGACTGCGGTGCCAACCTGGATGGCCTGTTGCGGGCTTCCGACATCGCCATGTACGAGGCCAAGCGTGCCGGTCGCCAGCAATACCGTTTCTATGATCATGAAATGAACGGGCGCGCCCGGTCCCGGCTGATGCTCGAGGAAAGCGTGCGTTCGGCCATCGAGAACCGTGACTTCAATATGGTCTACCAGCCCCAGGTCAGCATCGGCGATGGACGTATCCGCGGCTTCGAGGCGCTGTTGCGCTGGCAGCACCCGAGCGTCGGCGATGTTCCGCCGGGCCTGTTCCTGCCGTTGCTGGAGGAGGCGCGACTGATCAGCCGGCTGGGCAGCTGGATCTACCATCGCAGCGCGGCCCAGCGCAAAGTCTGGGAGCGGCTGTTCGCCGACGACCTGGTGCTGGGAGTGAGCCTGAGCAGCACCCAGTTCGGCATGCCGAACCTGGTGACCGAGTTGCGCCAGGTGCTGGAGCGCCATGCCTTGAAACCCCGACAACTGGAAGTCGAGGTGACCGAAGACGCGCTGATGCGCAACCCTGACGAAACCAACAAGCAATTGCGCCTGCTGCGTCATCTCGGCGTGCGGGTGGCGCTGGATGACTTCGGTTCGGGCCCCTGCTCGTTGACCCACCTGCGCGACCTCGAACTCGATACGCTCAAGCTGGATCGGCACCTGATCGCCCGATTACCGGACTCACCCCGGGATGCGGCCCTGGCTGCCTCGGTGATCGACCTGTGCTCGCAGTTGGGCTTGCGGGTGATCGCCGAAGGCGTGGAAACCGTGGAACAATATCGCTGGCTGCAAGCCCACGGCTGTGAATATGTGCAGGGCTTCCTCGTAGCGCGGCCCTTGATGGCCGAAGACACCGACGTCTTCGCCAAACCGTTCGACTGGAGCGCGGTGCAGGCTTGAATTCGCTACACTGACGGCCTTTTTCGACTGTCTTGCCACCGATGATTTCGCTCAAATACCTCCAGGCCTACCCCGCGGCCCTGCAAGCCCAGGTGCAGCAATTGATTGCCCAGGATCGCCTGGGGGATTACCTGCACCAGCGCTATCCCGGCCGGCATCAGATCCAGAGCGACAAGGCCCTTTACGGCTACGCGCTGGACCTCAAGCAGCAATATCTGCGTAATGCGCCGGCCATCGACAAGGTGCTGTTCGACAATCGCCTGGATCTCACCCACCGTGCCCTCGGGCTGCACACTACGGTGTCCCGCGTGCAAGGCAGCAAGCTCAAGGCCAGGAAGGAAATCCGCATCGCTTCGCTGTTCAAGGAGGCGGCGCCCCAATTCCTGAAAATGATCGTGGTGCACGAACTGGCTCATTTCAAGGAGTCCGACCACAACAAGGCGTTCTACCAGCTCTGTGAATACATGTTGCCGGGTTACCATCAGTTGGAGTTCGACTTGCGGGTATACCTGACCTGGCGCGACCTGCAATCAGCCAAGGAATGACCGGATGGACGTCAGCAAGACCAAAAGCAGTTTCTATCGCCGCCTGTATGTGGCCTACCTGATCGATAGTGGGGTGGCCAGCAACATTCCGGCGCTCACCGACGCCACCGGCATGCCGCGACGCACGGCCCAGGACACCGTCGCAGCGCTGGCGGACCTGGACATCGTGTGTGAGTTCGAACAGGAGAAGGGCGCCCGCAACCATGCCGGGCATTATCGGATCCGTGATTGGGGGGCGATTGATCGGCGCTGGATCGAGGCGAACCTGCAGCGGATCAAGGCGGTGCTCGAGTATCCCTGATGGTGGTGTGATGTCTTGGGCTGGCCCTATCGCGAGCAAGCCCTTCACATTGATCTTCAGACGCACGATCGAGGTACAACGTAGCCCCCCCCGTGGGCTTGCTCGCGAAGAGGTCAGCAGGGACGATGCATCCCGATGTGTGGAATACCATCCTCCAGATACTCCACGCCCACCACTTCAAACCCGTACCGTCCGTAATACCCCTGCAAATGCGCCTGGGCCGATAATGAGATCGGGATGCCGGGCCAGTGTTTCTCGGCGTGTCTGAGGCCCTGTTCCATCAGTTGATGGCCCAACCCCCTGCCCCGTGATTCTGGCGCGATCACTACGCGTCCGATCACCACGTCGCTGTTCTGCGAGTGGGGGTCGAGCAAGCGCAGGTAGGCCACCAGGTGGTTTTCCTGCCAAGCCATCAAATGACAGGTGTCGCCTGCCAGGTCCAGGCCGTCAACGTCCGGATAGGCGCAATTCTGCTCGACCACGAACACGTCGGCGCGCAGTTTCAAGATGGCGTACAGCTGTTCCTTGCTCAGGTCACTGTGGTGTTTGCAGACCCAATCGATATCCATTTTTTTGAATTTCCTGAAGAAGCCGATGCCGATATTAAGCGCCCTTTCTTCGGAAGTCGCTTATCGGCGCGACCGAAAAAACTGTGACAAAGGCCAAAATGCCATCATTCATTTATCACGGCGTTGTCGCCTTTATGTAATCTTTTGGCAAGGCCTGCGCAGCGGCTTCAATGAGCTAATGTTAGGACGCAGGTTGCTGACTGTTCCTGAGTTTCGGCTAAAAACACGGGCTTTGCACCCTTCAAGGATGTCTGGCATGCCGCGATTGCATCAAGCTCTTGTTTTGATCGGGTTGCTGTGGGTGGGCCAGGACGCCTTTGGGCAGAAACTGCGCCTGGTCGGCGATGGCTGGCCCCCCTTTACCGATTCCACGCTGGTCAATGGAGGACTGGCGACCGACATTGTCAGCACCGCGCTGGCGCGTGCCGGCTATGCCAGTGAGTTCGAGCAGGTGCCCTGGGCCCGGGCGATGCTGGGCATCAGCGAGGGTCGTTATGACGTGCTGGTCAACGCCTGGTACAGCGAGGAACGCACCCATATCGGCCGGTTCTCGGCCGAATACCTGGTTAACCGGGTGCGCTTTCTCAAGCGCAAGGACGCTGCGGTCCAGTTCGACACGCTGCAACAGCTCTACGCCTATCCCATCGCCGTGGTTCGTGGTTATGCCTACTCGAAGGCGTTCGACGAGGACTCGCAGATGCAGAAAGTCCCCGTGCACAACTTCGCGATGGCGGTGCGCATGCTGGCGGCCGACCGTGTGAAGCTGACCCTGGAAGACGAATATGTCGCCCGTTATTACCTGGCCCACGAATCCGCCAAGGTGCGTAACGCTGTCGAGTTCCTGCCCAAGCCACTGAGCGAGAACAGCCTGCATATCCTGGTCAGCCTGAAGAACCCGAACTATGAGCAGATCGTGGCGGGGTTCGATCGGGAGATCGCGGCGATGAAGGCGGATGGCAGTTACGCGCGGCTATTGAAGCAACATGGCATGTAGTGACGGGCTACTGATGGCTTGTCCCAAGCAGGCTCGCTCCCGCATCTGGAATGCATACCGTTGCAGGAGCGAGCTTGCTCGCGATGAGGACGCTCAGACACCGTATGCCTCAAGCCTCGTCAGTTTCCTTGATCAGATGCGCCGCCAGGGTCCGCAGAGGGCCCAACTGACGACAGATCAGGCCCAGTTGGGTTTGTACCAGCCGCTGGCCTTCATCGATTTCATCGGGCATCTGCTCCAGCTCATTGGCCAGGGCTTCTTCCTCGTCGCTCTGGACCACGATCGGGGTTTTGCTCGCCAGGCCTTGGGCGATTTCATCGATGCTGGTCGCCAGCTTCGCTCCCGCTCCGTCGATCAACTGTTCGCGTACCTGCGCCGGCAGTTCGGTTCCCCGATGGGCGCCCAGGCCGGACAGATAGCTGAGCAAGGTGTGCGAGAGCACCAGGAAGCGGAACCCGACATCGGCTTCCTTACGAAAGTGCCCCGGCTCCATCAGCATGTTGGCCAGTGTGGTGGACAGCGCGGCATCGGCGTTATGGGCATTGCGGCGGGCCAGGCGATAGGCCAGGTCGTCCCGTTTGCCGGCGGCGTATTGCTGCATGATCTGGCGCAGGTAGATGCTGTTGCAGGTCAGCGTGTTGGCCAGCACCTTGTTCAGCCGGCGGCCCTGCCAGTCCGGCAGGAACAGGAACACCGCAAGTCCGGCGATCAGGCTGCCGAGCAGGGTATCGAACAGCCGCGGCAGCAGCAGGCCATAGCCGTCGCCCACCTGGTTGAAGCAGAACAGCACCATGATCGTGATCGCGGCTGTCGCCAGGGTGTAGCGGGTGGTGCGGTTGGTGAAGAACACCACCCCGGCGGCAATGGCGAAGCACGATTGCACCAGCGGGTTGGGGAACAGATCGAACAGTGCCCAGGCCACGATCAGGCCAATGGCGGTGCCGATGATCCGCTGGCCGAGCTTGCGTCGGGTGGCGCCATAGTTGGGCTGGCAGACGAACAACGTGGTGAGGATGATCCAATAGCCTTGTGACGGGTGGATCAGATGCACCATGGCGTAGCCGACGCTCAACGCCAGGGGCAGGCGCAGGGCGTGCCGGAACAGCAGCGAAGTGGGCGTGAGCTGGGTGCGCAGGCGCAGCCAGACGTCCTTGAGGCTGCGTGGCGAGCGATCCAGCAGGCTGCTGTCGGTGGCGTCGGCCAGGGCGTCGGGGTTGCTGGCATCGCTGAGCAGGCGATCCATGGTGCCCAGGTTCGCTGCCAGTGCCCGCAACGAACGCAGCAGGCCACGCCAGGCCGGGTTGCTCTGGATTCGCAGGTGTTCCAGGGAGGCGTGCAGATCGTCGAGGGCTTCGGCAAAGGTATCGTCGTAGATGAACGGCTGGCGCATCTGGATCGATTCGGCAAGGGCCTGGCAAGCCTTGCCTTGCTGGCGCAACAGGCGCTGGCAGCGGAACAGCACGTCACTGTGGAAGAAGGCTTCGGCCAACGCGTTGTAGGGGTAGTGGGACGAACTGGCGCGTTCGTGGATGTCCTGGGCGAGGAAGTACAGCTTCAGGTAGCGGCTGACCTTCGAACCCGGTCGACCATTGCCCACGCGGTGCAGGATGATCTCCTTGGCCGAGTTGAGCGCGGCCACCACACGGCCGTTCTGCTGCGCCAGTTCCAGGCGCCGGGCTTCCACGTCCAGTTGCCGGATCGGTTCGAGCAGCGACGACTTGAGCTTCAGGTAACGCCCCAGTTCGCGAAACAGCCGCGCCAGGCTCTGCTGCACCGGCTGGTTGGAAAAGAGCATGTGCCACAGCACCGAGAGCATGCCGTACCACGCCGCACCCGCCACCAGCAGCAAGGGCTCATGCCAGAAGTCGTTGACCGCGCCGCCGCGCTGGTCCACGCCGATCATGGTGTAGACCGAAAGAATCAGGGTGGCCGAGGCGATCGCGCCATAGCGCTCGCCCAGGGCGCCGAGCATGGTCAGGCCGAAGCTCGCCAGGGCCAGGGCGACGACGAACAGCACGGGATAGGGAAACAGCAGCTCCACCGATAATGCGGCGACGCTGAAGCAGACCAGAGTAACGGCCAGTGCGTTGAGGCGGCCCTGCCAGTTGTCGTCGGTCTCGGCCAGGGCACTGGCGATGATGCCCAGGAACAAGGGAATCAGCAGGGCCATTTCGTCCAGGTACCAGCACAGCGTCATGCTGCCGGTCAGGGCGATGAATACCCGCACGCTATAACTGAATTTATCCAACGCCCAAAGGCGACGCAGAGACTGACGGAACGAGGTCGATGACATGAAATGCACGGGCCTGACGGGCAATGACACTAAATTGAGGCAGTAATGACGCCGACGCAATGGCGGCGATCACATCTGACAGCAAAAAGTGTTCCGGGAGCCATCACCAGCCGCTGTGGGAGCGAGCTTGCTCGCGATGGCGGCAGTCCTGTCACATCGATGTCGACTGAACCGCCACGATGGCGAGCAAGCTCGCTCCACAGGGTTAGCGCGTTCAAATCGTGTCGGATCAGACGTACTGCGCGGCGGCGTACCCCGAAGCCCAGGCCCACTGGAAGTTGAATCCGCCCAGATGACCGGTGACGTCCAGTACTTCGCCAATGAAATACAGCCCCGGGCTTTTCAGCGACTCCATGGTCTTGGACGAAACCTCCCGGGTGTCGACGCCGCCCAGGGTGACTTCGGCGGTGCGATAGCCCTCGGTGCCGGCCGGGACGACATTCCAGCTCGCCAGTTTCTCGGCAATGTCCGCCAGCTCCGCATGGGTGTATTGCTTCATGGGTTTGGAGACGAACCAGGTGTCGGCCAGCAGGTTGGCCATTTTCTTGGTGAACAACTCACCCAGCAGGGTTTTCAACTCACTGTTGGGGCGTTCGGCCTGTTGCTGTTGCAGCCATTGCGGCACGTCATGGTCGGGCAGCAGGTTGATCTGCACCGTGTCCCCCGGTTCCCAGAACGACGAGATCTGCAGGATCGCCGGACCGCTGAGGCCGCGATGGGTAAACAGGATGTTCTCGCGAAAGCTCTGGTCGTTGCAGCTCACCAGGCAGTCCACCGACGTCCCCGACAGCTCGGTGCACAGCGCCTTGAGCTGATCGGTGATGGTGAACGGCACCAGTCCGGCGCGGGTCGGCAGCAGTTGGTGGCCGAACTGCTTGGCCACCTGGTAACCGAAACCTGTGGCTCCCAGGGTCGGGATCGACAATCCGCCGGTGGCGATCACCAGGGATTGACAGGCGATGGCGCCGAGCGTGGTTTGCAGCAGGTAGCCGCCGTCGGTTTTTTCGATCTGGGTGATGGACGTATCCAGGTGAAGGCTGACGCCGGCCTGGTCGCATTCGTCCAGGAGCATGCCGAGGATGTCGCTGGACTTGTTATCGCAGAACAGCTGGCCGAGTTTTTTCTCGTGATAGGGCACACCGTGCTTGGCCACCAGGGCGATGAAATCCCACTGGGTGTAGCGCGCCAGGGCTGATTTGCAGAAATGCGGGTTCTGTGAGAGAAAATTGCCCGGCTCGGTGTACATGTTGGTGAAATTGCAGCGCCCGCCGCCGGACATGAGGATTTTCTTCCCGGCCTTGTTGGCATGGTCCAGCAACGTGACCTGCCGCCCGCGTCCAGCGGCGGTCAGCGCGCACATCAAGCCCGCGGCGCCAGCGCCAATGATCACGACTTCGGTAGAGCGCAAAACGGTGTCCTCTCAACTTTCTCGCATACTGAATGTGGGAGCGAGCTTGCTCGCGATGGCGGCGTGTCAGGCAGCATCAATGCCGCTGATCCACCGCTATCGCGAGCAAGCTCGCTCCCACAGTTTGATCTGTGTCGGGTTGCAGATCGCTTTACAGGATCCGCACCCGCAACGAGCGCCCCTTGATCTTGCCGCTGTTCAAGCGCTGCAGCGCCTGTTTGGCGATACCGCGCTCCACGGCCACGTAGGCCTGGAAATCGAAGATCGCGATCTTGCCGACCTGGGTGCCGGGAATGCCGGCTTCGCCGGTCAGCGCGCCTAGGATGTCACCGGGACGGACCTTGTCCTTGCGCCCGGCAGCGATGCACAGGGTGCTCATGGCCGGCAGCAGCGGACCGCCACCCTGGGGCTTGAGGTTATCCAGTTGATCCCAGTTCAACGGTGACTTCTGCAGTTGCTCGATGGCCTGGGCGCGGTGCGCTTCGGACGGCGCCACCAGGCTGATGGCGATGCCTTTCTCACCGGCGCGACCTGTGCGACCGACGCGGTGGATGTGGATTTCCGAGTCCCGGGCCAGCTCGACGTTGATCACCATGTCCAGGGCGTCGATGTCCAGGCCACGGGCCGCCACGTCGGTGGCCACCAGCACCGAGGTGCTGCGGTTGGCGAACATCGCGAGCACCTGGTCGCGGTCGCGCTGTTCCAGGTCGCCGTGCAGGCCGACGGCCGAGATACCCTTGGCGGCGAGGTGATCGACGGTTTCCTGGACCTGCTGCTTGGTGAAACAGAACGCCACGCAGGAGGCCGGGCGGAAATGCGCCAGCACCTTGACCACCGCTTCCATGCGCTCTTCGGGAGCGATTTCGTAGAAACGTTGCTCGATCTGCGCATCGGAATGCAGCGCCTCGGCTTTCACCTGCTGCGGGTTGCGCATGAACTTGGACGACAGCTGCTTGATACCTGCCGGATAGGTGGCGGAGAACAGCAGCGTCTGGCGGCGTTCCGGGGTCTGCTGGATGATGTCTTCGATGGCATCGTAGAAACCCATGTCCAGCATGCGGTCGGCTTCGTCGAGGATCAGGGTGTTGAGGCCATCGAGTACCAGCGAGCCCTTGCGCAGGTGCTGCTGGATGCGCCCGGGCGTGCCGACGATGATGTGGGCGCCGTGTTCGAGGGAGGCGATCTGCGGGCCGAAGGACACGCCGCCACACAGGGTCAGGACCTTGATGTTGTCTTCGGCGCGGGCCAGGCGGCGGATTTCCTTGGCCACCTGGTCGGCCAGCTCGCGGGTCGGGCACATCACCAGCGCCTGGCAACCGAAGAAGCGCGGGTTGATCGGGTTCAGCAGGCCGATGCCGAAGGCGGCGGTCTTGCCACTGCCGGTCTTGGCCTGGGCGATCAGGTCCATGCCCTTGAGGATCACCGGCAAGCTTTGCGCCTGGATCGGCGTCATCTGGGCATAACCGAGTGATTCGAGGTTAGCCAGCATGGCGGCGGACAGCGGCAAAGTATCAAAAGCGGTGGCGATGGTGGTCACGGGACAGGCCTGCAAAACAAAATGTCGCGCAGTGTAGCAGCCTCGTGCCACTTTCTTCGAAAGTTCTGGACGAGCGTGGATTTCTCAGGGCGATCACAACGGTGCTGATTGTTCGTTGCAAGGGATTTACCTGTAGAAAGGGACTTATCTGTAGCGAGGGATTCATGTGCGGCGAGGGGATTGATCTGTGGCGAGGGGATGAGTCCCCTCGCCACAGGGAGGGGCACGGCTTCAGTGCTCGATATGCTCATCATGACGTTTCTGCCGCCGCCCGTCCTGCTTGGACAGTTGGGAAAAAATCGTCGCCGCCAGCATCGCCATGATGCCCACCGTCAGGAATGTCAGCTGGAACGCGCCCAATACCGTGTCTACCCCGTCGTTACCGATCTGGGCCGTGAAGCCGCCAAGCAGGGCGCCGGCGCAGGCCACGCCCAGGCTCAGGGAGAGTTGCGCCACCACCGACAACAGGCTGTTGCCGCTGCTGGCGCTGGCGTCGTCCAGGTCGATCAGGGTCACGGTGTTCATGGCTGTGAACTGCAGCGAGTTGATCGCTCCCAGCACCGCCAGTTGCGCCAGCAGCAACCAGTACGGGGTCTGCTCGCTGACCAGCCCCATGCTCGCCAGCATCACGCCCAGGGCCACGGTATTGCCAGTCAGGACGATGCGGTAGCCCAGGCGCTCGATCAGTGGCCGGGCCACGGATTTGGCGACCATGGCCGCCGCCGCCAGGGGCAGCATGCTCATCCCGGCCTGGGACGGTGAGTAACCCAGGGCCACTTGCAGCAGCAACGGCACCAGGAACGGCAGGGCACCGCTGCCCAGGCGCGCGAACAGGTTGCCGAGAATACCCACGGCAAACGTCCGGGTCTTGAACAGCGATGGCGGGAACAGCGCGTTCTCCACATGCCCGGCCCGCAGCCAATAGGCCGCCAGGCAGGCCATGCCGCCGAACAGCAACAGCATCACCCGCAGGTGCGGCAGGTGCAGTTCACCCAGGCCTTCCATGGCGATGGTGATCAGCACCATCGCCGCGCCGAACAGCAGGAACCCCAGGCTGTCGAACCGGGTGCGCTCGCTGCCCCGCAGGTCCGGTATGAATTTCCATACCGCATAACAACCCATCACCCCCACCGGCAGGTTGATGATGAAGATCCAGTGCCAGGACAGGTATTCCACCATCCAGCCGCCCATGGTCGGGCCGATCAGCGGGCCAAGCAGGCCGGGAATGGTGATGAAGCCCATGATCCGCACCAGTTCCGAGCGCGGGTAGGCCCGCAACACTACCAGCCTGCCTACCGGGAGCATCAAGGCGCCGCCCAGGCCCTGGATGACCCGCGCACCGATCAGCATGTTCAACGAGTTGGACAGGGCACACAGCAATGAGCCGAAGCTGAACAGCAGGATGGCACCAAAGAAGATTTTCTTGGTGCCGAAGCGGTCGGCGATCCAGCCGGAGGCCGGAATCAACAGCGCCACGGTGAGCATGTAGGCGATGATCACGCCTTGCATGCGCAACGGGTTTTCCGCCAGGTCGCTGGCCATGGCGGGCAGGGCGGTATTGAGGATGGTCCCGTCCAGGGACTGCATGAAGAAGGCGATGGCCACCACCCATGGAAGCCAGCGGGCGGTGACGGCATCGAGCGGGGCGCGGTTGGGCATGGGACCTCTTGTATGAAGTATTGAAACGGGCGAACACAGCGCCTGTGGCGAGGGGATGAATCCCTGGCCACAGAATAATTCTCCTCACCAATGGCCTGGCGTCTGGTCGAGTGCCTATAACGTCAAGGTCAAGCGCTTGACCAGCGCCCCCGGCAGCAGCATCGAGGCCGTGGCCCGCTGGCTGTAGGTGCTGGCCGAGAGCAGCAGTTCCCGCTCCCGGGTCAGGCCTTCGAGCTGCGAGCCCAGCAGGCTGTAGACGCTGTCGTCGAATCGCATGGTGCTGACCGGCGCCACGATCTGGCCGTTCTCGACCCAGAACGTGGCGAAGCGGGTCATGCCGGTCAGACGCGCGGCCGGCTGGTCCGAGTAGTTCAGGTACCAGAGGTTGCTGATGTACAGCCCGGTGCCGAGTTGCTCGAGGATGTCGCGTTGTTCCAGCAGGCCTTCCTTCATGTCCAGCGCCGTGGGGTATTCATAGCGGCTGGCGCCGTTGGCGGTGAGGCCGTATTCGGCGGCGCTGCGGGAGTTGACCAGGCGAGCGTTCGCCATGCCCTTGGCAATCAGCGCCAGGTCATCCCGTGGATAACCTTCGTCGGAGAATGCCGGGCTCAGGGAGCCGCTGACCTGCTCCGTCAGCCATACGTCGGGGCTGAAATGCGCTTCGTTGGCGTAAAACTTCTGCAGCGGGCTTTGCTTGCTGGCGATAGCCCGTGCCGAGAAACCGCCCCAGCTGAGCATGCCCATGATTTCTTCCAGCGCGGCCGGCGCCAGGTAGGCGCGGTATTCGCCGGGGGCGAGGGTGCGCAGCGGCTGGCCAAGAAACACCAGTTGCTGGCGGGCCTGCTCGAAGCGCCGGGCAAACCCTTCGCTGCTCCATTCGTGGCCGGCGTAGCTGGCTTTGACGGCCTGGCCGTTTTCGTGGAACAGGCTGAAGTCGAAGTTGAAACTGTTGGCCTGGTGCCAGCCAAATGCCCCCGAGGAACTGGCGAAGCCTCGGCTGATGGGCCCGGCGGCGTAGATGCCCACCAGGTCGAGGCCTTCGCCGGCGCGGGCGATTTCAGCCACGGCCTGCTCGGTTTCCGGCAGCGGCAGGTCCTGGACCTTATGGCTCTGCCAGTGGTCATGGTTGAGCAGCAGATAGGGATCAGGGGGCAGTAGCGGCAAGGTCTCGCGCAGCTGTTGCAAGCCTTCGGCCAGCCGTTGCAGGTCTGTCTCGATGTGGCCGGACAAGGTGATCTGCAGGTCGGCATGCCGCCCGTCGTCGATCAGCTTGAGGCTGACATTGGCCTGCTGCACCTGCCCGGCCTGGCGAACCTTGCCATGATTGAAGCGCACGAAGGCCGAGGACTCGGCGGCATAGCCCACGGTGAACCGCTCTGATTCGCGCAATGCACCGCGCAGCCAGTCCACCAGTGTCTTGAAGGCTGCGGCCTGATTGTTGACGGTACTCATCAGGCGTCCCCTCCGAACACATCGACATGGCTGAATACACACGCCGGCGACGCATGGCCGACGCGAATGACCTGGTTCGGCTCGCCCTTGCCACAGTTCGGCGTGCCCAGCACCTGGAGGGTCGAGGCATCGCCCACGGCCCGCAGGCTTTTCCAGAATTGCGCGGAAATCCCCCGGTAGTTGGGGTTCTTCACTACACCCTTGAGCTCACCGTTCTCGATCAACTGACCCCATTCGCAACCGAACTGGAACTTGTTGCGCGCATCGTCGATGGACCATGAGCGGTTGGTGCGCATCAGTACGCCCCGCTCGATGCCCTGGACCAGTTGTTCCAGGGACTGGTTACCCGGTTCGATGTTCAGGTTCGCCATGCGGTCGATAGGAGGACGGTTCCAGCCGCAGGCGCGGCTGTTGGCGACGCCGTCCAGGCCGGCGCGGAACTGCGACAGGGCGCCGCCCAGCGGACGCAGCAACCGGCCTTCGCGAATCAGGAACTGTTTGCTGGCCGCCGTGCCGTCGTCGTCATGGCTGTAGCTGGCCAGCTCTTCGGGAATGTCGGGATCGAAGGTCACGTTCAACAGGCTGGAGCCGTATTGCAAGTGTCCAAAGTCGCTGGCCTTGACGAAACTGGTGCCGGCGTAATTGCGTTCGTCCCCCAGGATGCGATCCAGCTCCAGCGGATGACCGATGGATTCGTGGATCTGCAGCATCATCTGGTCGGGCATCAGCAGCAGGTCCCGGGGTCCTTGGGGAGTATTCGGCGCCATCAGCAACTGCAGGGCCTGATCGGCGATATGCGGGGCGGCACCGATCAGGCCGCAGCGGCCGATCACATCGAAGCCACCCTGCTGGCCGAAGTTCTCGCGGCCCAGGGTGCGGGTCTGGCTGTCGTGGCCATCGAAGGCCGTGACTTCCAGGGACGGGTAGATGAAGCGCTGGGCCTGGCGCAGTTCGGCTCCGGCGCTGTTGAGGTAGATCTGCTCGACCTGGCTCAGGCCGATGCCGACTTGCCAATTCACCAGGCGCTCGTCCCGGGGCACTGCGGCCGACTCGTCGCCCAGCAACTGGTAGCAATCGCTCAGCGAGGGAAACGCCTGGTCGAAGTGGGGCGAGAAGTAATCGGCGCGGTCGCTGGAGACCGCTTGCTCGCGCAAGTCGAGCAGGGCATGGGGCTTGAGCCGCCGGGCCTGCTGCTCGGCCCGCTCCAGGGCAGCTTGCAGGCCGGCCTGGGACAGGTCGTTGGTGGCCGCGTAGGCCTCGACGCCGTTGACCCGGGCGGTGAGCATCGCGCCTTCGTCACGGTCCAGGCTGGGTGGTTCGGCGATGTTCTTGCGCACCGACAGATGCTGGCCGGACTCGCGCACGTAACGCAGGGAAAAGAAATCAGCGCCCGTGCGCAAGGCAGCGAAGCGCTGCTTGAGCTGGGGGTGGAAATCGAACATGGAACCTCCTTGTCTGGAGCGAGGGTGCAGCCAAGTGCGGTGCTTTGACGCGGCGGCCCTAGATTAGGCCCGGGGTGGGGGTGGGATCAAGGTAGAAGGGCATACCGGGGAGTCCAGGCGGACGCTATCGCGGGCAAGCTCGCTCCCACAGGGGGATCTTCAATGGTCACAAAATGTGCGTCCGCTGCGAATCCTTGTGAGAGCGAGCTTGCTCGCGATGGCGGTCCTGGGTCTTACTGAGCCATCGGCCCCACTTCCCGCAGCGGCTTGCCGCGAACTGGCGCGTCGCCGGCCACGTAGTACGGGGCGGTGCTGCGTGGCAATGGCTTGCGGCCACGGATCTTGTCGGCGATTTTCTCGGCGATCATGATCGTCGGCGCGTTCAGGTTGCCGGTGGTGATGATCGGCATGATCGACGCATCCACCACGCGCAACCCTTGCATGCCATGCACCCGGCCTTCGCCGTCCACCACCGCCATCTCGTCGGTGCCCATCTTGCACGAGCAGGACGGGTGGAACGCGGTTTCGGCGTGTTCACGGATGAACTGGTCCAGTTGCTCGTCGGTCTGCACCTCGATGCCCGGGCTGATTTCGCGACCCCGGAACGGATCGAGCGCCGGCTGCTGCATGATCTCGCGGGTCAGGCGAATGCCGTCGCGAAACTCCTGCCAGTCCTGCTCGGTGGCCATGTAGTTGAACAGGATGCTCGGGTGCTGGCGTGGGTCCTTGGACTTGGCCTGGATCCGGCCGCGGCTTGGCGAACGCATGGAGCCCATGTGTGCCTGGAAACCGTGCTCCTTCACACCGTTGCTGCCGTTGTAATTGATCGCCACCGGCAGGAAGTGGTACTGGATGTTAGGCCACTCGAATTCCGGGCGGGTGCGGATGAAGCCGCCGGCTTCGAACTGGTTGCTGGCGCCGATGCCGGTGCCGTTGAACAGCCACTCGGCGCCGATGGCCGGCTGGTTGTACCAGAGCAGCGACGGGTACAGCGAAACCGGTTGGGTGCAGGCATATTGCAGGTACAACTCCAGGTGATCCTGGAGGTTTTCACCGACGCCCGGCAGGTCGTGGACCACCGGGATGTCGAGGCTCTCCAGCAATTTGGCCGGACCCACGCCGGAGCGTTGCAGGATCTGTGGCGAGGCGATGGCGCCGGAGCACAGTAACACTTCCTTGCGCGCCCGGGCTTCGACGCGTTCTTCCGCGGCGCCCACCAGATAACGGACACCCACGGCACGTTTGCCTTCGAATAGGATCTTGTCGGTCAGGGCGTGGGTGACGATGGTCAGGGTCGAGCGCTTCTTGGCGATGTCCAGGTAACCGCGTGCGGTACTGGCGCGGCGGCCGTTGGGCGTGACGGTGCGGTCCATCGGGCCGAAGCCTTCCTGCTGGTAGCCGTTGAGGTCTTCGGTGCGGGGATAGCCGGCCTGTACGCCGGCTTCCACCATGGCGTGGAACAGCGGATTGTTGCCGGGCTTGGGCGTGGTCACGCTGACCGGACCGTCGCCACCGTGGTAGTCGTTGGGGCCGATGTCCCGGGTTTCCGCCTTGCGGAAATAGGGCAGGCAGTCAAGGTAGGTCCAGTCTTCCAGGCCGGGCAGCTTGGCCCAGTTGTCGTAGTCCAGGGCGTTGCCACGGATGTAGCACATGCCGTTGATCAGCGAAGAGCCGCCCAGGCCCTTGCCCCGACCGCACTCCATGCGGCGACCGTTCATGTGGGGCTCCGGGTCGGTCTCGTAGGCCCAGTTGTAGCGCCGGCCCTGCAGCGGGAACGCCAGGGCGGCGGGCATCTGCGTGCGAAAGTCCAGGCGATAGTCCGGGCCGCCGGCCTCGAGCAGCAGGACGGTGACGCCTTCGTCTTCGGTCAGGCGGGTGGCCAAGGTGTTGCCGGCCGAGCCCGCGCCGATGATGATGTAGTCGAATTCTTGGGACATGAAATGCACCCTCTTTTTGAATTGGGTTCAGGTCGTGGTTGCCTTGACGCCGCATAACCTGTGGCGAGGGGATTTATCCCCGTTCGGCTGCGCAGCAGTCGTAAATCAGCGACTGGGTTTGTCTGAAGAATGGGGGCCTTGGGGAGGGGCTGCTATGCAGCCCGCGGGGATAAATCCCCTCGCCACAACAGCGTTCACTCAAGGCCTCGTCCTATCAGAACACCGACGCGTAATCGCCCAGCTCGACCTGTACCGATTTGATGCGCGTGAAGTTGTTCAGCGAACTGATGCCGTTCTCGCGGCCCACGCCCGATTGCTTGTAGCCGCCCACCGGCATCTTGGCGTCGGATTCGCCCCAGGCGTTGATCCAGCAGATACCGGCTTCCAGCTGATGGATGATGCGGTGGGCGCGGTTCAGGTCGCGGGTCACGACGCCAGCGGCCAGGCCGAAGTCGGTGTCGTTGGCACGGCGGATCGCTTCTTCTTCGGTCTCGTAGGTGAGGATACTCATCACCGGGCCGAAGATTTCCTCGCGCACGATGGTCATGTCGTCGGTGCAGTCGGTGAACACCGTCGGGGCCACGAAGGCACCCTTGGCGAATTCGCCGTCGGTCAGGCGGCCACCGCCACACAGCAGGCGTGCGCCTTCGGCCTTGCCCTTCTCGATGTAGCCCAGCACGCTTTCCATGTGGGCGAAGCTCACCAGCGGGCCGAAGTTGGTGTTTTCGTCTTCGGGGTTGCCGATGCGGATGCGCGCCACGCGTTCGACGATCTTGGCCTCGAACGCTGCCTTGAGGTGGCTCGGTACGAACACCCGGGTGCCGTTGGTGCAGACCTGGCCGGAGCTGTAGAAGTTGGCCATCATCGCCGTGTCGGCGGCGCGATCCAGGTCGGCATCGTCACAGATGATCAGGGGCGATTTGCCGCCCAGTTCCATGGTCACGTCCTTGAGCGAAGAGCTCGAGGCGCTGGCCATGACCTTCTTGCCGGTGTCGGTGCCGCCGGTGAAGGAGACCTTCTCGATGCGCGGGTGCTCGGTCAGCCAGGTGCCGACTTCACGGCCGCTGCCGGTCAGGACGTTGAAGACTCCAGGCGGAACGCCGGCTTCGGTATAGATTTCAGCCAGTTTCAGGGTGGTCAGCGAGGTGACTTCGCTGGGCTTGAAGATCATCGCGTTACCCGCCGCCAGGGCCGGTGCGGATTTCCACAGGGCGATCTGGATCGGGTAGTTCCACGCACCGATGCCGGCTACGACCCCCAGGGGCTCGCGACGGGTGTAGACGAAGGAAGTGTCGCGCAGCGGGATCTGCTCGCCCTCGATGGCGGGGACCAGCCCGGCGTAGTACTCCAGCACATCGGCACCGGTGACGATGTCGACGTAGCGGGTCTCGGAATAGGCCTTGCCAGTGTCCAGGGTTTCCAGGGCGGCCAGCTCATCGTTGCGCTCGCGCAAGATATCCACGGCGCGGCGCAGAATGCGCGAGCGCTGCATGGCGGTCATCGCCGCCCAGACCTTCTGGCCTTTTTCGGCGCTGACGACGGCACGCTCGACGTCTTCTTTCGTCGCGCGCTGGACCTGGGCGAGCACTTCACCGTTGGCCGGGTTGATGGCTTCGAAGGTGGCGTCGCCGCTGGCGTCGCTGTATGCGCCATCGATGTAGAGTTTTTGCAGTTCGAAACGGGCCATAAATACCTCGCAAGTGCATGTGTGGTTGGCTTGGCCACCGGGTGTGTCGTCTATGGCTGACTACGCCGGGCGGTGACGGTTCAGGAACCGAGCGATTCTGTGTGCTCTGGTGTTCCTGCCTTGGCCAGTTGGAGATCCATGTATTCGTAAGCGATCCGGTGGGCCTGGGCGGTGTCGAACGCGTCTCCCGACAGCGCGCCGCGCAGCCACAGCCCGTCGATCAGGGCGGCCAGGCCCCGTGCCGCGCTGCGTGCCTCATCGATGGGCAGCACGCGGCGGAACTGGCTGCACAGGTTGGAATACAGGCGGTGATCGTTGATCCGCTGCAACCTGTGCAAAGACGGGTGGTGCATGCTGGTGGCCCAGAAGGCCAGCCAGGTTTTCATCGCCGGGCCGTTGACCTGGCTGGCGTCGAAGTTGCCTTCGATGATCACCTGCAGGTGCGCCCGTGGACTGTTGTCCTCCAGCGCCTGGCGACGTGCGGTGATGTTCTCGCTCAGCACCTTCATCAGGTGCAGCGCCGTGGCCGCGATCAGGCCGTTCTTGTCCTGGAAGTAATGACTGATGATGCCGTTGGAGACACCGGCCAGGCGGGCAATCAGCGCGATGCTGGCGTCCCCCATGCCGACCTGATCGATTGCCTGCAACGTGGCGTCGATCAACTGCTGGCGGCGGATGGGCTGCATACCGACCTTGGGCATTTGGGTGACTTCTCCTGGGGCTTGATGGTGAGGAAGAGTCTATTTTGTTTTGATTGAACGTTCAATCAACAAAAAACAGGTTCCATGACAAGTCGCCGCTTTTTGTCGGGATTACCCCGTATGAAAACCCCGCAATATGGCGTGCGAGGACTTTTTGGGATGTCTTCATGACACTCATCGGTTGGTGTGAAGGCCAGCCGCCGATTGATGGCTGGAATACTGTTGTGGCGAGGGGATAAATCCCCTCGCCACAGTTTGTTTGCATTCCAGGTCAAGCTTGTCAGGCAGTCAGCAGTGCACAAACGAAAACGCCTCGATGCTCTCGAGGCGTTTTTGCAGGGTTGAGGCTCAGCCCAGGTTCTTACCGAGCAGGGCGTGGTACAGCTCGCTGTCGCCAAGGATGCCGACCACTTTCTGGTTATCGTGGAGCACCAGCTTGTTGCCGGTCTGGTAGCGGATCTGCAACGCATCGCGCATGCCGATGTTGGAGTCCACCAGGGTCGGACGACGGCCCAGGCCCTCGACCGATTGCCCCGGTGCCCAGTTCTGCAGGTCCAGGACGGCTCCGTTCTGGCGAGCGCCCTTGATGGTGTTGCCTTCGGCCAGGTCGAGCCAGGAATCGCCGCCTGGGTCCAGGCACACCGAACCGTTGATGCGCTTGCAGTTGTCCAGGGTGCGCATCAGGCTGCGGCCGCACAGGACGTTGAGCGGGTTGGTATGGGCGACGAAGGTGCGCACATAGTCGTCCGCCGGGTTCAGCACGATCTCTTCCGGCTTGCTGTACTGGATGATCTTGCCGTCCTTCATGATCGCGATCCGGGTGCCCAGTTTCAGGGCCTCGTCCAGGTCATGGCTGACGAAGACGATGGTCTTTTGCAGTTTGCGTTGCAATTCCAGCAGTTCGTCCTGCAGGCCCTGGCGGATCAGCGGGTCGAGGGCGGAGAACGGTTCGTCCATCAGCAGGATGTCGGCGTCCATCGCCAGGGCGCGGGCCAGGCCGACCCGTTGTTGCATGCCGCCGGACAGCTCGTCGGGTTTCTTGTTGCGCCACTGGGTCAGGCCCACCAGCTCAAGCTTCTCATCCACCAGCTTGCGCCGTTCCTTCTCGGGACGGCCCTGCATTTCCAGGCCGAAGCTGATGTTCTCGCGCACTGTCAGCCAAGGCATCAGGGCGAATTTCTGGAACACCATGGCGATGCGCTTGGTGCGCATCATCTTCAGTTCGGCCGGGGAGCAGGAGGCGATGTCGATCTGGCGCCCTTCGTGCTCGACGAACAACTTGCCACGACTGACGGTGTTCAAGCCGTTGATGCAGCGCAGCAGGCTGGATTTGCCTGAGCCGGAAAGGCCCATCAGGACGCAGATTTCACCCTTCTCGATGGACAGGCTGGCTTTTTCCACGCCCACGATCAGGCCGGTCTGCTGCAGGATCTCCGGGCGCGAAAGCCCCTTGTCCAGCAGGTCCAGCGCGGCCTTGGGGCGGTTGGAGAAAATAACATCGACGTCTTCGAAACGAATGATGCTCATGCGTCACCCCCTACTTTGGCGTCGGGTTGTTTGCAGATTCGGTCAAGCATGATTGCCAGCAGTACGATTGCCAGGCCTGCTTCGAAGCCCAGTGCGATATCGGCGGTGTTCAGTGCGTTGACCACGGGTTTGCCCAGGCCATCGGCGCCTACCAGCGCGGCGATCACCACCATCGACAGCGACAGCATGATGCACTGGGTGACGCCGGCCGCGATGCTTGGCATCGCATGGGGCAGTTCGATGCGCGACAGGAGCTGGCGACGGGAGCAGCCGAAGGCCTTGCCAGCGTCCATCAGTTCTTCCGGAACGTCGCAGATGCCCAGGTAGGTCAGACGGATGGGCGCGGCAATCGCGAACACCACCGTGGAGATCAGACCCGGGACCACACCCAGACCGAACAGGGTCAGAGTAGGAATGAGGTAGACGAAGGTCGGTACGGTCTGCATCAGATCCAGTACCGGACGCATCATGGTGTAGAACATCGGCCTGTGCGCGGCAACAATGCCCAGCGGCACGCCGATCAGTACGCAGACCAGGGTCGCGAACATCACTTGCGCCAAGGTCTCCATGGTTTCCTGCCAGTACCCCAGGTTCAGGATCAGCAGGAAGGACGCAATGACGAATACCGTCAGGCCCCATTTGCGCTGGATGAAATGCGCCAGCAGGGCGATGAGGCCAATCAGCGCCAGGGGGTTGAACCAGGTCAGCGCAAACGTCACGCCGTGGATCATTGCTTCGAGTGACATCGCGATGGCATCGAAGGTATTGGCGCCGTGTTGCGTCAACCATTCGACAAAGCCGGCGATGTACTGGCCCAGGGGAATTTTCTGATCAATCAGCATGGTATGAACGTCCGCATGCAAGGGATAAACAGCCCGGGCGGGCGAACCCGCCCGGCATAACGATTACTGCGCCAGCTTGGCTTTCACGGCTTCCAGGCCAGGTTTACCGTCAATGGTGGTCACGCCAGCGAGCCAGGTATCGAGTACTTGAGGGTTTTTCTGCAGCCAGGCCTTGGCGGCGGCTTCCGGTTTCATCTTGTCGTCCAGCACGTTGCCCATCAGCTTGCTTTCCATGTCGACGGTGAACTCGAGGTTCTTCAACAGTTGGCCGACATTGCTGCACTCCTCGGTGTATCCCTTGCGGGTGTTGGTCGCCACGGTGGCGGCCCCGAAGTCCGGACCGAAGAAATCATCGCCACCGGTCAGGTACTGGATCTTGAAGCGTGTGTTCATCGGGTGCGGTGCCCAGCCGAGGAAGACCACGTCGGTGCCGCGCTTGGAGGCACGATCGACCTGCGACAGCATGCCGGCTTCGCTGGATTCGACGACCTTGAAGCCGGCGTCCTTCAGGCCGAAGGCGTTCTTGTCGATCATGCTCTGGATCAGACGGTTGCCATCGTTGCCCGGCTCGATGCCGTAGATCTTGCCATCCAGCTCTTTCTTGAATTTGGCGATGTCTTTGAAATCCTTGAGCCCTCTTTCATATAAGGCTTCGGGAACCGCCAGGGTGTACTTGGCGCCTGTGAGGTTGGTCCGCACGGTTTCCACGGTGCCGGCTTCGCGGTAGGCCTTGATGTCGTTCTCCATGGTCGGCATCCAGTTGCCGAGGAATACGTCCATGTTCTTGCCGTCGGCCAGGGACTTGTAGGTCACCGGTACGGAAATCATGGTGGTCTTGGTCTTGTAGCCCAGGGCCTGGAGAATCACGCTGGTGGTGGCGGTGGTCACGGTGATGTCGGTCCAGCCGACGTCGGAGAAGTTGACGGTGCTGCACTGTGGTGGCTCAGCAGCGTTGGCCAGCAATGGAAGACTCAGCATGGCGGCCAACAACAACGGCTTGGAACCTTTCATGAGTGGACTCCTGGTGTTTTATCGGCGGTATCCGGTCGGGGACAACCGCGCTTTGTTTGGATGTTGCGGTTGGTGGCGCGTGAACACTGTCTCGACACGCGGCCTTGAAAACGAGCCGTAACCGATCATGTACCAGTGCAAATCTGTCGCCTACAGGGTGGGTCGTATCCAGTACAGGGATGGTCGCATCCAGTGTCGGTGACGTCGTTTACAGATTTTTTCCACCCTCGGCGGGTCTCTGACACGCAAAAAAACGGCGTAGAACGCTGTCGGGAACAGGGCGACGTTGGTGGGCATGATTGCGTCGGTGTCAGACGTCGAACTCCAAGGCAAAAATCGGATGATGCGACCATCCCGGCGTTGAGCGTAGCAGCTCCGTCACCGGGCGCTCCTGCGCCCGGATGTGCCCGTTCTGGAGGTTCTAGGCAATGGCAATCAGCGTATTCGACCTGTTCAAAATCGGTATCGGCCCGTCCAGTTCCCACACCGTGGGACCCATGCGCGCAGCGGCGCTCTTTGTCGAGGCGCTGCGGGCCGGGTCGCTGCTGGAACAGGTGCGTCGAATCGAGGTGCAGTTGTTTGGCTCACTGTCGGCCACCGGCATTGGCCATGGCAGCGACAACGCGGTGATCATGGGCCTGATGGGGGAGTGGCCGGATGCAATCGATCCGTCCCGGATCGGCCCGCGCATCGAACAACTGCGGGAAACCGAGACGCTGTTGCTGGACAGTCGTTTGCCCGTGCCTTTTATCTGGTCCCGGGACATGCGCCTGCTGGACGAAAACCTGCCATTCCACCCCAATGCCATGACCCTGGTGGCCGAGGGTGACAACGGTGAGCTGCACCGCGACACCTACTATTCGGTAGGCGGTGGCTTCGTCGTCGACCAGGCCCAGGCTTCCAGCGGCGTGGTGGACCTGGACACCACCGAGCTGCCTTACGATTTTTCCAGCGCCCAGGAGCTGCTGGACCTGTGCCGGCGCCACAACCTGCGGGTGGCCGAATTGATGATGGCCAACGAGAAGGTCTGGCGCTCGGAAGAAGACATTCGCAGTGGTCTGATGAAACTCTGGCGAGCCATGCAGGATTGCGTCGAGCACGGGCTCAAGCACGAAGGCATCCTGCCGGGCGGCTTGAATGTGCGCCGGCGGGCGGCCAAGTTGCACCGTAGCCTGCAGGAACTGAACAAGCCGAATGTCATCGGCTCGACCTTGAGCGCCATGGAGTGGGTCAACCTGTATGCCCTGGCGGTCAACGAGGAAAATGCCGCCGGCGGGCGCATGGTCACGGCGCCGACCAACGGCGCGGCGGGGATCATTCCGGCAGTGCTGCATTACTTCATGAGATTCAGCGAAGACGTCACCGACGCCAACGTGGTGGATTATTTCCTCGGGGCGGCGGCGGTGGGCATCCTGTGCAAGAAGAATGCGTCGATCTCCGGTGCCGAAGTCGGTTGCCAGGGCGAAGTGGGCTCCGCCTGCGCCATGGCGGCGGCGGGCCTGGCGGAGATCCTGGGGGCGACACCGGAGCAATTGTGCAACGCGGCGGAAATCGGCCTGGAGCACAACCTTGGCCTGACCTGCGACCCGGTGGGCGGCCTGGTGCAAGTGCCGTGCATCGAGCGCAACGCAATTGCCGCGGTGAAAGCCATCAATGCCGCGCAGATGGCCCTGCGCGGCGACGGCCAGCACTTCATCTCCCTCGACCGGGTGATTCGTACCATGCGCGATACCGGTGCCGACATGCATGACAAATATAAAGAGACATCGCGTGGCGGATTGGCGGTCAGTGCGGTGGAGTGCTGACCCGCAGTATTCACAATCCTGTGGTGAGGGGATTTATCCCCGCTGGGCCGCGAAGCGGCCCTCTATGTTTCTACAGATACACCAAGGTGTATGAATCGAGGGCCGCTTCGCAGCCCTACGGGGATAAATCCCTTCGCCACAAAGAACCGAAACCGCTCATAAAGTGCACACCCGCTCAGAAACACGCCACCTTTTGGCGCGTCGCAAACAGATAAGTGGCTGTTGCGCCGACCCCTGCCGTGGCGGTGCCCACCGTTCGTCATCCGCGCTTGGGGTGACACCGCTTGTGCAAACGGTGCAGCCCAGTTCCCACAAGTGCTACCGAACTGCTCACAGCCCGCAGGGAGCGGTGTCAGCGGCCCCTGATGGCACCGATAAACCATCCTTGACGCGTGCCTTGTGTAGACGGGTTGCGATGTCGTTTTCAGGATTTTATTAAACATACGTTCAGTTTTAGGCACGGCAATTGCTGTATCGCTGTAAAGCCGGTTTTCGCTATGAAAACCTCGGCAACACAACCAATAAAAAGAGCCTGCGCCTGAGGCCATTACCCGCTTTGTGTGAGGAGATACCGCGATGACGTCGTCCAACTCCGGGGCCCAACCCCAGAACCGTGCGCCTCAATCCATCGGCTTTTTGCTGCTGGACAATTTCACGCTGATTTCCCTGGCGTCCGCGGTGGAACCGCTACGCATGGCCAACCAGTTATCCGGCCGCGAGCTGTATCGCTGGACCACTCTCACCGTCGACGGCGGGCAGGTCTGGGCCAGTGACGGTCTGCAGATCACCCCGGACGCCTCCATGCACAAAGCCCCGCCGCTGGACACCGTGATTGTCTGCGGCGGCATCGGGATCCAGCGCACCGTGACCCGCGAGCATGTGTCCTGGTTGCAAGGCCAGGCCCGTCAGTCCCGCCGCCTCGGCGCGGTCTGTACCGGCAGTTGGGCCTTGGCCTGCGCCGGCCTGCTGGACGGTTTCGATTGCAGCGTGCACTGGGAATGCCTGGCAGCGATGCAGGAAGCCTTTCCACGGGTGTCGATGAGCACCCGCCTGTTCACCCTCGACCGCAACCGCTTCACCAGTTCCGGCGGCACCGCGCCGCTGGACATGATGCTGCACCTGATCAGTCGCGATCATGGTCGCGAACTGTCGGCGGCGATTTCCGAGATGTTCGTCTACGAGCGCATTCGCAACGAGCAGGATCACCAACGCGTGCCGCTCAAGCACATGCTCGGCACCAACCAGCCGAAGTTGCAGGAAATCGTCGCGCTGATGGAGGCCAATCTCGAAGAGCCGATCGACCTGGACGAGCTGGCGGTCTATGTCTCCGTGTCCCGGCGTCAGCTGGAGCGGTTGTTCCAGAAATACCTGCACTGCTCGCCGTCGCGCTATTACCTCAAGCTGCGGCTGATTCGTGCACGGCAACTGCTCAAGCAGACGCCGATGTCGATCATCGAAGTGGCGTCGGTGTGCGGTTTCGTCTCCACGCCGCACTTCTCCAAGTGCTACCGCGAATATTTCGGTATTCCGCCACGGGACGAGCGCGTAGGCTCCAACACCACGCAACAGGTCGCCATGGTACCGCTGCCGCAGGCCATGGTGCTGTCGCCATTGTCCGGCCCGCTGTCGGCGCTCAGCCAGGCGCGCAATGAGTCGACGTTTGCCAGTGTAAGGCTGTAGACCGCAGCGCCTTCATCGCGAGCAGGCTCGCTCCCACAGCAGAACCCTGTGGAAGCGAGCCTGCTCGCGATTGGTTTTTTTCAGGCGCTGTGGTTCTGCTGGTATTCCATCAATGCTGGCAGAAGTTGCTTGTCGATGGCCTGGCGAACCGCCGGCAGGATGGTGGCGCTGCTGGTGTACATGTCCTTGACCATCCGGCGCAGATCATTGGCGCGAGCCCTGTCCAGGCCACGCACGGCGCACAAGCAGGCCTGTTCGGCGGTGGCTCCGCTGGGTATCTGCAGGCCCAGGGCCTTGAGATGGCCCAGCAAGTCTTCCTGGTCGATCAAATCGGCGTGCATCATGACGCTTTTCCTTGTTCCGGGATTGGGGTCTGCCTCGATTCTGGTAGCCACCCGAAGCGGCGGCAAGGGCAAATCGTCGCGATGACCCGAATGACTATGAGCGTGTCGTTTTCGGCTAACTGACGTCATCCGCGACTGGGCACACTGGCCTCAAGCTGGATCACGATGGTTTGGTCACCCTCGCGGGAAAGCTCCTCCAGTAACGCAACCTGCCCCGATCCTGTCACGGCTTGATCGGGGATTTTTTTGCCCGGTGAATCAGGCGTGGGTGTCGAGCTTGATGGACGGTTATCACCAGCAGGCTTCCCCGCACCGGGTCGCAGGCTCGTCGTGGGAGCGAGCCTGCTCGCGATGGACGAAGACACGGTCTAGCGTTGCAGCACCAGGATCCGCGACAGCAATTCATCCCGATCCACATAGCAGCCCTGGAAGTGCCGTGCCCCGGTGGCCGGGTCGAAGGCGTTGCGGGCGTGAAGGGTGCGGCGGTTGTCGAAGCACCACAACTGACCGGGCTCCAGGCGCTGCACGAGACGAAACGCGGGTTCGCGGGTCAGGGCGATGAAGCGTCGGTAGGCGCGGTAGAGCCTGGGCATCTGTTCGACCGAGGTGTCGAAGGGCCCTCGCAGGAAGTTCGCCATACGGATCTCGGCAACCTGCCCCTGGCTATCGAGCGCGATGATGGGGGCCAGGCAGCGGTAGTCGCTGTGACGGTCCTTGTTGCGAAACTCCACCGGAATCCGGCACAGGGCATCGAAGGCCTCGGGGTCTTCCTGGCGCAGGGCCTCGGCAATGGCGAAGCCGTCGACGAAGATGCTCTCGCCGCCGCTGGCGTCATTGACCAGGCAATGCAGGAACTGCAGGCCGGGCTGCAATTCCCGGGTCGGCAAGTCGCTGTGCAGCGGCAGGTTGAAAGCGGTGTAGGCGTTGCTGTCGGCATCGGCCTTGGACTGCACGTTGAACAGCACGCCGAAGTTGCTTTCGCGAATGAAGGCGATGCGCTGGGCGACCGCCTTCAGCGAACCGGGTTCGGTGGGCACGCCACGGACCTGGGTCAGGCCGACGTCACGCACTGCCAGCAACCACTGCAACAGGGCATCGGCCTCGTTCATCACCGCGTGGTAATCGAATACCGGCAGTTGCAGGTCGTGCCGCCACAGTCGGCTTTTCGGCCTGTTCGCCCGCCTTTCGCTGCGCGACTGCTCATCATAGGCGTGGGCGCGCAGCCAGCCCGGGTCGAAACGGCTCTGGTGGCCGTCCTGCCAATCCACGCACAGGCAGCCCTGGTCATCGAGGCGCAGGGTGGCGGGCTCCAGGTCTTCAGGCACATCGACGATTTCCAGTACCTGTTCACGGGTGACGGTATAGACGCACCGTGGGCAGGGACAGTTGTCCCGCAGCCATTGGTGATGGAACGGGCTGATGCGACCGTCGGCCCAGGTGACCTGCACCTGGTCGTCCAGGGCTCTCGCCGTGACCGGCGCACACACCAGAGGGTAACGACGGAAGTCGGCAACAGTGGCGGCGGTGTTCATGACGTTCTCCGGATCGGGGCTTAGCGGGCGGGTGGCAAGGCGATGACTCGGCCGATGTAGGCCGGGAGCGGCAGCTCGGACTGCTCGTCCAGCAAGGCCTTGAGCCTGGCCAGGGTCGGTTCTGTGAACGGGGCCGAATGCGGGCCGGCCAGGTCGACGTGCAGCAGCATTTGCTCATTGCCCGCCAACGCTTTGTCCCCGCCGGCCAGATGCAGGCTGTGATAGAGGTGCAAACGCTTGGCGTCGTGACCGATGATCTGCGTACGCACCTCCACGTCGACATCCACCTTCACTTCGTGCAGGTAATTGAGGTGCAGTTCGAGGGTGAACAGCGAATGGCCGCTGGTATCGCGGTTCTGGCTGTCCATGCCGAGCAGGTCCATCAGCGCGTCGGTGGCGTAGCTGAAAATCAACAGGTAATAGGCATCGCGCAGATGGCCGTTGTAATCGACCCACTCGGGACGGATATGGGTTTGGTAAGTGGTGAGGGTGGGCATGGTTCAGGTCCGACAATTGGGGTGACTGGGCTGGCGCTATGGCGAGCAGGCTCGCTCCCTCAGGGGATCTGCTGGGTGAAAGCAATCGTGTTCACACCGCCAGACCTGTGGGAGCGAGCTTGCTCGCGATGGGGCCAGACCTAGACCTGCTGGCCCTGAAACCAGGGTTTACTCTTCGAAAGCCATGCCGTGCTTGGCCTTGGTGGTCTTCACCGCCTCCAGTACGGCCAGGAGGCAATCGTCACGATAGCGCTCCAGGGCCGGGATGCTGTGGTTGCCCAGTTGCTCGCTCGTCCCGTCCACCACGTCGTCGATCAGTTTGTCGGTGAGTTCCGGGGCCGGCAGGTAGGTCCAGGGCAGTTGCAGCGCCGGGCCGAACTGGGCCATGAAGTGGCGCATCCCGGCATCGCCGCCGGCCAGGGTATACGTCAGGAACGTACCCATGAACGACCAGCGCAAACCGGCGCCAAAGCGGATCGCGTCATCGATCTCGCCCGTGGTCGCCACGCCGTCGTTGACCAGGTGCAGCGCCTCGCGCCACAGCGCTTCGAGCAGGCGGTCGGCGATGAACCCAGGTACTTCCTTGCGGACATGCAGCGGCCGCATGCCAAGGGATTCGTACACGCGCATCGCGGCCTGGACGGCCTCGGGAGCGGTATCCTTGCCACCCACCACCTCCACCAGGGGCAACAGGTAGACCGGGTTGAACGGGTGTCCGACCACGCAGCGTTCCGGGTGGGTCGCACCTTCGTAGAACTCGCTGGGCAACAGCCCCGAAGTGCTGGAACCGATCAATGCATTCGGCTTGGCGGCGGCGCTGATCTGGCCGTGCAGTTCGAGCTTCAGTTCCAGGCGCTCGGGGGCGCTTTCCTGGATGAAATCGGCGTCGCGCACGCATTCCTCGATGGTCGCGACAAAGCGCAGCCGATCCTGCGAGGCTCCGGGTGCCAGGCCCTGTTTTTCCAGCGCTCCCCAGGCATTCGCGACGCGCTTGCGCAGGGCCGCCTCGGCGCCCGGCGCCGGATCCCAGGCCACGACGTCCAGGCCATGGGCCAGGGCGCGGCTGACCCAGCCGCTGCCGATCACGCCGCTGCCCAGGGCGGCGAAGGTCTTGATGTTGGTGATAAAGCTCATGGTGGTTTTCCTGAAGTGATTCGCCGATTCCCTGTGGGAGCGAGCTTGCTCGCGATGACGGTGTTCCAGGCGCAGCAAATGCACTGGATGCGCCGACGCTATCGCGAGCAGGCTCGCTCACACACGTGATCTTGGGTGGTCTTGATGTCTGCAGTCACTGCAGATCCACTGTGCATGTTCGGTTTAGCCGCGCTGGACCAGACCCATTTTCTTGCGGCCCTCCGCCGGCGTGAGCACCCGGGCGCCGAGGCGGCTGAGGATCTCGCTGGCGCGTTCCACCAGTTGGCCATTGGTGGCGAGCACGCCTTTGTCCAGCCACAGATTGTCTTCCAGCCCGACCCGTACGTTGCCCCCCAGCAGCACCGCCTGGGCGGCCATCGGCATCTGCATGCGACCGATGCCGAAGCCGGCCCACACCGCGTCCGCCGGCAGGTTGTCGACCATGGCTTTCATGGTGGTGGTGTCGGCCGGCGCACCCCATGGGATACCGAGGCAGAGCTGGAACAGCGGGTTGTCCAGCAGGCCTTCCTTGATCAGTTGCTTGGCGAACCACAGGTGACCGGTGTCGAAGATCTCCAGCTCGGCCTTGACCCCCAGTTCGGTGATGCGCTTGGCCCCGGCCCGCAGTTGCGCCGGGGTGGAGACGTAAATGGTGTCGCCGTCGCCGAAGTTCAGGGTGCCGCAATCCAGGGTGCAGATTTCCGGCAGCAGTTCCTCGACGTGGGCCAGGCGAGTCAACGGGCCCACCAGGTCGGTATTGGGGCCGAACTCCATCGGCCGTTCGCCGGCACCGATCTCCAGGTCACCGCCCATGCCGGCGGTGAGGTTGACGATGATGTCCACGTCCGCCTCGCGGATGCGCTCCATCACCTCGCGATACAGCGCCACGTCACGGCTGAACTTGCCGGTCTGTGGATCGCGGACGTGGCAGTGCACCACCGTGGCCCCGGCTTTGGCAGCCTCGACAGCCGCCTCGGCGATCTGTTTCGGGGTGACCGGTACGTGGGGACTCTTGGCGGTCGTGTCGCCAGCACCGGTGAGTGCGCAGGTGATGATGACGTCATGGTTCATGGTGCGGTTTCCTTCAGGCGTGTTGAGTCACTGCGCAGCCATTGGCAGCCGCGCAGATGGGAAGCGATCGGTCAGTTGCTGGTGAGTTTCAGGTTTTCGGCGGCCGGCTTTCCGTCGAAGGTGGTCACACCTTCCAGCCAGCGTTGCTTGTCCTGTGGATGGTCCTTGAGCCATTGCCGGGCCGACTCCAGCGGATCCTTGTGATCGAGCAGCGGCTGCATCATCCGGCTCTCGTCTTCGGCGCTGAACGTCAGGTTGCTCAGCAGGCGGCTGACGTTCGGACATTGCTGGGCATAGTTCGGCGCGGTCACGGTCCACACGGTGGCCATGCCTTCATTCGGGCCGAGGGCGTCCTCGCTGCCGGTGAGGTAGGTCATCTGCACGTTGACGTTCATCGGGTGCGGCGCCCAGCCGAAGAACACCACGGCCTCCTTGCGCCGCACGGCGCGGTCCACGGCGGCGAGCATACCGGCCTCGCTGGACTCCACCAGCTGGAACTTGCCCAGCCCGAACTGGTTCTTGGCGATCATCGCCTTGATCTGGGTATTGGCGCCGGAGCCGGGCTCGATGCCGTAGATCTTGCCGCCCAACTCTTTTTCGAATCTAGCGATGTCGGCGAAGGTCTTCAGGCCCTTGTCGGCCAGGTAGGTCGGCACGGCCAGGGTGGCGCGGGCGTCCTTGAGGCTGGGCTGCTCCAGCACCTTGACCTGCCTGGCCTCGACGAAGGGGGTAATGGTCTGGGTCATGAGGGGGTTCCAGTAGCCCAGGAACATGTCCAGGCGCTGGTCACGGATGCCGGCGAAGATGATCTGCTGGGAGGCGCTGGTCTGCTTGGTGTTGTAGCCGAGGCCGTCGAGCATCACCTGGGTCAGGGCGCTGGTGGCGATGACGTCGGTCCAGTTGACCACGCCCAGGCGCACGTTCTGGCACGCGGCGGGTTCGGCCGCCAGGGTCGCGGTGCTCAGGAAAGTGGTAGCGCTCAGTGCAAGGACGCAGGTGCTGATCAGTCGTTTCATGGTGGGTTCCTCGGCAGCTTATTGTTATGGGGCCCGGCATCTGCGTACCGGTGATGCCAAGGTACGTAGCCGCGCCTTCGGCAAAACGCACTGCGGCGACGCGCTCTTGCACTACAGCGACTCTTGAATGCCCCTTGCAACTGGCGTATCAAGGTTCGCACGCTACCCGCCAACCGAGTGCGCGTCATGTCCCAGGATTTCTACTTCTTGCTGATGCCGGGTTTTTCGGCCATCGGTTTCATTTCGGCCATCGAGCCGTTGCGGGTCGCCAACCGTTTTCGCGGCGAGCTGTACCGCTGGCACGTCCTGAGTGCCGACGGCGGTGCGGTGCTGGCGAGCAACGGCATGTCGGTCAACGCCGATGCGGCATTGGAGCCGCTGAAAAAGGGCGCGACCCTGTGGGTAGTGGCGGGGTTCGAGCCGCTGAAGTTTGCCACCAAGGCCCTGGAGCGCTGGCTGCACCGGCTGGACAAGGAGGGCGTGACCCTGGGCGGAATCGACACCGGCAGCGTGGTGCTGGCCGAAGCGGGGTTGCTGCAAGGGTACCGGGCAACCCTGCATTGGGAGGCGATCGAGGCATTCAAGGAGTCCTATCCGCAGTTGGACGTGACCCAGGAGCTGTTCGAAATCGACCGTCGGCGCATCACCTGTGCCGGTGGCACTGCCTCCATCGACCTCATGCTCGACCTGATCGGCCAGGCCCATGGTGCTGACCTGGCCATCCAGGTCAGCGAGCAATTCGTGCTCGGGCGCATCCGTCCGCGCAAGGATCACCAGCGCATGGAGATCGCCAGTCGCTACGGCATTCGCAACAAGAAGCTGGTGCACGTCATCGGAGAGATGGAGGCCCACAGCGAACCGCCCCTGAGCACCCTGGCGCTGGCCGAGTCCATCAACGTCACGCGCCGCCAGCTCGAGCGCCTGTTCCGCCTGCACCTGAACGATACGCCGAGCAATTTCTACCTGCGCCTGCGCCTGGAAAAGGCCCGCCAGCTATTGCGCCAGACCGACCTGAGCGTGCTGGAGGTGAGCATCGCCTGCGGGTTCGAATCGCCGTCTTATTTCACTCGCAGTTATCGAGCTCGGTTCGAGCGCTGTCCGCGGGAAGATCGGCGCAAGGTGGTCTGATGGCGCAGACATGCCCTTGCAGGAGCGAGCCGGCTCGCTCTCACAGGCGATCTGCTGCCTGAGGCATTATTGTTTCATCAACGCCGCACAGGCCGCCTTGTAGGCTTCATGCTGGTATTTGTTCAGCGTGGCAGGCAGGGCAAAGTCGTGCTTCTTGTTCTGCGCATTGATGGTCTGCGGGGACAGCAGCGTCGTTTCACAGCCTTCCAGCAACTGGAACACCCCTTCGATCTTGAATGTGGTGGGGCCGCCGGCGAATTCGCCTTTCTTGCTGCGTTTCTTGATGGCGATGCGTTCTATGCCGTTCTCGGTCACGAAGGCCCGTACCTGGGCGGCGAAAGCCTTGACGTTGGCGGCTTCGTCATCGTCGTCCAGGCTGATTTTCCGGGTCTTGAGCTCGACATGGCTCAACCCGTTCTGGTCCAGCGAGGCAACGGCGACAATCGCTTCGCTGCCTTTGATTTCTATGCCGCAGATAATCATGTATGCCCTTGGGTCTGGAGGTCGGGTGTTCCAGTGTATCGATCCCGGGGCCGGACGCCGCTACGATTTTTGCCGGTCAGTCCATGCTTTTTCGCAGGTCCAGCATGATCTTGTCGAAGTAATCGACCCGGATAATGCCGAAGCGGGGGTATTCGAAGTCCAGGATCACATACAGCACGCACACCATGACCGCCGCATAACCCAGGCTGTGCAGCCATTTGCGATGGGCCGTACCGGCCATGCCGTAGCCGATCAGCAAGGCACTGATCAGGGCCATGGTCAGCAACATGAGATAGATGACCAGCGGCGGGTGGGTTTCGTGGGCCACGGCGCGGGTCGTGGTGATGTCGATCATTTCGTTCTGCGCTTGCAGCGCGCTGGTTCCCAGCGTCGGGGTGGGCATCTTTTGCAGGGCGGCAACGGTGCTTTTCCAGATGGCCTGTTGCAAGGCACTGGCCCGGGCATGGGCGGACTCGTCGATCTGGTCCTCGCGCAAGTCCTGGTAGTACTCGATCCGGGCGTCGACATAGTCCCGGAATGCCTGGCGCAGGCCCGGTTGCTCGCTGGCCGGCAACAGGTCCAGGCGCAGCCAGGCGGTACCCATGGCGTTGGTTTCGGCGACGATCAGCGCGCGACGCTGATCCAGGCGCGTGGCGGCGCCGGAGAAGGTGAAGGCGATCAACAATGCCAACAGGCCGAACACCGCGCCTTCGATGGCCCCGACGCCCTGTCGTGCCCCTTCGGGATCCAGGGCCAGGTGACGGTTGCCGATCCGGCGACCGGCCTCGATGCTCAATACGATGGCGATGAAAATGGCGAACCCGTAGACGGGCAAGGCAGTAAGAGAGTGCATACGAAAATCCCTTGATTATCGTGTTGGACTCGTCTGTACAGCCTGGATCGGACGGGTTGTTCAGCCAGTGTAGACGGCGTTGACGGATAGAGCCTGCGACGCAGAGGAGGTCCCAGTTCCAGCTGGTCAGGGGCCAGGCAACGGGAACAGGCGTTCCCTGGCCTTCAATCCTGCCCAATCGACTCCAGGAATTCCGATCGGTCGTCGCTCACCTGAGCCATGCAGTCGTTTTCGGCGATCTTGTAGGCTTCGCTGCCGGGTTTGGCCGGGAAGGCGGCGATGGCGCAGTCGGCATCCCGCTGTTTCTGCCACAACTGTTGGGCTGCCTTGATCTTGCCGGTGATGTCGTTGAGCTGGGCCTTGTCGCTGGCGTAGCGGGTCTGCAGGCGCTCAAGGAGGCTTTGCAGGTTGTCGTTGAGCAGTTGCTCGGCGGCGGCCTTGCCGTAGGCCGAGCAGGCCAGGGTCTGGACGTCGTTTTCGACGGCGTCGCAGGGGTTCTGTTCGGTGTCTTCGGTGGCGTGTGCCACGGTGCTGATCAATGCCAAAGCCAGGAAGAGTGATTTCATTGCGTTGCCGCTCGAGTCCAGTGGAAGCCAGTGATGCGGCGGATTCTGGCGCAAGCGCCGGGCAAAGAACAGACGGGCAGGGCAGGCCCGTCGCAGCCCTTTGTCGTGGATTGACGCTTTCGGCAATTCCCCTGTCGTTTTTGCACCGGGTCGCCACGGCCCTCAGGCATATGCTGGCCCCAAAGCGCCGGCACACGTTTCGGCGCATGAAATCCGACAAAAGGGGACTGCCTGATGAGCCCAGCCGAATTGCACGCCGACAGCATCGTTATCGACGGGCTGATCATTGCCAAATGGAACCGCGAACTGTTCGAAGACATGCGCAAGGGCGGCCTGACCGCGGCCAACTGCACCGTGTCGGTGTGGGAAGGTTTCCAGGCCACCATCAACAATATCGTCGCGAGCCAGAAGCTGATCCGCGAGAACAGCGACCTGGTGATCCCGGTGAAGACCACCGCCGATATCAAGCGTGCCAAGGAGCAGGGCAAGACCGGCATCATCTTCGGTTTCCAGAACGCCCATGCCTTCGAAGACCAGCTCGGCTACATCGAGATCTTCAAGCAACTGGGCGTCGGCGTGGTGCAGATGTGCTACAACACCCAGAACCTGGTGGGGACCGGCTGCTACGAGCGCGACGGCGGCCTGTCGGGGTTCGGTCGTGAAGTGGTTGCCGAGATGAATCGGGCCGGCATCATGTGCGACCTGTCCCACGTGGGGTCCAAGACCTCCGAAGAAGTCATCCTCGAGTCGAAGAAACCGGTCTGCTATTCCCACTGCCTGCCGTCCGGCCTGAAAGAACACCCGCGCAACAAGTCCGATGAAGAGCTGAAGTTCATCGCCGACCACGGCGGCTTCGTCGGCGTGACCATGTTCGCACCGTTCCTGGCCAAGGGCATCGATTCGACCATCGATGACTACGCCGAGGCCATCGAATACACCATGAACATCGTCGGCGAAGACGCCATCGGCATCGGCACCGATTTCACTCAGGGCCATGGCCAGGATTTCTTCGAAATGCTGACCCACGACAAGGGCTACGCCCGTCGCCTGACCAACTTCGGCAAGATCATCAACCCGCTGGGCATCCGCACCGTGGGCGAGTTCCCGAACCTTACCGAGACACTGCTCAAGCGCGGTCACTCCGAGCGAGTAGTGCGCAAGATCATGGGTGAGAACTGGGTGAACGTTTTGAAAGACGTCTGGGGCGAATAAACGCCGCTGCTGCACCGAATCCTTTACCTGCGGCCATCCGCGCCGCGGGCAACATCACGAATTTCCGGAGTCAAGTTTCAATGGCCAAAATCGCCCCTCAACTGCCTATCGAAGTCGACAGCGAAACCGGTGTCTGGACCTCCGACGCCCTGCCGATGCTCTATGTGCCGCGTCACTTCTTCGTCAACAACCACATGGGCATCGAGGAAGTGCTGGGCGCCGACGCCTACGCCGAAATCCTCTACAAGGCCGGCTACAAGTCCGCCTGGCACTGGTGCGAGAAAGAAGCCGAATGCCACGGCCTGGAAGGCGTCGCGGTGTTCGAGCACTACATGAAGCGTCTGTCGCAGCGTGGCTGGGGCCTGTTCAAGATCCAGGACATCGACCTGGATAAAGGCACCGCCAGCGTCAAGCTCGAACACTCGGCATTCGTCTATGTGTACGGCAAGGTGGGGCGCAAGGTCGACTACATGTTCACCGGCTGGTTCGCCGGTGCCATGGACCAGATCCTCGCCGCCCGCGGCAGTTCGATCCGCACCGTGGCCGAGCAGGTCTATGGCGGTTCCGAAGAAGGCCACGACGACGGCCTGTTCATCGTCAAGCCGTTGTAAGTCGAGGATTGCGCCATGGCTTTTGAAGCAATGTTCCAGCCGATCCAGATCGGCAAGCTGACCATCCGCAACCGCGTGCTCAGCACCGCCCACGCCGAGGTCTATGCCACGGACGGCGGCATGACCACCGATCGGTACGTGAAGTACTACGAAGAGAAGGCCAAGGGTGGCATCGGCCTGGCGATCTGCGGTGGATCGTCCGTGGTCGCCATCGACAGCCCCCAGGAATGGTGGAGTTCGGTGAACCTGTCCACCGACCGCATCATCCCGCATTTCCAGAACCTGGCCGACGCCATGCACAAGCATGGCGCCAAGATCATGATCCAGATTACCCACATGGGGCGTCGCTCGCGTTGGGACGGCTTCAACTGGCCGACCCTGATGTCGCCGTCCGGCGTGCGTGAGCCGGTGCACCGTGCCACCTGCAAGACCATCGAGCCGGAAGAAATCTGGCGGGTGATCGGCAACTACGCCCAGGCGGCGCGCCGTGCCAAGGCCGGCGGCCTGGATGGCGTGGAGCTGTCCGCCGTGCACCAGCACATGATCGACCAGTTCTGGAGCCCGCGGGTCAACAAGCGTACCGACGAATGGGGCGGCAGCTTCGAAGGCCGCATGAAGTTCGGCCTGGAAGTGCTCAAGGCCGTGCGCGCCGAAGTGGGCGACGATTTCTGCGTGGGCATGCGCATCTGTGGTGACGAGTTCCACCCGGACGGCCTGTCCCACGAGGACATGAAGCAGATCGCCAAGTACTACGACGACACGGGCATGCTGGACTTCATCGGCGTGGTGGGGTCGGGTTGCGATACCCACAACACCCTGGCCAACGTCATTCCGAACATGAGTTATCCACCGGAGCCGTTCCTGCACCTGGCCGCCGGTATCAAGGAAGTGGTCAAGGTCCCGGTGCTGCACGCGCAGAACATCAAGGACCCGAACCAGGCCACGCGGATCCTGGAGGGCGGTTACGTCGACATGGTCGGCATGACCCGCGCCCACATCGCCGACCCGCACCTGATCGCCAAGATCAAGATGGGCCAGGTCGACCAGATCAAGCAGTGCGTCGGGGCCAACTACTGCATCGACCGCCAGTACCAGGGCCTGGATGTGCTGTGCATCCAGAACGCCGCGACGTCCCGCGAGTACATGGGCGTGCCGCACATCATCGAGAAATCCACCGGGCCCAAGCGCAAGGTGGTGGTGGTTGGCGCCGGCCCGGCGGGTATGGAAGCGGCTCGCGTGGCAGCCGAACGCGGCCACGACGTGACCCTGTTCGAGAAGAAGGAGTTCATTGGCGGCCAGATCACCACGGCCGCCAAAGCCCCGCAACGGGACCAGATCGCCGGCATCACCCGCTGGTTCCAGCTGGAGCTGGCTCGCTTGAAAGTCGACCTGCGCCTGGGCGTGGCGGCCGACGCGGCGACCATCATGGACCTGCGTCCAGACGTGGTGGTACTGGCCGTGGGCGGGCATCCGAACCTGGAGCAGAACGAGCACTGGGGCGCCGCCGAAGGGCTGGTGGTCAGCAGTTGGGACGTGCTCGATGGCAAGGTCGCCCCGGGCAAGAATGTGCTGGTCTACGACACCATTTGTGAATTCACCGGTATGTCGGTGGCCGACTTCCTCGCCGACAAGGGCAGCCAGGTGGAGATCGTCACCGACGATATCAAGCCGGGCGTTGCCATCGGCGGGACCTCGTTCCCCACTTACTACCGCAGCATGTACCCCAAGGAAGTGATCATGACCGGGGACATGATGCTGGAGAAGGTCTACCGCGAAGGCGACAAGCTGGTGGCGGTGCTGGAGAACGAGTACACCGGCGCCAAGGAAGAACGCGTCGTGGACCAGGTGGTGGTGGAGAACGGCGTGCGGCCGGACGAAGAAATCTACTACGCGCTCAAGGAAGGTTCGCGCAACAAAGGCCAGATCGATGTCGAGGCCCTGTTCGCGATCAAGCCCCAACCGTGCCTGGAACAGAGCGGCGATGGCTACCTGCTGTTCCGCATCGGCGACTGCGTGGCGCAGCGTAACACCCACGCCGCCATCTACGACGCCCTGCGGTTGTGCAAGGATTTCTAACGGCTTGTGGATAACCCGGTGGGAGCGAGCTTGCTCGCGATAGCGGTGGATCAATCGACACTCATGTCGAATTCGAGTCCGTCATCGCGAGCAAGCTCGCTCCCACAGGGGTCGAGCAAGACATCCAGGTTTCTGTGCCTGCAAGACCTGAGGTCTTTGGGAGCTTCACCATGCTGAACACCCTTCTTCCCATCCTGCTGTTCGCTGCCCTGGGCCTTGCGGTCCTCGGCGCCTTGCGGCGGGTGAACATGTGGCGCCGGGGCCGACCGTCCAAGGTCGATCTGGTCGGCGGCCTTTTCGCCATGCCCAAGCGCTACATGGTGGACTTGCACCATGTGGTGGCGCGGGACAAGTACATCGCCAACACCCACGTCGCCACGGCCGGTGGTGCGGTAGCGTCCATCGTGCTGGCTATCCTGGTGCACGGTTTCGGCCTGCATAACCGCTTCCTCGGCTATGCCTTGCTGTTGATGTCGGCGGTGATGTTCGTCGGCGCGATCTTTGTCTACCTGCGTCGGCGCAACCCGCCAGCCCGCCTGTCCAAAGGGCCGTGGATGCGCCTGCCGAAAAGCCTGCTGGCCTTCTCGGCGTCGTTCTTCCTGGTGACCCTGCCGGTGGCGGGCATTCTTCCGGAAGGCTTCGGCGGCTGGCTGCTGGCGGCGATCCTGGGCGTTGGCGTGCTGTGGGGCGTTTCGGAGCTGTTCTTCGGCATGACCTGGGGCGGGCCGATGAAGCATGCCTTTGCCGGTGCCCTGCACCTGGCCTGGCACCGTCGCGCCGAACGCTTTGGCGGTGGTCGTTCCACCGGCCTGAAACCGTTGGACCTCAACGACCCGGCGGCGCCCCTGGGCGTGGAAAAACCCAAGGATTTCACCTGGAACCAGTTGCTCGGCTTCGACGCTTGCGTCCAGTGCGGCAAATGCGAAGCCGCGTGCCCGGCCTTTGCCGCCGGCCAGCCGCTGAACCCGAAAAAGCTCATCCAGGACATGGTGGTCGGCCTCGCCGGTGGTACCGACGCGAAGTTCGCCGGCAGCCCTTACCCGGGCAAGCCGGTGGGCGAACATGGCGGCAATCCGCATCAGCCGATCGTCAATGGCCTGGTGGACGCCGAAACGCTGTGGTCCTGCACCACCTGCCGGGCCTGTGTCGAGGAGTGCCCGATGATGATCGAGCACGTCGATGCCATCGTCGACATGCGCCGTCACCTGACCCTGGAAAAAGGCGCCACCCCGAACAAGGGCGCCGAGGTGCTGGAAAACCTCATCGCCACCGACAACCCTGGCGGCTTCGCCCCGGGCGGACGGATGAACTGGGCTGCGGACCTGAACCTCAATCTGCTCAGCGAGAAAAAATCCACCGACGTGTTGTTCTGGGTCGGCGACGGAGCCTTCGACATGCGCAACCAGCGCACCCTGCGGGCCTTCGTCAAGGTGCTCAAGGCGGCGAAGATCGACTTCGCCGTGCTTGGCCTCGAAGAACGCGACAGCGGCGATGTGGCCCGGCGCCTGGGGGATGAAGCGACGTTCCAGTTGCTGGCCAAGCGCAACATCCAGACCCTGGCCAAGTATCGCTTCAATCGCATCGTCACCTGCGACCCCCATAGCTTCCATGTGCTGAAAAACGAATACGGCGCCTTCGATGGCAACTACCTGGTGCAGCACCACAGCACCTACCTGGCGGAAATCATCGACGCCGGTGCCCTGAATCTCGGCCAGCACAAGGGCGACAGCGTGACCTATCACGACCCTTGCTACCTGGGCCGCTACAACGGTGAGTACGAAGCGCCGCGCCAGGTGCTGCGTGCGCTGGGGATCGAGGTCAAGGAGATGCAGCGTTCCGGGTTCCGCTCCCGCTGCTGCGGCGGTGGCGGCGGTGCGCCGATCACTGACATCCCGGGCAAGCAACGTATCCCCGACATGCGCATGGAAGACATCCGAGAAACCGGCGCCGAGCTGGTGGCCGTGGGTTGCCCACAGTGCACCGCGATGCTCGAAGGCGTGGTCGAACCCCGCCCGATGATCAAGGACATCGCCGAACTGGTGGCTGACGCCCTGCTGGAAGACGCAGCGCCCGGCAAGCCCGTGGCCTCGGCCAAACGTGAACCTGCGGAGGTGCATTAATGAGCGACATCATCCGTCGCGACCCTCGCGCCGAGCGGATCGCCCGTAACCGCCTGCATCCGCTGCACGCGGCCATGCAACCGGTGCAACACAGCTGGATGGGGCCCAACGGCATCATTCGCAAGAACGTCCACGGTGTGGGTTTCATCGGCCCCAACGGCATCAAGCGCATCGACCGCAGCGGTGCCCAGCAGGGCGGCACGACCCGTCGCACCGCCAGCACCGAAGTGCAACTGCCGCTGCATCAGGTGCCGCAACCGGCGTTCTACATCTGTGTGGTTCCAGACATGGTGGGTGGCCGCCTCAGCAGCCACGACCGCGATCTGCTGGGGCTGGCCCATCAGTTGGCGGGGGCGCAAGGCGCGGTATTGGCGGTGGTGTTTGGCGAACACAAGGAAAACGCCTTCGCCACGGCCGGTGTCGACCGCTTGCTGGTGCTCGAAGGCGAAGCGTTCAGCGGTTATGCACCAGAACAGCGAGTCCAGGGCCTGCGGGCTGTGGATAACCAGTTCAACCCACGTCATTGGCTATTGCCCGACAGCCGCAGCGGTGGCGGTGAATTGGGCCGGCGTTTTGCCGCGGCCCTGGGTGAACGCCCGGCCACACGGGTCTGGCAGGTCAAGGGCGAGGAGTGCATCGGCCGTGCCGGCGCCGGCCTGCAAGACCTGGCCCGCCCTTTGGCGCGGTTGATCCTGGCGGCCGCCGAGTGCGCCGAACCGGTCAGCGAAACCCGTCACGAAGCCTTGCCGGTGGAGTTATCCACAAGCGTGGCCCGCAGCCTTTCGCGCATCGAGGACATGGGGGCGGTGGCGGTGGACCCCGGTGCGATTCCGATGGCCGAAGCCGAATTCATCTTTTCCGGGGGCAACGGGGTCAAGGACTGGGACCTGTTCCACCGCACGGCGGCCGCGCTGGGGGCCACCGAGGGCGCCTCGCGGGTGGCGGTGGACGATGGTTTCATGTCTCGGGACCGTCAGGTCGGCGCCAGCGGCACCTGGGTCACGGCGCGGGTCTACGTGGCGGTAGGGATTTCCGGGGCGATCCAGCACCTGCAGGGCATCGGTGCCTGCGACAAGGTGGTGGCGGTCAACCTCGACCCGGGCTGCGACATGATCAAGCGGGCGGACCTGTCGGTGATAGGCGACAGCGCGGCGATTCTCCAGGCCCTGATCGCGGCGGTAGAGGCTTACCGCAACGAAGCCAGACGCGATGCGGCTTAAGCTAAGGATTCAACCATGACGACTCAAGTGATCAGCCTCGTGTCCATCGGCGCCCACCCTACCTCCGGCCGGCCGAGGCGAGCCGAGCAGGACGCCCGGGCCGTGGAACTGGGCCTGCAACTGGCCGGCAACGACTTGCAAGTGCTGCATGCCGGCGATGTGGCCGAGCCGGCGCTACGCGCTTACCTGGGCATGGGCCTGGACGAGCTTCACGTGCTGGAAAACCCGGCGGGGGCCGACGCACTGCCGGCCCTGACCGATTATCTGCGTGACGCGGCGCCTCAGGTGGTGCTCACCGGCAGCCAGGCGGAAACCGGCGAAGGTTCGGGGATGCTGCCATTCCTGCTGGCTGAGAACCTTGGCTGGCCGCTGGTGGTAGGGCTGGCCCAGGTGGAATCCATCGACAATGGCGTGGCCCTGGTGCTGCAGGCATTGCCCCGTGGCCAGCGACGGCGCCTGAAAGTACGCCTGCCATTCCTGGCCACTGTGGATAACGCGGCGCCCAAGCCCCGCCAGAGTGCCTACGGCCCGGCCCGACGTGGCGCCCTGCATGCCGAAGAAGTCGAGGTGATCGACGACAGCCTGCTCGCGGTGGCAACGCTGCAACCGGCCAAGCCCCGTCCCAAGCGTCTGAAGGTGATCAAGGCCAAGAGCGGCGCCGACCGTATGAAAGCCGCCACGGCCAAGGCCAGTGGCGGAGGCGGGCAGGTACTCAAGGGCGTGAGCCCGGAGGCCGGCGCCGAGGCGATTCTCAAGTTACTGATAGAGGAAGGGGTTGTTCGCTGAATAAGCGTTCACCCCGACCTGTGGGAGCGAGCCTGCTCGCGATAACGGTCTGTCAGTGAGCGAGGGTGTCCACCGACGGAGCAATATCGCGAGCAGGTTCGCTCACCTGAGTCATACGTTTACTCACAATCCCTGTGCGTGCGCCTGTGGATAACCTGTTCGCCCCTCGCTGAACCCCACGTCAAACAGGCCTTGCGCACCTATGCTCAAAAAATGACCAGTCTAACCTATGGTTTTTATTGGGTTTACTTGTGAACAGGCGACCCTTATCGTTCATGAGTTGCCCCCAATCTCTGTTGGCGCATTTGTGGATAAGATGTTCGCTATCCTCTGCAAGCCAGGCGCAGCGGTGCTTGCGCGGATTTGATCAATAAATGATCAATTCCTGTTCGACCGTGAAAAACTCTCCGGAAAACCGCGTTTTATCCCCGGTCGATGCGCTTTTCCACAGTTACGTCAAAATTACCCCCAAACGCTGTTGGCGCTTCTGTGGATAAGGTGTTCGTTTCGCCCTGGAGGCCTTGCGCGGCAAGGTGTTCAGGTTGTTGATTAAAAAACGATCAACTGGCTTGAAATCGCTCATCGTTCGTAACCTGCGGATTTTTATTCACTTTTCACTCAAGCAATTTACGCCATGCGCAGGAGTTGTCCCCATTAGCTGTGGGCGGTCATGTGGATAACTTGTTCGCGAAAGGCTAGATCCCGCGGCTTATATAGTGCGAAACGCGATAGATCAAATTTCATACAGTTCTAAGGGCGTGCCTTGACGTGGGACCGTGGTCTGTCTTCACTCCAATGGCACAAGGACATCGCCTCGTCTTATCCACATCTGGTTCAGGGAGAACACATGATGGATAGCCCGCCCTCGCGCTTCTATTCAATTGCACCCTTGATCCGCGTTCAGATGCCTTGCGCTGTGTCGCCAAGGCGCAGCCGTCGCCGCGTCGTCAACCAGCGTGCCCGCCTATAGCGCCCGGTTTCTTCCCCGTTCCACACCGCTGACTGTCGCTCGACTCCCCCGAGGAGAGTGGCCAGGCGCTCGTGCGCCCGAATGAAATGACAGGCAACCGCAGAGTTGCCCTTCTGCCTGAGAGGACTTTGACATGACACGGATCTCGACCCCCATCAGCGAAATCAAGGAGCATTACGACGTTATCGTCATCGGTTCCGGCTACGGCGGCGGCATTGCCGCGTCGCGCCTGTCCCGGGCCGGGCGCAAGGTGTGCCTGCTGGAGCGGGGCCGGGAAATACAGCCCGGCGAATATCCCAACACCATGCTCGCGGCCACGCAGGAGCTGCAGGTCCATGACCCGGACGGTCACATCGGCTCGCGTACCGGGCTGTTCGACCTGCACGTCAATGCACAGCAGAACGTCGTGGTCGGTTGCGGCCTGGGCGGCACGTCGCTGATCAATGCCAACGTCTCGCTGGAACCGGAGCCTGGCGTCTTCGAGGATCCGCGCTGGCCCCAGGCGGTGCGTGAACACCGCGACACACTGCTCAAGGATGGCTATGCAAGGGCTCGCGAAATGCTCAAGCCCAACGCCTACCCGGCATCGGAGCCGAACCTGCCCAAGCTCGACGCTCACGGCAAATCTGCCGATTACCTCAAGCAAGGGGCCCATTTCTACAAGCCTCCGATCAACGTGACATTCGACAAGCTGCCCAACAACCTCAACCACGTGGGCGTCGAACAGCTTCCATGCAACGGCTGTGGCGATTGCGTTTCCGGTTGTAACAACAAGGCCAAGAACACCACCCTGATGAATTACCTGCCGGACGCCTGGAACCATGGCGCGGAGATTTTCTGCCAGGCCGAGGTGCGACACCTGGAGCGCGACGGCAACGGCTGGATCGTGCATTTCCAGTACCTGGACAGTGGCCGCGAATTGTTTAGCGCACCGACTCTGTTCGTGCGCGCCGACATCGTGGTGGTGTCCGCCGGCACCCTGGGCACCACCGAGATCATGCTGCGTTCCCGGGACAAGGGCTTGTCGATGTCCAATCAGTTGGGCGAGAACATGAGCGGCAACGGCGACATCCTCGGGTTCGGCCACAACTGTGACCAGGCCATCAACGGCATCGGCTTCGGCGCCCACTCGGCCAAGGAGTTGGATCCGGTGGGGCCGTGCATCACCTCGATCATCGACATGCGCACCGAGGGCGACTGGCGCAGCCGCATGGTCATCGAGGAAGGCTCGATCCCTGGCGCCCTCGGCCGGCCCATGGTGCCGAGCATGGCAGCGTTTGCCGGGATGATCGGCGTGCCTACCGACACAGGCTTGGGGGCCGATCTCAAATACAAGGGGCGTGAAGCCGAGAGCTTCCTGCGCGGTCCCTATTACGGCGCGCTGCATAACATGCAGACCTACCTGATCATGAGCCACGACAATGGCAAGGGCCGCATGCTGCTCGACAGCAAGGATCAGTTGCGCATCGACTGGCCCGGTGTCGGCGAGCAGGAAAACGTCACCCTGGGCAACGAGCGCCTGCACCAGTGCACCAAGGCACTGGGCGGGATCTGGGTCGAAAACCCGATCTGGACCAAGCTGCTCAAGCACAGCATTGTCTCGGTCCACCCCTTGGGCGGTTGCGTCATGGGCGAAGATGCCACCCAGGGCGTGGTCAACCACAAGGGCCAGGTGTTCAGTGGCACCAGCGGCACGGATGTCCACCCGGGCCTGTATGTGGCCGATGGCGCGGTGATCCCGACGTCCCTGGCGGTCAACCCGTTGCTGACCATCTCGGCGGTGAGCGAGCGCAACATGGGGTTGCTGGCGGCCGATCATGGCTGGCAGATCGATTACACCCTGCCTTCGGCTCCGCGCAAACCGGTGGCGGCACCGACCCTCGGGGTACAGTTCACCGAAACCATGAAGGGCTACTTTTCCACGGCGTTCACCCAGCCCCAGGGCACGGACCTGACGCTCTACGAAGCGGCGGCCAAGCGCGGCAAGGCGGACAACTCGCCCATCGAGTTCACCCTGACCATCACCGCCGACGATTTAAACCGGCTGATCAAGGAGCCGGAGCACGCCGCGACATTGGTGGGCACCCTGGACGCGCCGCTGCTTTCGCCCCAGCCGCTGGTAGCCAGCAACGGGGTGTTCAACCTGTTCGAGCAATACCAGGAACAGGTGGGCGTGCGCCACATGAACTACGACATGAAGCTGACCGCCGAGGACGGCAGCGATTATTACTTCAGCGCCTTCAAGACCGTACCCGAGGACAACGGGGTGTTGAACATCTGGCATGACACCAGCACGCTCTACGTCACGCTCTACCGCGGGCCGGACAAGACCGGCGCGGTGATCGGCTCGGGAGTGATGCACATCCAGCCGGCCGATTTCGCCAAGCAGATGACCACCATGAAGGTGCTCAATGCCCGCAACGAGCGCGAACGTGTCGAGGCTCTTGCGCGGTTCGGCAAGTTCTTCGCCGGTATCCTGTGGGAAAGCTATGGCGGGGTGTTCGCTGGCGACATCTACTTCAACCCGGACGCGCCGCCGCGCACCAAGCGCCCGCTGGACGCGCCGGCGCCGACGGTGCATTTCTTCCAGACCGAAGACAGCGTCGAGCTGCGCCTGACCCGCTACCAGGCTGGCAGCAAGGGCCCGGTGATGCTGGTTCATGGCCTGGGCGTGGGCTCCAATATCTTCTCCACCGATACCATCCACACCAATTTGCTGGAGTACCTGTGCAAGCACGGGTACGACGTCTGGCTGCTGGACCTGCGGGTAAGCATCCTGCTGCCCGCCAGCAAGCGTGAGTGGAACGGCGACCAGGTGGCCCGGTACGACTTCAAGGCCGCCATCGAGCAGATCCAGCAAGCGACCCTGGCTCGGGACGTGCAATGCGTGGTGCATTGCTACGGCGCGACGACCTTCTTCATGTCGATGCTGGCCGGCTTGCAGGGGGTGCGCTCGGTGGTCTGTTCACAGATCGCCGCCGATACGGTGGTCGCCACGGCCACCGGCCTGAAGGCTGGCCTGCATCTGCCTGGCATGCTCGACGCCATCGGCATCAAGTCTCTCACCGCCTACGCCGATACCAAGGAGAACTGGTTCAACAGGCTCTACGACAAGGCGCTCAACGGCTATGCCCGGATCGAGGCCCAGGGCTACTGCACCAACCCGGTCTGCCACCGCATCACGTTCATGTATGCGTCGCTGTATCGCCACGACACCCTCAACGAAACCCTGCACGACAACCTGCATGAATTGTTCGGCGAGTCGAACATGCACACCTTCGAGCACCTGGCGCTGATCGTGCGCAAGGGGCACCTGGTGGACTTCAAGGGCAACGACGTCTACATGCCGCATTTCGACCGGCTGAAGCTGCCGATCTGCTTCATCAGCGGTGCCGACAACCAGTGCTACCTGCCACAGAGCACCCTCAAGACCTACCAGCGGTTGTGCGAGATACACGATCCGCAGCTGTTCAGCCGTCATGAGGTGCCGGGCTACGGTCATATCGACTGCATCTTCGGCAAGGACGCGGTGGTGGATGTGTATCCGATCATTCTTGAGCACCTGGAGAAGACCGCCCTCGGCTGACGCAAGGCCCAGTCGTCTGCATCGCCAGCAAGCTCGCTCCCATAGGGGGCCATGTGCCGCTGATTTTGTGCGCGCCACACATTCAGTGTGGGAGCGAGCTTGCTCGCGATAGCGATCGCTAGAGCGCTGCATATCGTGAGTCAAGAATAAGGAAATGGATGCCATGAACAGTTACATCCGCTGGTTCCAACGCATCATCTGGGTGGGGATCGTCATGAACATGGTGTTCGCGATTCCGGCGCTGTTCGCGCCGGCGTTGCTGACGTCCATGCTTGGCTTGCCGCCCGTGCTGTCCGATCCATGGCTGGAGAACACCGGCATGCTGCTGGTGGGGATCAGCCTGTTCTATATGCCCTCGGGGTTCAATGCGCCGCGTTTCGTGGTTCATTCGTGGCTGTGCGTGCTGTCGCGGTTGGTGGCGGTGGTGTTCTGGATCTACCTGATCAACACCAATGACCAGGGGCTATTGTTCGTCCCCATGCTGATGGGCGACCTGAGCATGTTCCTCGTGCTTGGCATCCTGCTGTACCTGGGCAGCCCGGTCGCCAATCGGCCCATGGCCTTGCTCTGCGCCGGCTGGCGGGACTGGCGCGCGGGCTGGGCGCGGCGCTGGCAAAGTCATGGCTTCAAGGTCGGTGCGCTGGTGGTGGTGCTGGTGCTGGGTTTCGTCGGTTACCAGACCTGGTACCAGATGATCCGGGAGGTGCCGCAGCCGGACTTCGCCTCCGACGAAGACCACTACAAATATGCCGCCATCGGCCTGGGGATCGAGGCGCGGATTCCCTACTATCTGTTTGCCGTGCTGCCTCAGATGTGTCCGGAGAAAATGCCCAGGCCCGGTGGCTACGAGGTGTTCGGCTTTCTCTATGAAAACGGCAACGACCTGCCCATCGGCATGGCCAAGCGGCAGTTGGGGTATCCCACCGTGGAACCGAACTGCGCCCTGTGCCACACCGGCTCTTACCGGGCCAATGCCACGGATGTCGCGGTTCCGGTCGCCACTGCGCCGGCCAATACCCTGCAGCTGCAAGCCTTCCAATGGTTCGCCTACGATTGCGCCAGTGACCCGAAATTCACCGCGGATGCGGTGATGGCGGCGATCAATGGCAAGTTCCAACTGGGTTTTTTCGAAAAGCTGTACAACCGCTACCTGATCATTCCGATGGCCAAGAGTGCGTTGCTCAAGCAGAAGCAGGCCTACGCCTGGCAGAAACTGCGCCCGGCCCAGGGGCCGGGCCGGACCGACACTTTCAACCCGACCAAAATGGTGGTGTTCGGCTTCCCGGATGACTCAACCATTGGCACCGTGGACCTGCCGCAGGTCTGGAACCAGAAGCCTCGCGAGTCGCTTTACCTGCACTGGGACGGCAATAACAACAATATCCATGAGCGCAATTACGCCGCGGCCATGGCCGTAGGCGCGACGCCGCAATCGGTACTGCCGCCGAGCTTCAACCGGGTGACCAATTGGCTGCTGGGGCACAAGGCGCCCGCCTGGCCGTTCGCCCTGGACCAGGCGAAAGTCGCCCAAGGTAAGCCGATATGGGAGCAGAACTGCGCCGGTTGCCACGACTTCGGCCGCACCGACACGGGCCAGGTCACCACCAACATCGACCAGTTGGGCACCGACCCTCATCGCCTGAACTCCTTCACCACCGGCCTGGTGGCGGCGTTCCACGGCTTCAAGAAGCCGCCGTTCGACTTCGGCGCCTACCGCAAGACCCAGAGCTACAGCAACACACCCACCGATGGCGTCTGGCTGCGAGCGCCATACCTGCACAACGGTTCGGTGCCGACCCTGTGGGACTTGCTGCAGCCGCCGGAACAGCGTCCGCAAGTGTTCTACACCGGCTCGGACATCTATGACCAGGAGAAAGTGGGCTTCATCACCAGCGGTGAGCAGATGAAGGCAACGGCGGACTTCAAGTACGACACCCGCCTGGAGGGCAACCACAACGGTGGCCACTTGTATGGCACGCAACTGTCGGACGCCGACAAGCGGGCCTTGATCGAATTCATGAAAACCCTGTGATCCAGGGCACTGCGAAGGAGCGTTCACATGTCATTACTGCATCATTGGGAACATGAGTTCGACAAGGTCAAGGTCCGCCTGCACGGGTTGGTCACGCGACTGGAAATGTCCTGGAAAAAACTCGTCAACGACCTGGAACCCGAGGAGTTCCAGGCCATCGTCAAGCTCTTGCAACGCGGCCACGACCAGGCACGGCATGTCATCGAGCATGGTGATCTGCCGGATGACGAGCCTGCCGTGCCGTGGGAGCTGGCCCACGGCCTGTCGATCCTGAAGCTTGGCAATGCCACGCCGTTGCCGCAAAGCGAGGATGAATTGCCGACCCGGGTCCTCAAGGACGGCACGTTGCTGGGCTGCCGTAAATGGGAGCTGCTGGATCTGCTGTGGAGCGAGGCGTTGCTCAAGTGGATCGAAAACCTGCGCCACCATGCGACCTTCGCCACCAACCCGGCGCTGGTGAAAATGGACCGCGACGTGGTGCTGGCCATCGCCGGCGACTGGGGGACCGGTCCCTTCGACAGCCATGCGCCGGCGGTGGCCGTCGCCAACCAGATGCAGCTGGCCCAGGCCGATTTCACCATCCATCTTGGGGATGTCTATTACGCCGGCACCCATTCCCAGGAAGACGTCGACATGGCCGGCTGGCCCCAGGGCAAGCATGGCGCCTTCACCCTCAATTCCAACCACGAGATGTACAGCGGCGCCCACGGTTATTTCAAGGAACTGGCCAAGCGGTTCCCGGTGCAACAGGGCACCAGCTACTTTGCCTTGTACAACGACGACTGGCTGGTGGTCGGCCTGGACACCGCCTACGCTTCCGACGCCATGAACCTGTACATGGATGGCACCCTCAACACCCAGCAGATCGACTGGATGAAAAGCCTGCCCAAGCGCAAGAAACTGATGGTGCTCAGCCATCATCAGGGTTTCGATATCAGCGGGCATCATCAGACCGCGCTTTACCAACCGGTCTGCGACGCCCTTGGGCGCGAGCCCGACTATTGGTATTGGGGGCATCTGCACAACGGCATCTGCTACGCGCCTCAGGGCGGATTGCATGCGCGCTGCGCCGGGCACGGAGCGATTCCCTACGGCACTACCAGCGAACTGAACGGGCATGCCCGGGTGCTGTGGTCGGAGACGGAGCTTGCGGGCGATCCGGCGTATCCGGAGCGGGTGTTGAACGGGTACGTGAAGGTGCGGCTGGTGGGGGAGGAGATCGAAGAGACGTTTTATGGGGAGGATGGGTCGGTGCGGTGGTCTTCGAAGTAATCAGGTGAATGTCGGGCCGCTATCGCGAGCAAGCTCGCTCCCACAGGTTGTGTGAACAACACAGAACCCCTGTGGAGCGAACTTGCTCGCGATGCTCCTGACTCAACCCTGGACCGGAACGCCCTTGAGGTACGGCGCAGGCTCGGCCCCCAGGTTGTTGAGCATACGCTCGCTGTACCAGTCCACGAAGTTCACCACGCCGAACTCATAGGTCTTGGAGTACGGGCCTGGCTGGTAGGCGGTGGAGTTGATGCCGCGCTGGTTCTCTTCGGCCAGGCGACGGTCCTGGTCGTTGGTGGCGTCCCAGACCTGGCGCATGCGCTCCACGTCGTAATCCACGCCTTCGACCGCGTCCTTGTGCACCAGCCACTTGGTGGTGACCATGGTTTCCTGGGCGCTGATGGGCCACACGGTGAACACGATCATGTGGTCGCCCATGCAGTGGTTCCAGGAGTGCGGCAGGTGCAGGATGCGCATCGAGCCCAGGTCCGGGTTCTTGATGCGACCCATCAGCTTGGCGCAGCCTTGCTTGCCGTCCATGGTCATCGACACGGTGCCCTTGAGCAGCGGCATGCGCACGATACGGTTGCGCAGGCCGAAGCTCTTGTGAGCGTAAGGAATCTTCTCGGCTTCCCAGGCCGCGGCGGAATCGGCCACATGGTCCTTGAACGCCTGGTCGGCCCGTGGGTCGGTGACGTCGTCCCATTCCAGCAGGGTCTTGAGCAGTTCAGGATGCGAACCGCCGCAGTGGTAGCACTCGCGGTTGTTTTCCAGTACCAGTTTCCAGTTGGCTTTTTCCATCAAGGTGGTTTGCACCGCCACCTTGGTGTTTTCCATGTCGTAGGGTTCCATGTAGTGGTTCAGGGTCGACAGGAAGTCATCGATGGCCGGTGGGTTCTCCGCCAGGCTGATAAAGATATAGCCGCCGGCGGTCTTCACGTTCACTGGCTTGAGGCCGTACTGCTTCATGTCGAAGTCGGCGCCCATTTCGGTGCCGGCGAACAGCAGGCGGCCGTCGAGCTCGTAGGTCCACTGGTGGTAATGGCAGACCAGTTTGGCGACCTTGCCCTTGTCGCTGGTGCACAGGCGTGAGCCACGGTGGCGGCAGACGTTATGGAAGGCGTGGACTACACCGTCGGCGCCACGAATCACGATGATCGGGTTCTTGCCTACCTGCAGGGTCAGGTAGTTGCCCTTGGTCGGGATCTCGCAGGTCATGCCGGCGATCAACCATTCCTTCTGGAAGATCTCCTGCATGTCGATGTCGAACAGGCGCTCGTCGCAATAGAACGGCTGCGGCAGCGAGAACGTGCGCTCGCGTTCCTGCAGCATCTTCGCGGTAGCCTTGCGTGCGGGTTCCAGCGGATCGCCCAGGCTCAGGGTTGTGGTCACGTCCATCGTTTTATCCTCATGGCCATCTGTGTGGCCGGCGAAATATGGCTAATCGGTTGTGCTACGCAAGGCAGAAAACGTTGTTTGTCTGTTGGGGCGAGTGTGGGGCCGCGCAGGGCCGGAACCTTATCCATGGGCGACATGGCCCAATCTGTTCCCGACGCGCAAGCCCCGGTGGTTGGGGGCTGGTCGCGATAAGTACGTGGATGTCGCGAATAGGTAAACGACGCTTTCGGCGCCTGCGCACAATCGCCACCATGAAGGCCGGCAGTCGGCCGTGGAGATCAGTATGTCCAATAATTTCCTGAACCCGGTCACCACCCAGACCTGGGCCAATGGCCGACATATCGTGCGTTGCGTCAAAGTCATCCAGGAAACCTGGGATGTACGCACCTTCTGCTTCATGGCCGACCAGCCGATCATGTTCTTCTTCAAGCCGGGACAGTTCGTGACCCTGGAGCTGGAGATCGAAGGCCAGCAGGTCATGCGTTCCTACACCATCTCCAGCTCGCCGTCGGTGCCCTACAGCTTTTCGGTGACCATCAAGCGTGTGCCGGGAGGCAAGGTTTCCAACTGGCTGCACGACACCTTGCACGAAGGCCAGGAGCTGGCGGTACACGGGCCGGTGGGACTGTTCAATGCCATCGATTTCTCTGCCCCGAAGGTGCTCTACCTCAGCGGCGGCGTCGGCATTACGCCAGTGATGTCCATGGCGCGCTGGTACTACGACACCAACGGTAACGTCGACATGGTGTTCATCCACAGCGCCCGTTCGCCCAAGGACATCATCTATCACCGCGAGCTGGAGCACATGGCGTCGCGGATCGACAACTTCAGCCTGCACCTGATCTGCGAGAAACACGGTCTGGGCGAGCCGTGGGCGGGTTATCGCGGTTACCTGAACCACAAGATGCTGGAACTGATGGCGCCTGACTTCCTGGAGCGCGAAGTGTTCTGCTGCGGCCCGACGCCGTACATGAACGCGGTCAAGCGTCTGCTGGAAGCCGCTGGTTTCGATATGAAGCGCTACCACGAGGAGTCCTTCGGCGCCACGCCACCGGAAGCCCGTGCCGACGCGGTGGAGCAGGCCGAGCAGGCTGCCGAGGCGCCGGAGGTCGATGCGGCGGACCTGCACCTGGTGGAGTTCACTTCCTCGGGCAAGAGCATTCGCGTGGCACCGGGCGAAACTGTCCATGCCGCCGCCGCGAAACTTGGCATGATGATTCCCAAGGCCTGTGGCATGGGCATCTGCGGCACTTGCAAGGTGTTGAAGCTGGGCGGCGAAGTGGAGATGGACCACAACGGCGGCATCACCGAGGACGACGAGGCCGAAGGTTACATCCTGTCGTGCTGCAGCGTGCCGAAGGGGGATGTGCGGATCGAGTTCTGACGGGCACGAAGATCCCGTGGCGAAGGGATAAATCCCCTCGCCACAGTTCACCATGTCCCCGGCCGAGCAGTGGTCGGGAACGGCCTTGAGTGTGTCTTTCCTTAGCCGGCCATCACTTCCCGAATATCCGCCGCCAATTCCCGCACTCGCGCCTCTTCGGTATCCCAGGAGCACATGAAGCGTGCGCCGCCCTTGCCGATGAAGGTGTAGAAGCGCCAGCCGCGGGCGGTGAGGGCGGCGATGGCAGGTTCCGAGAGTTGCAGGAAGACGCCGTTGGCCTGGACCGGGAACATCAGTTCCACGCCGGGGATGTCGCTCACCAGCTGTGCCAGCAATTGCGCGCAGCGGTTGGCGTGGCGAGCGTGCTTGAGCCAGGCGTCGTCCTGCAGCAGGCCGACCCAGGGGGCGGACAGGAAGCGCATCTTCGAGGCCAGTTGCCCGGCCTGTTTGCAGCGGTAATCGAAGTCTTCGGCCAGGTCGTGATTGAAAAACAGGATCGCTTCGCCCACCGCCATACCGTTTTTCGTGCCGCCGAAGCACAAAACGTCCACGCCCGCTTTCCAGGTCAGGTCCGCTGGCGAGCAGCTGAGGAAGGCGCAGGCATTGGAAAAGCGAGCGCCGTCCATGTGCAGGTTCAGCCCCAGCTCCTTGCAGGTGATGCTGATGGCGCGGATTTCCTCCGGTGTATAGACGCTGCCGACTTCCGTAGCCTGGGTCAGGGTCACGACCCGCGGCTTGGGGTAGTGGATGTCCTGGCGCTTGAGGGCGATCTCGCGAATCGAGTCGGGGGTCAGCTTGCCGTTTTCGGTGCGCGCCAGCAGCAGCTTGGATCCGTTGGAAAAGAACTCCGGCGCACCGCATTCGTCGGTTTCGACGTGGGCGGTTTCCGAACAGATCACGCTGTGGTAACTCTGGCACAGCGAGGACAGTGCCAGGGAATTGGCCGCGGTACCGTTGAATGCGAAGAACACTTCGCAGTCGGTTTCGAACAGAGAGCGGAAATCATCCGCCGCGCGATGGGTCCACTCATCGTCGCCGTAGGCGCGCTGGTGACCCTGGTTGGCTTCTTCCATGGCGGCCCAGGCTTCGGGACAAATGCCGGAATAGTTGTCGCTGGCGAACTGTTGACTCTTGTCGGTCATGGCCTTGCTCCTGAAATAGAGAGTCCTGGATAAAGAGATCCCTGGCGGACTCCCGGGTGAGGGGGTCCGGTGGTTCGGCGTGCTTTGGTGCGCAGCGCCGTGGTCGATCATGGTGCGCACTTTACCCAAGAATGATGGGGGAACACACCGGATGTTTCGGTCTGGAAATCACAATGCGGCCGTGGCGTGGCGCGGATGAGTCGGCGTGATACGGCGCTGGATCTGCTCAAGTGGCTGGCACTGTTGGCGATGGTGCTCGATCATCTGCGATATGTCGGTTACTCCGCCGATTGGCTCTACGTGCCCGGGCGCCTGGCTTTTCCCTGGTTCTGCCTGGCGATGGCGGCGAACCTGGCGCGCAGGGGTGCCAGCGCTGCTCCATGGCGGTACCTGGGCTGGCTGCTGCTATTCAGTGCCGTCAGCGAAATCCCCTACCGCTTGTTCATTCCTGATCCCGCCACCCTGAATGTGATGCCAACCCTGGTGCTGGGATTGTTGGTGGCGCGCTGTTGGCAAACGCCGAGCCTGGAGGCGCGAGGCCTGGCAGTGATGGCGCTGCTGTTGGCGGCGCTGTTTTCGTCGCAGTTGATGTTCGGTTTCTTTGGTGTGCTGCTGCCGCTGGCAATGTTGCTGGTATTCAAGCGTCCCTTGTACATGGCGTTGTTGCCGGGGCTGGTATGTCTGGCGGCCAACCAATGGCGGGTGCTGTATGGCGCGGCGTGGCTGGGGGATGCGGTGGCCATCTGGGGGCTGGTGGCTTGCCTGATCGCGCCATGGCTTGGACAGGTACTTTTGCGACATGCCGGTCGTTTTCATCCGCCGGCGATGCGGCGTTGGGCCTATGGTCTGTATCCCGCGCATTTCCTGGTTTTGCTCGCGGTTCGCCACCTGTCGGCCTGAACAGAACCCTGCGGCCAGGGATTTATCTGTGGCGAGGGGATATATCCCCTCGCCACAAGGATCCTGTCTCCAGTCCAAACAGGACCGTGTCTGTTCCTATGTCGTAAACGCACCTTTGCGTGGCGTCCATAGGCATTTGACCTGCCTGCGCCAGCCATACCATCGCATCCAAAGGGCACTGTCGAACGGACGGTGCCTCACCAAGACAACAAGGCGCACCACCGCCGCTGGGAGAGACGCGATGTTCAGCAAGCAAGACCAGATCCAGGGTTACGACGATGCACTGCTGGCGGCGATGAACGCCGAGGAGCAACGCCAGGAAGATCACATCGAACTGATCGCGTCGGAGAACTACACCAGCAAGCGTGTGATGCAGGCCCAGGGCAGTGGCCTGACCAACAAGTACGCCGAAGGCTATCCGGGCAAGCGCTACTACGGTGGCTGCGAGCACGTCGACAAGGTCGAGGCCCTGGCCATCGAACGCGCCAAGCAACTGTTCGGCGCCGATTACGCCAACGTCCAGCCGCACTCCGGCTCGTCGGCCAACAGCGCCGTCTACCTGGCCCTGCTGCAGGCTGGCGACACCATCCTGGGTATGAGCCTGGCCCATGGCGGTCACCTGACCCACGGCGCCAAGGTGTCGTCCTCGGGCAAGCTCTACAACGCAGTGCAGTACGGCATCGACACCACCACCGGCCTGATCGACTACGACGAAGTCGAGCGCCTGGCGGTCGAGCACAAGCCGAAAATGATCGTCGCCGGTTTCTCGGCCTACTCCAAGACCTTGGACTTCCCGCGTTTCCGTCAGATCGCCGACAAGGTCGGTGCCCTGTTGTTCGTCGACATGGCCCACGTCGCCGGCCTGGTGGCCGCCGGTCTGTACCCCAATCCGCTGCCTTATGCCGACGTGGTCACGACCACCACCCACAAGACCCTGCGTGGTCCGCGTGGCGGCCTGATCCTGGCCAAGGCCAACGAAGAGATCGAGAAGAAGCTCAACGCCGCGGTGTTCCCGGGCGCCCAGGGCGGCCCGCTGATGCATGTGATCGCCGGCAAGGCGGTGTGCTTCAAGGAAGCGCTGGAGCCAGGCTTCAAGGCTTACCAGCAGCAAGTGATCGAGAACGCCCAGGCCATGGCTGGCGTGTTCATCAAGCGCGGCTACGATGTAGTGTCCGGTGGTACCGATAACCACCTGTTCCTGGTCAGCCTGATCCGCCAGGGCCTGACCGGCAAGGATGCCGATGCCGCCCTGGGCCGTGCCCATATCACCGTCAACAAGAATGCCGTGCCGAACGACCCGCAGTCGCCCTTCGTGACCTCGGGCCTGCGCATCGGCACCCCGGCGGTGACCACGCGCGGCTTCAAGGTCTCCCAATGCGTGACGCTGGCCGGCTGGATCTGCGACATCCTCGATAACCTCGGCGATGCCGATGTCGAGGCCAACGTGGCCCAGCAAGTGGCGGCGCTGTGCGCGGACTTCCCGGTTTATCGCTGAGTCGGTTTTGGAGTAATGACTATGCAACGCTATTCGGGCTTCGGCCTCTTCAAACACTCTCTCAGCCATCACGAGAACTGGCAGCGGATGTGGCGCACGCCGACGCCGAAAAAGGTCTACGACGTGGTCATCGTCGGCGGTGGCGGGCATGGTCTGGCGACGGCTTACTACCTGGCCAAGGAGCACGGCATCACCAACGTGGCCGTGGTCGAGAAGGGCTGGCTGGGCGGCGGTAACACCGCGCGCAACACCACCATCGTGCGTTCCAATTACCTGTGGGACGAGTCGGCCCACCTGTACGAGCATGCCATGAAGCTCTGGGAAGGCCTGTCCCAGGACCTGAACTACAACGTGATGTTCTCCCAGCGTGGCGTGTACAACCTGTGCCACACCCTGCAGGACATCCGCGATTCCGAGCGCCGTGTCAGCGCCAACCGCCTCAACGGCGTGGACGGCGAATTGCTCAATGCCAAGCAGGTGGCCGAGGAGATCCCGTACCTGGACTGCTCGAAGAACACCCGCTACCCGGTCATGGGCGCGACTGTCCAGCGTCGCGGCGGCGTGGCCCGTCACGATGCCGTGGCCTGGGGCTTTGCCCGGGCCGCCGATGCCTTGGGCGTGGACCTGATCCAGCAGACCGAAGTGATCGGCTTCCGCAAGGAAAACGGTGTGTGCATCGGTGTGGAAACCAACAAGGGCTTCATCGGCGCCAAGCGCGTCGGCGTGGTGACCGCAGGTAACTCGGGGCACATGGCCAAGCTGGCCGGCTTCCGCCTGCCGGTCGAGTCCCATCCGCTGCAAGCACTGGTGTCAGAACCGATCAAGCCGATCATCGACAGCGTGATCATGTCCAACGCCGTACACGGCTACATCAGCCAGTCCGACAAGGGCGACCTGGTGATCGGTGCCGGTATCGACGGCTGGGTCGGCTACGGCCAGCGCGGCTCGTACCCGGTGATCGAGCACACCATCCAGGCCATCGTCGAGATGTTCCCGGTGCTCTCGCGGGTGCGCATGAACCGTCAGTGGGGCGGCATCGTCGATACCACGCCGGACGCATGCCCGATCATCTCCAAGACGCCAGTGCCGAACATGTTCTTCAACTGCGGTTGGGGCACCGGCGGCTTCAAGGCCACCCCGGGCTCGGGCAACGTATTCGCTGCCAGCCTGGCCAAGGGTGAGATGCACCCGCTGGCCGCGCCGTTTTCCATCGACCGTTTCCACAACGGTGCATTGATCGACGAACACGGCGCTGCTGCCGTCGCCCACTAACAGGAGAAATCCCACATGTTGCACATCTTCTGTCCTCACTGCGGCGAACTGCGCTCCGAAGAGGAATTCCACTCGTCCGGCCAGGCACACATCCCGCGTCCCCTGGACCCGAACAGCTGCACCGACGAGGAGTGGGGCGACTACATGTTCTTCCGCGACAACCCTCGCGGCCTGCATCACGAGTTGTGGATCCATGCCGCCGGTTGCCGCCAGTACTTCAACGCGACCCGCGACACCGTGACCTACGAGATTCTCGAAACCTACAAGATCGGCCAAAAGCCGCAATTCACCGATAAGGCTGACAGTCCGAAAGCGGCCGCACAGGCTCTGGGAGAGAAGGTATGAGCCAGATCAATCGCCTGTCCAACGGCGGACGGATCGACCGCAACAAAGTGCTGAGCTTCACCTTCAACGGCCAGACCTACAAGGGCTTCGAAGGCGACACCCTGGCGGCCGCGCTGCTGGCCAATGGCGTCGACATCATCGGCCGCAGCTTCAAGTACTCCCGCCCGCGCGGCATCTTCGCCGCCGGTGCCGAAGAGCCGAACGCGGTGCTGCAGATCGGTGCCACCGAAGCCACGCAGATCCCCAACGTGCGCGCCACGCAACAGGCGCTGTACCAAGGCCTGGTCGCCACCAGCACCAATGGCTGGCCGAGTGTGAACAACGACATGATGGGGATTCTCGGCAAGGTCGGCGGCAAGCTGATGCCGCCGGGCTTCTACTACAAGACCTTCATGTATCCACAGTCGTTCTGGATGACCTACGAGAAGTACATCCGCAAGGCCGCGGGCCTGGGTCGCTCGCCGACCGAGAACGACCCGGACACATACGACTACATGAACCGTCATTGTGACGTGCTGGTGGTCGGTGCCGGCCCCGCTGGCCTGGCTGCCGCATTGGCCGCCGGCCGCAGCGGCGCGCGGGTGATCCTGGCCGATGAGCAGGAAGAGTTCGGCGGCAGCCTGCTCGACTCCCGTGAAAGCCTGGACGGCAAGCCGGCGGCCGAGTGGGTCGCAGCAGCCGTGGCTGAACTGCGCTCGATGCCGGAGGTGGTGCTGCTGCCTCGTGCCACCGTCAACGGCTATCACGACCACAACTTCCTGACCATCCATGAGCGCCTCACCGATCACCTCGGTGACCGGGCACCGATCGGCCAGGTGCGCCAACGCATCAACCGGGTCCGCGCCAAGCGCGTCGTGCTGGCGACCGGTACCTGCGAGCGTCCGTTGGTCTACGGCAACAACGACGTACCGGGCAACATGCTGGCCGGCGCGGTCTCCACCTATGTACGTCGCTATGGCGTGGCGCCAGGCAAGAAGCTGGTGCTGACCACCAACAACGACCATGCCTATCGCGTGGCCCTGGACTGGTTCGACGCCAGCCTGCAAGTGGTGGCCATCGCCGATGCCCGCAGCAATCCTCGTGGTGCGCTGGTGGAAGAGGCGCGCGCCAAAGGCATTCGCATTCTCACCGGCAGTGCCGTGATCGAGGTCCGCGGCAGCAAGCGCGTGACCGCGGCGCGTATCGCCGCGATCGATGTCCGCGCCCACAAGGTCACCAGCCCCGGCGAATGGCTGGACTGCGACCTGGTGGCCAGCTCCGGCGGCTACAGCCCGGTGGTCCACCTGGCATCGCACCTGGGCGGCAAGCCGATCTGGCGTGAAGACATCCTCGGTTTCGTACCGGGCGAAGCACCACAGAAGCGCGTCTGCGTGGGCGGCGTGAATGGTGTCTACAGCCTTGGCGATGCCCTGGCCGATGGCTTCGAAGGTGGCGTGCGCGCGGCCAGCGAGGCCGGCTTCCAAGCGGTGGAGGGCGTTCTGCCCAAAGCCCTGAGCCGCCATGAAGAGCCGACCCTGGCGTTGTTCCAGGTGCCTCATGAAAAATCCACCGCACGGGCGCCGAAGCAGTTCGTCGACCTGCAGAACGACGTCACCGCCGCCGCCATCGAGCTCGCCACCCGCGAAGGCTTCGAGTCGGTGGAACACGTCAAGCGCTACACCGCACTGGGCTTCGGCACCGACCAGGGCAAGCTGGGCAACGTCAACGGCCTGGCCATCGCGGCCCGTTCGCTGAACGTGAGCATCCCGCAGATGGGCACTACGATGTTCCGTCCGAACTACACGCCGGTGACATTCGGCGCAGTGGCCGGCCGGCATTGCGGGCACATCTTCGAGCCGGTGCGTTTCACTGCGCTGCATGCCTGGCACGTGAAGAACGGCGCCGAGTTCGAAGACGTCGGCCAGTGGAAACGCCCTTGGTATTTCCCGAAGAACGGCGAGGACATGCATGCCGCGGTCAAGCGCGAATGCAAGGCCGTGCGCGACAGCGTGGGCCTGCTGGACGCCTCGACCCTGGGCAAGATCGACATCCAGGGCCCGGATGCACGCGAGTTTCTCAACCGCATCTATACCAACGCCTGGACCAAGCTGGACGTGGGCAAGGCTCGTTATGGCCTGATGTGCAAGGAAGACGGCATGGTGTTCGACGACGGCGTGACAGCCTGTCTGGCGGACAACCACTTCCTGATGACCACCACCACTGGCGGCGCTGCGCGCGTGCTGCAATGGCTGGAGATCTATCAGCAGACCGAATGGCCGGACCTCAAGGTGTATTTCACTTCCGTCACCGACCACTGGGCGACCATGACCCTGTCGGGACCCAACAGCCGCAAGCTGCTGAGCGAAGTCACCGACATCGACCTGGACAAGGACGGCTTCCCGTTCATGACCTGGAAAGAAGGCCTGGTGGGTGGCGTGCCGGCGCGGGTGTTCCGTATCTCGTTCACCGGTGAACTGTCCTATGAGATCAACGTGCAGGCCGACTACGCCATGGGCGTGCTCGAGCAGATCGTCGAAGCGGGCAAGAAGTACAACCTGACCCCGTACGGCACCGAGACGATGCACGTGCTGCGGGCCGAGAAGGGCTTCATTATCGTTGGCCAGGACACCGATGGCTCGATGACTCCGGACGACCTGAACATGGGCTGGTGCGTGGGCCGCACCAAACCGTTCTCGTGGATCGGCTGGCGGGGCATGAACCGGGAGGACTGCGTGCGCGAGGACCGCAAGCAACTGGTGGGTCTCAAGCCGATCGATCCGAATGTCTGGCTGCCGGAAGGCGCGCAGCTGGTGTTCAACCCCAAGCAGGCGATCCCGATGTCGATGGTCGGCCACGTGACCTCCAGCTATGCGCATAACTCCCTGGGTTATTCGTTTGCCATGGGTGTGGTCAAGGGCGGTCTCAAGCGCATGGGCGAGCGGGTGTTCGCACCGCTGGCCGATGGCCGCGTGATCGAGGCAGAGATCGTTTCTTCGGTGTTCTTCGATCCGAAGGGGGATCGGCAGAATATCTAGTGGCTTGAGGTCCTGTGGGAGACCGGCGATGCCGCATCGGCATCATCGTGAGCAAGCTCGCTCCCACAGTTGATCGCGTAACCCTTTTGGGAGCGAGCTTGCTCGCGATGACGGCCTGACAGCCACCATAACCATAAGGGTCTGACCCAACAGCATTCAGACAGGTGCTCCATATGACCGCAGTCAACGTGTACCAACAACGCCCCACCACCGGGGCCAAGGCCGAGTCGTCGCTGCACCATGCCGACCTCGCCAGCCTGGTGGGCAAGGGTCGCAAGAACGCCGGTGTGACCGTGCGCGAGAAAAAACTCCTGGGTCACCTGACCATCCGTGGCGATGGCCACGATCCGGCGTTCGCCGCGGGCGTGCACAAGGCCCTGGGCCTGGAACTGCCCGGGGCGCTGACCGTCATCGTCAAGGGTGAAACCAGCCTGCAATGGCTCGGCCCTGACGAATGGCTACTGGTCGTGCCCACTGGCGAAGAGTTCGCCGCCGAGCAGAAACTGCGTGAAGCCCTGGGCGACCTGCACATCCAGATCGTCAATGTCAGCGGCGGCCAGCAGATCCTCGAGCTGTCCGGCCCGAACGTGCGCGACGTGCTGATGAAATCCACCAGCTATGACGTGCATCCGAGCAACTTCCCGGTGGGCAAGGCCGTAGGCACCGTGTTCGCCAAGTCGCAACTGGTGATCCGCCACACCGCCGAAGACACCTGGGAACTGGTGATTCGTCGCAGCTTCTCCGATTACTGGTGGCTGTGGCTGCAGGATGCATCGGCCGAATATGGGTTGAGTGTGCAGGCCTGAGACATCACAGGCTAAAGCCCCTCGCCGCAGGGTTCTGCACTGGGCGGGGGCCTACCCACAACAACAGGAGTCACCGCAATGAGCCGTGCCCCGGATACATGGATTCTCACCGCCGACTGCCCCAGCGTGCTCGGCACGGTGGACGCGGTGACCCGCTTTCTGTTCGAGCAGGGCTGCTACGTCACCGAGCACCACTCCTTCGACGACCGGCTCTCGGCGCGTTTTTTCATTCGCGTGGAGTTCCGCCAGCCTGACGGGTTCGACGAACAGAGCTTCCGTGCCGGACTGGCCGAGCGGGCGCAAGCCTTCGGCATGGTCTTCGAGCTGACGCCACCCAATTACCGACCCAAAGTGGTGATCATGGTCTCCAAGGCCGATCACTGCCTCAACGACTTGCTCTATCGCCAGCGCATCGGCCAGTTATCCATGGATGTGGTGGCCGTGGTGTCCAATCATCCGGACCTCAAGCCGCTGGCCGACTGGCACCAGATTCCCTACTACCATTTCCCCCTGGACCCGAACGACAAGCCGGCCCAGGAGCGCCAGGTATGGCAGGTGATCGAAGACAACGGTGCCGAGCTGGTGATTCTCGCCCGCTACATGCAGGTGCTGTCTCCGGAGTTGTGCCGCAAGCTCGATGGCAAGGCAATCAACATCCACCACTCCCTGCTGCCGGGCTTCAAGGGTGCCAAGCCGTACCACCAGGCCTACAACAAAGGCGTGAAACTGGTGGGCGCCACGGCGCACTACATCAACAACGACCTGGACGAAGGCCCGATCATCGCCCAGGGCGTGGAAGTGGTGGACCACAGCCACTATCCCGAGGACCTGATCGCCAAGGGCCGGGACATCGAAGGGCTCACCCTGGCCCGGGCAGTGGGGTATCACATTGAAAGGCGAGTATTTCTGAACGCCAATCGTACGGTCGTCCTGTAGCGCCTCTGGTCGAGCAGGCTCGACGACAACAAAGAGATCCAATAGGGGAGCGAGCCTGATCACGATGAGGCCCTCCCAAAGAAGACAGAAACAAGACACAAGCATTAACCCGAGCAATCAACGCGCTGCCTGCCTGGGCGACGCAGTTTCATAAAAACAACAGCGAGGTGAAAGCATGTCCGGTAATCGTGGTGTCGTGTATCTCGGCCAAGGCAAGGTCGAAGTACAGAAAATCGACTATCCAAAAATGCAGGACCCGCGTGGCAGGAAGATCGAGCACGGCGTCATCCTGCGCGTGGTATCCACCAACATCTGCGGCTCCGACCAGCACATGGTTCGCGGCCGCACCACTGCCCAGACCGGCCTGGTCCTGGGGCATGAAATCACCGGTGAAGTGATCGAGAAGGGCAGCGACGTCGAGAACCTGAAGATCGGCGATCTGGTTTCGGTGCCATTCAACGTGGCTTGCGGGCGCTGCCGTTCCTGCAAGGAGCAACACACCGGCGTCTGCCTGACCGTCAACCCGGCCCGTGCCGGCGGTGCCTACGGTTACGTCGACATGGGCGACTGGACCGGTGGCCAGGCTGAGTACGTGTTGGTGCCCTACGCCGACTTCAACCTGTTGAAGCTGCCGAACCGCGACAAGGCCATGGAGAAGATCCGTGACCTGACCTGCCTGTCCGACATCCTGCCGACCGGCTACCACGGCGCTGTCACCGCCGGTGTCGGCCCAGGGAGCACTGTGTACATCGCGGGCGCCGGTCCGGTGGGCCTGGCGGCAGCGGCTTCTGCGCGCCTGCTGGGTGCGGCGGTCGTCATCGTCGGTGACGTCAACCCGGTTCGCCTGGCGCATGCCAAGGCGCAGGGCTTCGAAATCGCCGACCTGTCCAAGGACACGCCACTGCACGAGCAGATCGCCGACCTGCTGGGCGAGCCGGAAGTCGACTGTGCCGTCGATGCCGTGGGCTTCGAAGCCCGTGGTCATGGCCATGAAGGCGTCAAGCACGAGGCCCCGGCCACCGTGCTCAACTCCCTGATGCAGGTGACCCGCGTTGCCGGCAAGATCGGTATTCCAGGCCTGTACGTGACCGAAGATCCGGGTGCGGTCGATGCCGCCGCCAAGATCGGTGCCTTGAGCATCCGCTTCGGCCTGGGTTGGGCCAAGTCCCACAGCTTCCACACCGGCCAGACCCCGGTCATGAAGTACAACCGTCAACTGATGCAAGCCATCATGTGGGATCGCATCAACATCGCGGAAATCGTCGGCGTACAGGTCATCAGCCTGGACGACGCGCCAAAAGGCTACGGCGAGTTCGATGCCGGTGTGCCGAAGAAATTCGTGATCGATCCGCACAAGCTGTTCAGCGCCGCATAAGGCGAAAAAAAGGGCGACAGAGATGTCGCCCTTTTCTTTGGACTCTGCGGTCACTGATGCCCATTGAGTGGATGGGCTGTTGCTGCGTCGCGAAGTTTATTCCAGTGTCACTCTCGCGGCCTGGACGCCCTTGCTTCCCTGTTCAACTTCAAAAGAGACGGTCTGTCGTTCCTTCAAGGTCTTGTAGCCCTCCCCATCGATGGCTGAAAAGTGCACGAACAGTTCCTTGCCGCTGTCGCCACAGGTAATGAAGCCGTAGCCCTTTGCATCGTTAAACCATTTGACGGTTCCTTTGAGTCGATCGCTCATGTCTTTCGTCCTGCCTGCCCGAGTGGATAAAGACTGGGGGCCCAGAGTCTTGTTTTGTTGACGCATTGGGAGCTTAGGATCGGGGCCGGTCGTTGCCTACTGTCAGAGTTGACAGCGGATAATACCGAGAGGGAATAAGAATGCGCCTGGGTAAGGTTCCAGAGAGATCGCCTCTTCAGCAGGATTGCTATCAAAGGTGAGGCTGTATTCAGTGCCGGATCACCGTGACTGTGAAGCCGCTCGCAGAAACCGCGGTAGAACGCCTGGGCATTCATGCTTCGACATTCGCTGTAGGGTCCATGCCGGGGCGTCGCTGTTCAATGCAGCGCTGCAAGATGCTCTGGCACAGAGGAAGCCAGGTCACCCACGGCTGCAGAGAGGGGCGGGAAGTGCCGACGGAGTTTCGGGATGTCTGGAGTGAGCGGCTGGAGTCCGGACTAAGTGTGGGTCAAGTTACAAAGCGTCATATTAGAAGGTCACATTGAAATAGTCCGCGTTTATCAGTCTGCACACCGACGGATCCAAACTTTCACAACGATTGTCCGCCCACTCTGAAAAGAAGGGCTCCTGTACTTGCAGATGCTCCAATGTCAGATTCAGCTGGCCATACCGGCAGATAATGGTGGCCCTCGTCGGAGTCTGTTCGTCACCATCGGGTTCATGAAGTACATATTCGGCGCCGCTGAATTCCAGCAACGCCGGATTGACTTCCTCTACCAATTGCTGGCTCGCCCATTCGCGATCATCCCGTACTTCCACCGAGTAGGTGTCGTCTGCGGTCTCCATGTTTCTATGAATATCGGTAACAGCAGGGCAGATTATTTCACCTGCATGCAGGTATCCGTTCAATGACAGGAATAACCCCGCGCACCCAGCCAGTATCCTTTGCATCTTTCAGGGCTCCAAATAACTCGATCAAGCCTATGGTCGCAACTACGGCGGGGCGGGCTACTGTCAAGGTTGACAGTTGATTATGTCAATTCTGAATTATGAGCAGGTGTTTTAGAGTTTTTGGGCTAATTCAGTTCTGGTTTTTTAAAAGCCAGTTGTTTCTGATTGTTCTGAAGGAATTTTCCATTAGTGTTATCTGATTTTTAATCCGGCCCGGAACAATCGCCGTCAACCTTCGTCCAACCCACGGTTTGCGCTACTTCCTTACCGGGTGGCTTGTCAGGGTTTCAGAGGATGTTGGGATGAAGGTTCCACGCGGTTTTGCACTGTCTTGCCTGCTGTCACTGGCCGCCAGTCCAGCCTTCGCGCAGTTCAGCCTCAGTGATGCAGTCGATGCAGTGGCGGCAATGCAAGGCAATCAGCCTGGGCAGCAAGAGGGCGCCATCGCGGCTGCGCCTAAAGCCGCCGGGTTGCTCAATACGTTGGGATCGCAGTTGAACATCACGCCGGAGCAGGCCATCGGCGGTGCCGGTGCGATGCTGGGGCTGGCGAAGAACCGGCTCAGCGAACCGCAGTTTTCCGAATTGAGCGCAAGTGTGCCGGGCCTGGACCAGATTGCTGGCAACAGCGCCATTGGCGGACTCAATGGCCTGGGCGGCCTGCTGGGGGGCGGATCGGAAAGGAACGCATTGCTCGACGGCCTGCTGGGTAATGTCAAGGACACCCAGGACCTGAACAACACCTTCAGCGCACTGGGCATGGACAGCGGCATGATCGGTCAGTTTGCCCCGGTGATCCTTGAGTACCTCGGCCAACAGGGCGTGGCCGGTTCATTGCTCCAGAGCCTGAGCGGCATCTGGAGCCCGGGCGCGGGGATCTGATCAGTCGCGTTCGTTGCGCAAGGCGGCGATGCGCCGGTCCTTTTCGGTCCAGAGCTGGTTGACCCACTCCTGGACGTGCTGCCGGAAAACCGGGTCGTTTTCGTAGTCGCCTTGCCATAGCGCCGGATCCAGCGCTCGGGTCTGGATGTCGACGATGACCCTGGGCACCGCGCCGCTGATCAGGTCCCAGAAACCGGGAATCCGTTCCTGGGGGTACACCACCGTTACGTCCAGTACCGCATCCAGCTGTTCGCCCATGGCTGCCAGGACGAACGCCACGCCACCGGCCTTGGGCTTGAGCAGATGGGTGAAGGGCGATTGCTGCTGCTGGCTCTTGGCGGCGGTATACCGGGTGCCTTCGAGGTAGTTCACCACGGTGACCGGCTGGCGCTTGAACAGCTCGCAGGCCGCCCGGGTGATTTCCAGGTCCTTGCCCGCCAGCTCCGGGTTCTTCGCCAGGAAGGCCTTGGTGTAGCGCTTCATGAACGGATAATCCAGCGCCCACCAGGCCAGGCCCAGGAACGGCACCCAGATCAGCTCTTTCTTGAGAAAGAACTTGAAGAAAGGTGTCCGCCGATTGAGTGCCTGGACCAGGGCGGGAATGTCTACCCAGGATTGGTGGTTGCTGATGACCAGGTAGGAGGTATCGCCACGCAAGTCCTCGCCGCCGCGAATGTCCCAGCGGGTGGGGATGCACAGGGCGAAGATCAGTTTGTCGATTTCGGCCCAGGTTTCGGCGATCCACATCACCGCCCAGGAGGCATAGTCGCGAAAGCGCCCGGGCAGGACCAGTTTGAGCAGTGCGAACACCATCAGCGGCCCGAACAGCACCAGAGTGTTGAGCAACAGCAGCAGGGTGACGAAACAGCCGGTGAGCAGTCGGCGCATAGAAGACTCTTGCAAGCAGTTAGGCGGGCCATGATAAGCAGCTTCGGGCGGCAGGCCAAATCCGCCGTGGACGATTGTTTCACATCGCTTCGGGTAGGCTGCCATCGCTGCGCAATGAAACCAATGGCCAGGCCACGGTCTAAAAAACCACTTCACACAGGAAGCCTCATGACCATGAAATCAACCCTTGCCCTGCTTTCCCTGCTGGCCCTTCCGGCGCTGGCCGCCGAGCCGACCCTGTACGGACGGTACGAATACATCGCGCTGCCGGAAATCGGCGGTGAAGTCCTCAAGGCCAAGATGGACACCGGCGCCCTCACGGCCTCGTTGTCGGCCAAGGACATCGAAACCTTCACCCGCGACGGAGACGACTGGGTGCGGTTCCGCCTGGCCACCAAGGATGCGAGCAACAAGATCTATGAACACAAGGTGGCGCGCATCAGCAAGATCAAGACCCGCTCCGAAGAAGATGAAGACGAAGGCGAGTCGGCCGCACCCAGCAAGCGTCCGGTGGTGGAACTGGAGATGTGCCTGGGCAACGTCAAGCGCACCGTGGAGGTCAACCTGACCGACCGCAGCGGTTTCAATTATCCGCTGTTGATTGGCGCCAAGGCTCTGCGCGAATTCGATGCCGCGGTGAATCCGGCCCGACGTTTCACGGCGGACAAGCCGGACTGCTGATTTACCCGATTGACGCGCCTCCAGGGTTGGGGCACCGTTCCGGCAACTTTATTGTCGGGCTCTCAAGCCATGCCTCATATTCTGATTGTCGAAGACGAAGCCGCCATTGCCGATACGCTGGTATTTGCCCTGCAAGGCGAAGGTTTCGACACCACTTGGCTGAGCCTTGGTGCCGCGGCGCTCGAACACCAGAAAAACACACCGGCGGACCTGATCATCCTCGATGTAGGCCTGCCGGATATCAGCGGTTTTGAGACCTGCAAGAATCTCAGACGTTTCAGCGAGGTGCCGGTCATCTTTCTGACGGCTCGGGATGGCGAGATTGATCGGGTGGTGGGGTTGGAAATCGGCGCCGACGACTACGTGGTCAAGCCTTTCAGCCCGCGGGAGGTCGCCGCCAGGGTCCGGGCGATCCTCAAGCGGGTGGCGCCGCGACCCGCCACGGAGCTGGGTACGGCGCTGTTCCAGGTGGACGGCGACCGCGTGCAGATCAGCTATCGCGGCAAGCCACTGAACCTGACACGTCACGAGTTTCGCCTGCTGAACTGTCTGCTGGAACAGCCCGAGCGAGTGTTCAGCCGCGAACAATTGCTCGATGCCCTGGGCGTGGCCAGCGATGCCGGTTACGAACGCAGCATCGACAGCCATATCAAGAGCGTGCGCGCCAAGCTGAGGCTGGTCAGGGCCGAGGCGGAGCCGATCCAGACCCATCGCGGCCTCGGCTACAGCTACAGCCCGGGGAACAGCTGATGCCGCTGGGGCTGCGCATTTTCCTGGTCTATGTGCTGTTCATCGGCCTGACCGGGTATTTCGTGCTCGGCACGGTGATCGAACAGATCCGGCCCGGTGTTCGCCAGTCCACCGAGGAAACCCTGGTGGACACGGCGAACCTGATGGCCGAGATCCTGCGCGACGACTTCAAGGCCGGCACCCTCAGCCAGAATCGCTGGCCGCAGTTGCTCAAGGCTTATGGCGAACGCCAGCCGGGGGCCACGATCTGGGGTTTGCCGAAGAACCAGGTCAGCCATCGCATCTACGTCACGGATGCCGACGGCATCGTGGTGCTCGATTCCAGCGGTGTGGCGGTGGGGCAGGATTACTCGCGCTGGAATGACGTCTACCTGACCCTGCGTGGCCAGTACGGGGCACGCTCGACCCGCAGCGTCGCCGATGACCCGACCTCCTCGGTGATGCATGTCGGGGCACCGATCCGCGATAACGGCCGGATCATCGGCGTGGTGACCGTGGCCAAGCCCAACAGCTCGCTGCAGCCTTACATCGACCGCACGGAGCGGCGCCTGCTGCTTTACGGCGCCGGGCTGATTGGCCTGGGCCTGCTGCTCGGGGCCTTGCTGTCGTGGTGGCTCAGCTCGGCGCTGCGACGCCTGACCCGGTATGCCCAGGCCGTCAGCCAGGGACAACGGGTGGAGGTGCCGCATTATCGCGGCGGCGAGTTCGAGCAACTGGCGCATGCCCTGGAGCACATGCGCACCCAGCTCGAAGGCAAGGCATATGTCGAGCGCTATGTGCACACCCTGACCCACGAGCTCAAGAGCCCGCTGGCGGCGATTCGCGGTGCCGCCGAGTTGCTGCAGAGCGATATGCCCGCGGCCCAGCACCAGCGGTTCGTCAGCAACATCGACAATGAAAGCGTACGCATGCAGCAACTGATCGAGCGTTTGCTCAACCTGGCCCAGGTCGAACAGCGCCAGGGGCTGGAGGAGCAGGTGGCGGTTCCCCTGGCGCCCTTGCTGGACGAATTGCTTGAAGCCCGAGGTGGCTGGATCGAACAGCGACAGTTGCGGATCGAACGGCAGGTTGGCGCCGACCTGATCCTCACCGGGGAGGCATTTCTGTTGCGCCAGGCATTGGGCAACCTGCTGGAAAACGCCCTGGACTTCACCCCTGCCCACGGATTGCTGCGAATCAGCGCCGAGCGCATCGGCAACCTTGTCGAGATCCGGTTGTTCAATCAGGCCGAGCCGATTCCCGACTACGCCCTGCCGCGCCTGAGCGAGCGTTTCTATTCACTGCCGCGCCCGGACAGCGGACGCAAGAGCACCGGGTTGGGACTCAACTTTGTGGAAGAAGTGGTGCAGCTGCATGCCGGGGAATTCGCGATCGGCAATGTCGAGGGCGGCGTGGAAGTGGTGTTGCGCTTGCCCTGAGATCCATGGCACGGCCCACTCGCACGGGTTCGCCACGGTCCACATGAAGGCGGGCTGCTCAACAAGGGCTCGCCCGTTTTCCACACAAACTCCACATTCGCCTCATAAACAGCCCACACAGCCGCTCCAGAATCTCCCTCATTCAAACAGGGAGCTTCCACATGAACCGCAGCCTCGCCGTGAAACTGGGCATGATTGCCCTACTGATCCTCTTGCTGATGATTCCGTTGCTGATGATCAACGGAATCATCGATGAACGCCAGGCGCTGCGCGACGGCGTCTTGCAGGAGATCGCCAGCAGTTCCAGCCACAGCCAGCAGCTCATCGGGCCGATGATCGTGGTGCCGTTTCGCAAGGATGTGCGTGTCTGGAATACCAATGAGAAGACCGGTGTCCGTTTCCTGGAAACCGTCGAGCAAAGCGGTGAATTGTATTTTCTGCCGGATCAGTTCGAACTCGATGGCCAGGTCCGCACCGAAACCCGTGCCCGGGGCATCTACGAGGCTCGGTTGTTCCACGCCGACAGCCGGATCGATGGTCGCTTCAAGTTGCCCGAGCGCTATGGCTTGACCGTCAAGGAGGCGGCCGATTATCGCTTCGACGAGCCGTACCTGAGCGTAGGCATCAGCGACATCCGTGGCATCGAGAGTGCGCTGGTGCTGAAACTCAATGAGCAGACCGTCGACTTCCTGCCCGGTTCGCGGGTCGGTTGGCTGGGGCAGGGGGTGCATGTGCCATTGCCCATGGTCAACGGCCAGAATGGCGCCGAGCTGACCTTCGGTTTCGATCTGCGCCTGCAGGGCACCGGTGAACTGCAGATCCTGCCGGTGGGCAAGACCAGCAAGGTGCACCTGGCCGCCGACTGGCCGCACCCGAGCTTCATCGGCAACTACCTGCCCGTCAATCGCGACATCAATGAACAGGGTTTCAGTGCCGACTGGCAGACCTCGTTCTTCTCCACCAACCTTGAAGAAGCGTTGCAGAACTGCGTGGCGAGCGACAGCTGTGAAACGTTCCGCAGCCGTGCCTTCGGCGTGAGCTTCATCGATCCGGTGGACCAGTACCTCAAGAGCGATCGGGCGATCAAATATGCCTTGCTGTTCATTGCCCTGACATTCGCCGGTTTCTTCCTTTTCGAGGTGCTCAAGAGCCTGGCCGTGCACCCCGTCCAGTACGCCCTGGTGGGCGTGGCGCTGGCATTCTTTTACCTGCTTTTGCTATCGCTGTCGGAACACATCGGCTTTGCCCTGGCGTACCTGTTGTCGGCCAGTGCCTGTGTGTCGCTGGTGGGGTTCTACGTCTGTCATGTGTTGCGCAGCGTAAGCCATGGCCTGGGTTTTTCGGCAGGGCTGGCGGCGCTGTATGCATTGCTCTACGGCTTGCTGAGCGCCGAGGACTATGCGTTGTTGATGGGCTCGCTGTTGCTGTTCGGTCTACTGGGCGTGTTCATGGTGTTGACCCGCAAGCTGGACTGGTACGGGGTCGGATCGAAACCGGCGGCGACCATGACGTTCGATCTGGGGGAAGTGAAATGAGCCGCTCGTTGGGGTTGCGCGAGGATCAGCGGGTACGCGAACTGTTGGTAATGCGCATTGCCGGGTTGTTCCCGCTGGATCCGGTGCGCTGCCATCGCGAGCAGGCTCGCTCCCCCAAGGTGCGACACGATTCGATGTGGGAGCGAGCCTGCTCGCGATGAGGCCGGGACAGCTGGCGCAGCGTCAGACCCGGGGCACTGTTTCAATCATTGAAGGCCGCAGGCTCACCTCGGCGAACCACTGCGCCAGCTGCGGGTTGGTCTCGCGCCATTCCAGGTCCGGGTGGCGCAGGTCCAGGTAACCCAGGGCGCAGGCCACGCTGATGGACGCCACGTCGAAGTGGCTGGCCAGTTCGGCGACCGCCTCGGTGTCGAGCACGGTCAGGGCGCGGCGAATCTTGTCCCGTTGCGCGTCGAGCCACTCGTCCCAGTGTTTTTCCACGGGACGCAAGGCGGTTTCGTAGCGGATCAGTACTGCCGCGTCCATGATCCCGTCGGCCAGGGACGCGAGGGTCAGGCGTCGCCAGCGGGCTGCGCCTTCACGGGGAATCAGCGGATTACCGACGTGCTGGTGGTCCAGGTAATCGAGGATGACGCGGCTGTCATGGATCACCGTTCCGTTGGACAGGCGCAGGGCAGGGATCTTGCTCAACGGGTTTTCATCGATGAGCTTCTGGTCCGGCCTGACCGGGGTGAGCTGGCTGAGCTGCAACGCCACGCGGTCCTGCTGGCCGGTTTCGTGCAGCAGCACCAGCACCTTGCGGACGAAGGGCGAAGCGGGATTTTGAAACAGCGTCATGCTGGGGGTGGCCATGGAGTCGGTCTCGAGGGGGGACAGGGTTCAGACCCGGGATTCGCACAGCCTAGACAGTTCAGACGCGACTGGCGAGCCCCCCTGCGCAGCTTATCCGTTGCGCTTGAACAACCCCCAGGTGCCCAGCAGGGTCGGCAGTCCCAGGCCCACCCAACTCACCGCGTCCCACGCACCGTCACCCAGCAGTGCCGAGAACAGTCCGGCGGCGCAAAGGACACCGATCAGCACGGGAGCGCCAAAGACTTTCCAGAAGTTCGACTGCCGGGGCCTCATGACACCACCTGCGCGCCGACGCTCGCACGTTTGGCTGCCTTGCGCCGCACCAGCCACAGGTAGACCCCGCTGCCGAGGACGATGATGGTCAACACATCGAGGGTCGCCCAGAAGATCTGCATCGGCCTGCCGCCGTAGTCACCGAAGTGCAGCGGCAAGGACAGGCTCATGACATCCATGTACCAGGGCCGCTCGGCCATGGCGGTGACGTCCAGGGTGCTGGCGTCGATCAACACCGGGGTCAGCAGGTGAGAGGTCAGGTGGGTATTGCCCTTCATGAACACACCGTAGTGGTGCTGGCTGGAAAACAGCGTGCCGGGGAATGCAATGAAACTGGGCTCCATGCCTGGCGTGGCTTGCCTGGCAATGTCGAGCAGGCGGGTGGCCGGCGCCAGTTGGGTCAGGGGCGGGGCGTTGCGGTAGGGTTCGACCATGGCGCCGAGGCTGTCGTTGCGCCAGGCGGCGATGATCAGGTCGGCGCACGCGGCGATGACACCTGTGACCCCGACGGTCAGCGCCCAGACCAGCGTGACCACGCCGATCAGGTTATGCAGGTCGAGCCAGCGCAGGCGCGTGGATTTGTCCTGGCGCACCGTGGCGAACCTCAGGCGCCGCATGAACGGCAAATACAGGACCACGCCGGAGACGATGGCGATCACGAACAAGAGGCCCATGAACGCTAGCAGCAGCTTGCCGGGCAACCCGGCGAACATGTCCACGTGCAGGCGCAGCATGACCATCATGAAACCACCGTTGGCCGAGGGCATTTCCAGGGCCTCGCCGGTGCGTGCATCGAGCATGAAGGTGTGTGAGGAATTGGGCTCGGTGTCCGGTGTCGGCGCCATGATGGTGATGACACCGTTGGGGTCGTCTTCGTCCCAGCCGAAATACTGGACCACTTCACCCGGACGATGGGCCTTGGCCTTCTCCACCAACTGTTGCAGGTCCAGGTGTGGCGTGTCGGCGGGCATTTCCCGGAACTCGGGGGCGTCGCCCAGCAGGTGCTCGATTTCATGATGGAAAATCAACGGCAGCCCGGTGATCGCCAGCATCAGCAGGAACACCGTGCAGATCAGGCTGGTCCAGGTGTGGATGAACGACCAGCGGCGGATGGTTTTGCTTTTCATGAAGGATCCGGATGCAAAAGAGACCGGCCGTGGCGAGAGGAAAATTACTCGCCACGGCTGACCCTCGAAAGGTTTGCCGCAAAGGCTAACCGATTACCATTTGTAATTCACGCTGGCAACGACGTTGCGTTGGTCGCCGTAGTAGCAATAGAAACCATCGCAAGTGGACAGGTAGTCCTTGTTGAAGATGTTCTTCGCGTCCACCGCCACCGTAACCCCCTTGAGGGTCTTGTTCAGGCGGCCCAGGTCGTAATGGGCCGATGCGTCGTACACGGTGTAGGAGCCGACATGGCCCCAGTCGGTGTTGGTGGTGTTGCCGTAGGTGTCGCCGACATAACGCACGCCTGCGCCCACGCCGAAGCCGTCCAGCAGGCCGTTGTGCCAGGTGTAGTCGGCCCACGCCGTGGCCTGGTTACGCGGGACCTGGGCCATGCGCTTGCCTTTTTCGGCCGCGGTGCCCTTGGTGATTTCGCTGTCGTTGTAGGTATAGGAGCCGACGAGTTTCAGGTTGTCGGTCACGTTGCCCGAAGCCTCCAGCTCCAGGCCCCGGACCTGGACTTCGCCCACCTGGCGAGTGACGTTGTTTTCGGTCACGGAGTTGTTCTTCTGGGTCAGGTCGAACACCGCGGCGGTCAGCAAGGTCCTGGTGCCGGGGGGCTGGTACTTGATCCCGGCCTCGTACTGTTCGCCCTCGGTCGGTTTGAACGCATCGGTGCTGTTGACCGTTGAACCTGCCGCGGCCTGGAACGACTGTGCGAAGGAAATGTAAGGTGTCACGCCGTTATCGAAGACGTAGCTCAGGGCGGCGTTGCCGCTGAATTTCTTGTCCCGCTGAGTGTTGGTGACGTTGTTGAGGTTGTGGAACTCAGTGCCGGTGTGGACCCAGTCCTCGCGTCCGCCAAGGGTCAGGCGCCAGTTGTCCAGGGCCATCTGGTCCTGGATGTAGAGGCCGGTCTGGTTGGTCTTCTGGTTGTAGTCATACATGGTGAAGTACTGGACGTTGGAGAAATCCTGTCCGTAGATCGGGTTGTGGATATTGCTGGTCGGCACACCGTTCGAACCCCAGTCCCAGCGCGCATTGCTGTTCGAGCGCTGGTGATCCAGGCCCAGCAGCAGGGTGTGGCTGAGAACGCCGGTTTGGAAGTCGGCCTGGAAGTTGTTATCCACAGCGAACTGGCTGATGTCTTCATCGATGACACTGGCGCTGCGCTTGATGGTGCCATCGGCGCTTACCGCCTCGTCAGGCCCCGCTGGCCAGAATTGTCCGCCAGCGGAGATGCCCTGGGTCTCCAGGTCGCTCTTGGTATAGCGCAGGTTCTGGCGGAACTGCCAGGTATCGTTCAGGCGATGTTCGAACGCGTAGCCGAGTGCGTAATAGGTGCGGTCATAGAATTCCCACTCTGGATCCCCCAGGTTCTTGTGATGGGAAATCTTGCCCGCCGGCGAAGACAGCTTGGTGCCCTGTAATGGCAGGAATTGCCCGGTAATACCGGTGTCGTCGCGGGTGAACTGGGTCAGGAAGGTCAGGCGAGTGTCATCGTTGATATTCCAGGTCAGGCTCGGCGCGAGGTTGTAGCGCTTGTCCGGAATGTGATCGACCTGGGAATTGCTGTCGCGCACGGTGCCGCTGACCCGATAAAGGAACTGGCCTTCGTCATCGACCTTGCCGGTGCTGTCGAAATTGATCTGCTTGTGCTCGTAGCTGCCGGCCTGTACTTCCACTTCATGACTGCTCTCGGCCTGTGGGCGACGGCTGACCATGTCCAGCAGGCCGCCCGGCGGCGTCTGGCCGTAGACCGAAGATGCGGGGCCGCGCAACACGGCGATGCGCTCCAGGTTCCAAGTCTCGATTTTCGGCGTGACGTAGTTGCCCTTGGGCAGCGGCAGGCCATCGAGGAACTGGGTCGGTACGAAACCGCGCACCAGCAGCCAGTCGTTACGCGAGTCCGAACCGTAGCCGCTGCTCTGTACGCCGGCGGTGTAGCGCAGGGCATCGTTGAGGTTGAGGACGGAGCGGTCTTCCATTTGCTGGCGCGTGACCACGGAAACCGAGCGTGGCAGTTCGACAATCGGAGTATCGGTCTTGGTGCCGGCGGCGGTGCGGGTGACCGCATAACCTTCGGTCGGGCCCCACGCGGTTTCGCTGATGCCCGCGCCGATCACGCTGGTTTCCGGCAGGGCCATGACGCCCTCGGGCACGGCGGCCAGGCTGTAGGTGCCGGCGCTGCTTTGTTCCAGTTGCAGGCCGGTGCCGCGCAAGGCTTCACGCAATGCGCCGATGGCATCGAACTGGCCCTGGACCGGAGCCGACTGCTTACCTGAGACCAGGGAAGGGCTCAGGCTCAAGGCGAGGCCGGCCTGGCTGGCAATCTGGTTAAGGGTGCTGGCCAATGGCGCGGAAGGCAGGTTGTAGGCGCGCACGCTGGAAGCCTGTTCGGCTGCCAGCAACGGGCCGCTGGCCAACGGGACGGCAAAGGCAATGGCGACGGCCAACAGGCTGGGGCGCAACAGGGTGTCTAGCGGACGGGACATACGGCGGCTCCTGAATGGAAATATTTCTCAATTGCCTGGATGCCGGATGAAAGTCGAAAAGTGATAGGGCTGGATGAAAATAATTTAGATTCAGATTGGATGGATGCCACCTGTCGGATCAGGCGGCGCTCAGGTGGTCTCATTGCGAGCAGGCTCATTCCCACAAGAGGCTGCGTGGCCCGCAATGGTGGGGTCACCCGGGTCACTGTGGAGCGAGCCTGCTCATATTGAGCTATCCGCCGAAAACCCGTCCTCTCACGGCTTGGCTTCGGTCTTCGGTTGCACCATGACCCACCAGCGGGTGTGATGCTCTATCTGTACCGGCAAGGTTGGCAGCAGCGCGGTCAAGGCCAGGTCGGTGTCGTGCAACGGGAAGCTGCCGGTGATGCGCAAATCCGCCACTTGTGGTTCGACGCCCAGGTAGCCGCGACGGTAGCGCCCCAGTTCATGGACCAGCTCTTCCAGACGGGCGTTGTCCACCACCAGCATGCCACGGGTCCATGCATCGGCACCGGGACTCAAGGCCACCGTCGGCCCGAAGCCGTTGCGGCGCATCAGCACCTGCTGGCCTTCGCGAAGAATCTGTTCCTGCTGTGTTGCCTCGGGATGGGCCGCCACGGCGGACTGCAGGACGCTCAGGCGCGTGGCGTCCTCCTCGCGCTTGACCAGGAACCGCGTACCCAGGGCACGCAGGCTGCCTTCGCGAGTCTGCACGATAAACGGACGCGGATCGTTGTGGCCGGTTTCCACCAGGATCTCGCCTTCCTGGAGGATGATGCGCCGTTGCTTATCGTCGAAACGCACATCGAGGGCGCTGTGGGTGTTGAGGTTGATCAGCGTTCCGTCAGCCAGGCGCAGGGTGCGTTGTTCGCCCGTGGCGGTGCGCTGGTCGGCCAGCCAGTAGTCCAGCGGCAGGTAACGCTCCCCGGCAAACAGCGCCAGGCCGATCACCGCGACAATACTGGCCAGGCCGCTGCCTACCTTGCGCAACCGACGCCGGATGCTGACCCGCGACTGCAGCAACGCGGCCCGCGCCGGCCCGCTGGCCACGCTGAAACGCTGGTCGAGCATGCCCAGTTGCCGCCAGGCCCGGGCGTGTTCTTCGTCGGCGGCATGCCATTGGGCGAAGGCCTCGCGGTCCTGGGGAGTGCCGCTGCCCGAGTCCAGGGATAGTTGCCAGGCGATGGCCATGTCCAGGACGCTGGACGAAACCGGTTTGGAATGGACCGGGTTCATGTCGGTTCTCCGTAAAGTGCGATGTAGCACTGACGCATGCCTTGGGCCAGGTACTGGCGCACCCTGGGAACCGAAACGCCCAGGCGCTCGGCGATCTCGGCGTGGCCGAGGCCGTCGAGGCGGTTGTAGAGGAACGCGGCGCGAGCCTTGCTCGACAGTTTGCCGAGCAGCCTATCGATATTCTTGAGGTCCTCGAGGATCAAGTGCTGTTCTTCCGGCGATGGCTGCTCGCCTTCTGGAATCAGCATCAGTTCGGTGAGATAGGCCTGCTCCAGTGCCGCCCGACGGAAATAGTCGAACAGCAACCCCTTGGCGATCGCCACCAGGAAGGCCCGGGGTTCGCGGGGTGCCTTCAATTGCTCGCGGCCCAACAGGCGCACGAACGTATCCTGGCTCAAGTCCTCGGCCCGTTGCGGGCAGGCGACGTTGCGCCGCAACCAGGCCAATAGCCAGCCACGATGGTCACGGTACAGCGCACCAACCAGATCACTGTGAGGGCCAGGAATTGACGACACGGAGTATCACCGATGTTTTAAGTAACGAGAATTGTTCGCGATTGTGGCAGAGGCGGGGGCGGGAAAGCAATTGGCGCCGGTCGGGTGGTGTTGCACATCCTGCATGAGGGCTGGCTCCCACAAGCGCAGCGTGTTCGCCAGCTCAGGTCAAAGCGAAGGGGCCTGTTGTCGCCGTTTCCATTGGCCCAGGCGCTGCTGCAGGTCCAGCGGACTCTGGATCTGTTGCTGGCGAGCGCGGCTGAACAGGATCAGCGCCAGCTCGGCGGTGGCGAGCGCGTCGGCACTGGCGTTGTGGCGATCGAAAACCTGCAGCTTGAACCAGTCGACCCATTCATCCAGGCCGGCCTTGCGCAGGTGGGCTTGGGGGGTGAGCATCGGCGCCAGGTCCGCCACGTCCAGGAACGGGTGCTGCAAGCGGTAGCCCAGGTAGTCCTTCAGTGCGCGTCCGAGCATGTGAGCATCGAACGGTGCGTGAAAAGCCAGCAGCGGACTGTCGCCGACGAACTCCATGAAGGCCAGCAGCGCCTCGGCTGGGTCGCTCCCGGCGGCGATGGCACTGGGCGCCAGGCCATGGATCAGCACACTGGGGCCCAGTTTTTCCTTTTCGCATTGCAGGGTGCGTTCGAACTGCTGGCTGAAGTCGATGGCGCCGTCTTCGATCACTACCGCGCCAATGGACAACACCTGGTCCTTGTTCAGGTTCAGGCCGGTGGTTTCCAGGTCCACCACCACCCAGCGCTGCTCCCGCAAGCTGCACTCGCCCAGGGGCGTGGGCGTCGGCAGTTCCGCCAGGCGTCGCTGCAACGAGTCCGCAAGCATTGGCGGGGCCGGACGCAGCCAGGAAAACAGGTTCACAGCTGGTACCTCAGCGTCAGGCTGCTTTGCAGGCGTTGGGCCTGGCGCAGGGATTCGCGCAGGATGCGACGGTCCAGGTGATTGAGGCTGTCGGGATCGACCCGGTTGGAATAAGGCAGGTTTTCGCGGGTCTGCAATTGGTGTTGTTGCATGCGGGTCTGCTGGATGAAGTGGTACGCCTCTTCATAGGCCGCGCCGTCCAGCGCTTCGATCACACCCTTGGCCACCAGCTGCCGCAGGCGCTCCAGGGTGTTGTTGGCCTCGATGCCATTGGCCAGCGCCAGCAGGCGGGCCCCATCGACGAAGGGAGTGAGGCCCTGGACTTTCAGGTCGAGGGTGGCTTTTTCGCCGTTTTTGCGGCTCAGCACGAAATCCCTGAAACGCCCCACCGGTGGCCGATGGCGCAGGGCGTTATCGGCCATCATGCGTTGGAACAGGCGGTTATCGGCCACCTGGTCGAGAATCTGCCGGCGTAACTGTTCACAACCCTGTTCATCGCCCCAGACCACTCGCAGGTCGAAATAGATGCTCGATCCCAGCAGGTTTTCCGGCGTCGCCTCGCGAATGAACGCCGCAAAGCGCCGGGCCCATTCGGCGCGGGACAGGCACAGCTCGGGGTTGCCGGCCATGATGTTGCCCTTGCACAGGGCGAAGCCGCAGAGCGCCAGGCTCTGGTTGATCTGTTGGGCGATGGGCAACAGGAGGCCGCGAATCTGCGCCGCATGGGCCGCGTCCCGGGCCTCGAAGAGTATGCCGTTGTCCTGGTCGGTGTGCAGGGTCTGCTCCCGTCGACCTTCACTGCCGAAGCATAACCAGCTGAACGGTACGCCCGGGTCGCCCTTGTCGGCCAGGGTCAGCTCGATGACCCGGCACACCGTATGGTCGTTGAGCAAAGTGATGATATGGGTGATCTGGGTCGACGATGCGCCGTGGGCCAGCATGCGCTCCACCAGTTGGCCGATCTCGCCGCGCAGGCCTACCAGGTTCTCCACGCGCGGAGCGTTGCGAATGGTCCGTGCCAGGTGCACCAGGTCGACTCGTTGCAGCGAAAACAGGTCCCGCTCCGATACCACCCCGCACAGCCGATGCTCCTTGACCAGGCAGACATGGGCGATGTGGCGTTCGGTCATGGCGATGGCCGCATCGAAGGCACTGTGGTCCGGCGTCAGGTAGAACGGGGTCTGGGTCATGTGCACCGCGATGGCCTGGGAAAAATCCCCGGAACCGTCGGCCACCACATGGCGCAGGTCGCGCAGGGTGAAGATCCCCACCGGCGCTTTCTGTTCATCCACCACCACGATGCTGCCGACCTGCTGCTCGTGCATCAGCTTCACGGCTTCCCGCAGCGGCGTGTCAGGGCTGCAACTGACCGGATGACGCATCGCCAGCTCACCCAAGCGCGTATTGAGCGAGTACTGGGTGCCGAGGGCCTGCGCGGACTTCTGCTGGACTTGCTGGTTGACCTGGTCGAGCAGGCTGCTGACCCCACGCAGGGCGAAATCGCGAAAGGGGCTGGAAAGGGCGAACAGCTTGATGAAAGCCTGCTTGTTCAATTGCAGGCAGAAGGTGTCCTCGCCAGCCCGGTGCTCGGTGCGTGTTGCGCGCTCGCCCAGCAGCGCGGCGAGGGGAAAGCACTCGCCCGTGGTGATTTCGAACGTAGTCTCGGTGCCACCCTTGGCCGAATGTGGACGCTCTCCCACTACCCGGCCCTGCTTGACGATGTAGAAATGCTCCACCGGTCCATCGGCCGGCTTGATGATGGTTTCGCCCGGAGCGTAGAACCGCAGCAGGCATTGCTCCACCAGATAAGCCAGGTGAGCGTTCTCCATCTGGTTGAACGGGGGAAAGCGCTGGAGAAACTGCAATGTGCCCTGGATGTTCTGCAACACCGCGGTTTTCCCTGCCTGGATGAAGGCGTCCGCTTTTTTCATAACCATTGCGAGTCTTTTTTGAATTGTTGTGGTCGGATCTGTTCCCCATGGTCAACCTCTGCGGGTGGGGTGCCCATTGGACGTAAGTCTAGGTCTCGGCAAAGGGCCGCCATGACGGGAGAAGCCCGCGCGGCGCCCTGAAAAAAACTTCATTGAATCTTCTTGGAAAAAAATCCGACGAAGTGCACATTGAAGCGCTGCCGAACGATGTCTGACCACTGAGCCAGGGGATCGATTTCAAGAACGTAGAGAGCATCATGTCCGACCACGATATTTTGAGTGACGCCGAGCGCGAGGCGCTGAATGCCGTCATGCTGGAACCTGACCTGCCGCCGCAGCGCGTCCTGATCGTCGACGACGACAAGGATGCCCGCGAGTTGCTGTCGGAAATCCTGGCATTGGACGGCATCCGCTGCATGACCGCGGCCAGCGGGGAAACCGCGCTCAAGATGTTGGAGACCAAGCCGTCGATCGGCCTGCTGATCACGGATCTTCGCATGGGCAATGTCGATGGACTGGAGCTGGTGCGCCTGGTGCGCGAGTCCGAGCGGGCCGCGTTGCCGATCATCATCGTGTCCGGCGATGCCGACGTGAAAGATGCCATTGAGGCCATGCATCTGAGCGTGGTGGACTTCCTGCTCAAGCCCATCGACACCGAGAAGTTGCTGGGGCTGGTCAAGCATGAGTTGGGGATGGATCTTTGAGGTCGCCAGTGGAACCTGAACGGTGGTGAGAAAATTCATCCCCGCTGGCTGCGCAGCAGCCCAGCAAGCTGATTCCAATTAACCTGACACGCCGAGCCGACAGGCTTCAGGGTTGCCCGGCAACCCAGCGGGGATATCCCTCGCCACAAAAGCAGCGCTTGGCGTTATTTCCGGTGTTGGCATTGTTGTTACTTCCAATGAAAAAGCCCTGATCTTTCGATCAGGGCTTTTTGCGTTGCGTCTCTATCGCTCAATCACAAACCATTGGCTGCCTTGAACTCGCGACGACGGCGGTGCAGCACCGGCTCGGTGTAGCCGTTGGGCTGCTTCGTGCCTTCGATCACCAGCTCGACCGCCGCCTGGAAGGCGATGTTGCTGTCGAAGTCCGGCGCCAGCGGGCGGTACAGCGGGTCGCTGGCGTTCTGGCGATCCACCACCGGGGCCATGCGCTTGAGGCTTTCCATCACCTGGTCTTGCGTAACGATGCCATGGCGCAGCCAGTTGGCGATGTGCTGGCTGGAAATACGCAGGGTCGCGCGGTCTTCCATCAGGCCGACATCGTTGATGTCCGGCACCTTCGAGCACCCCACGCCCTGGTCGATCCACCGCACGACATAACCCAGGATGCCCTGGGCGTTGTTGTCCAGTTCGTTCTTGATCTGCTCCGGCGTCCAGTTCGGGTTCGCGGCCAGCGGGATGGTCAGGATGTCATCCACCGAGGCGCGGGCGCGCTTGGCCAGTTCGGCCTGGCGGGCGAACACGTCGACCTTGTGGTAGTGCAGTGCGTGCAAGGCCGCGGCAGTCGGCGACGGTACCCAGGCGGTGTTGGCCCCGGCCATCGGATGGGCGATCTTCTGTTCGAGCATCGCGGCCATCAGGTCCGGCATGGCCCACATGCCCTTGCCGATCTGGGCGCGACCTTGCAGGCCGGTGCTCAGGCCAATGTCGACGTTCCAGTTCTCGTAGGCGGCAATCCACTTCTCGGCCTTCATATCCGCCTTGCGCACCATCGGACCGGCTTCCATGGAGGTGTGGATTTCATCGCCAGTGCGGTCCAGGAAGCCGGTGTTGATGAACACTACACGTTCGCTGGCGGCCTTGATGCAGGCCTTGAGGTTGACCGTGGTACGGCGCTCCTCATCCATGATGCCGACCTTGAGGGTATTGCGCGGCAGGTTCAGCACATCTTCGATGCGACCGAACAGCTCGTTGGTGAAAGCCGCTTCCTCCGGGCCGTGCATCTTCGGCTTGACGATGTAGATAGAGCCGGTACGGCTGTTGCGCCGCGAGGTATTGCCGTTGAGGTTGTGGATCGCCGCCAGGCTGGTAACCAAGCCATCGAGGATGCCTTCCGGCACTTCGTTGCCGTGCTTGTCGAGGATTGCGTCGATGGTCATCAGGTGGCCGACGTTGCGCACGAACAGCAACGAACGGCCGTGCAGCGTCAGGCTCGAACCGTCGACGGCGGTGTACGCCCGGTCGGCGTTCATGGTGCGGGTGAAGGTCTGGCCGCCCTTGGACACCTGCTCCGACAGGTCGCCCTTCATCAGGCCGAGCCAGTTGCGGTAGATCACCACCTTGTCGTCGGCGTCCACCGCCGCGACGGAGTCTTCGCAGTCCATGATGGTGGTCAGTGCGGCCTCCATCAGGATGTCCTTGACGCCGGCGGCGTCGGTCTGGCCAACCGGGGTGCTGGCGTCGATCTGGATTTCGAAATGCAGACCGTTGTGCTTGAGCAGCACGGCCGCCGGAGCCGAGGCGTCGCCCTGGAAACCGATCAGTTGGGCATCGTCACGCAGGCCGCTGTTGCTGCCACCCTTGAGGGTGACGACCAGCTTGCCGTCGACGATTTTATAAGCGGTGGAATCGACATGAGAGCCTGCCGCCAGGGGAGCGGCTTCGTCGAGGAAGGCGCGTGCGAAGGCGATGACCTTGTCGCCGCGTACCTTGTTGTAGCCTTTGCCTTTCTCCGCGCCATCGGCTTCGCTGATGGCGTCGGTGCCGTACAGGGCGTCGTACAGAGAGCCCCAGCGGGCGTTCGAGGCGTTCAGGGCGAAGCGGGCGTTCATGACCGGCACCACCAGTTGCGGGCCGGCCATGCGGGCAATCTCGTCATCGACGTTTTGCGTCGTGGCCTGGAAATCCGCTGCTTCTGGCAGCAGATAACCGATGTCTTGCAGGAAGGCTTTGTAAGCCACGGCATCAAGGGCCTGGCCGGCACGTGCCTGGTGCCAGGCATCGATACGTGCCTGGAAATCGTCGCGTTTGGCGAGTAGGGCTTTGTTCTTCGGCGCCAGGTCGTGGATGACCTTGTCGGCACCGGCCCAGAACGCGTCGGCGGTGAGGCCGGTTCCGGGAATGGCTTCGTTATTCACGAAGTCGAACAGGACTTTGGCGACCTTAAGGCCACCGACTTGAACGTGTTCAGTCATTGCTTGCCTCACTCTGCTCAGCTATTTCGCTTTTCAGCTCTCGAATTTGACAATGAAGCCTCGGGACATTTAAAGCACAAACCCCGGAACCAGTACATGCCATCACTGGCGGCTGGGTATCAAGCCTTGCGGATAGGGCTTTTCAGGGATGCGACTGCGCCTTGAGCCGACATCGGTCCAACATTATGTAGTGCGCGCTGCGGAATACTACATGATCAGTTGCGGTTGTGAAAATTAGACTAATTGCGTCGTTCCGCGACCGACTAAAGCAGTACAGTCACGGCGAGGCATGAGATGTTCTCAAAAAACAGATGAATTGTTCCAGATAAAAATAAAAAACTGTACACGATTTGCCAGATGTCCATCTGGGCGCATGTGTCACAGGAGGGTGTGCTCTGCCTATACTTTCGCTTCTCACAACAAGAGGGCTGCGCCATGGACCACTTGGTCATCACAGTTTTTGCCCCGGACCGGCCCGGGCAGGTCGAGCGCATTGCCGACTGCATCGCCGCGCATGGGGGTAACTGGCTGGAAAGCCGCATGTCGCGCCTGGCCGGGCAATTCGCCGGGATCTTGCGCATCAGCGCCCCGGCCGAATCCCAGGAAGCGCTGATCGAAGCCTTGCAGGGGCTGTCGGTGAATGGCATTCGCGTCCTGATCGCAGAAAGCACGGTGGAGCAATCCTGCGACTGGAAACCCATTGCCATGGAACTGGTGGGTAACGACCGTCCCGGTATCGTGCGGGACATCACTCGATTGCTGAGCGAACAGGGTGTCAACGTCGAGCGCCTGGTGACCCATGTCGGGCCGGCGCCGATGAGCAGCGAGTTGTTGTTTCACGCCGAAGCGATCCTGGGCGTGCCGTTGACCCTGTCGCTGGACACCTTGCAGGAACGCCTGGAAACCCTGGCCGATGAGTTGATGGTGGAGCTCAAGCTCAGCGACGAAGCGTGACGAAGGTTATCCAAGGAAAAACTGCGCCTGCCTGTGGATAACCTGTAGAGACCCGGCTCCAGCCCAAGCCCGCCGGGCCTCGGCGAGGAATGCTCAAAAAATCATCAGTTTTCAAGGGCTTGTGCACAAACGGCGGGGATCACGCTGTGGATAACCTTGGGAAGGATGAGCGCAGGCCACGCCAGACGTGGCCTGTAGAGGGTTGTGCGTTTTTTGATCAGCTGCGTCGACGCATGCTGATCACCGCATCGACGCTGTACACCGCCAGCCCGGCCCAGATAAACAGGAACGCCACCAGTGTGCTGGGCGACAGGTGCTCACCAAACAGCATTACGGCGAGCAGCAGCACCAGCGTTGGCGCGATGTACTGGAGAAAACCGATGGTAGTGTAGGGCAAATGCCGTGTTGCGGCGTTGAAGCACACCAACGGCACCAGCGTCACGGGGCCTGCCGCCACCAGCCACCAGGCTTCGGAGGTGGTCCAGAACGCCGCCTGGGCACTGGTGGCCGTGGGATTGAACAGCAACCAGGCGATGGCGATCGGCACCAGCATCCAGGTTTCCACCACCAGCCCTGGCAGGGCCTTGACCGGTGCCTGCTTGCGGATCAATCCGTAGAAGCCGAAGGTTAGCGCCAGCACCAGTGACACCCAGGGCAGGCTGCCCACTTGCCAGACCTGCTGCGCCACGCCGACCGCCGCCAAACCCACCGCCAGCCATTGCATGCGGCGCAGGCGCTCGCCGAGGATCAACATGCCCAGCAATACGTTCACCAGCGGGTTGATGTAGTAACCCAGGCTGGCTTCGAGCATGCGCTCGTTGTTCACCGCCCAGACGTAGGTCAGCCAGTTGGCCGCGATCAGTGTCCCGCTCAGGGCCAGGATCGCCAGGCGCTGTGGGTTGTCCCGCAGTTCGCGCCACCAGCCCGGGTGTTTCCAGACCAGCAGCAACGCCGCGCCGAACAGGGCCGACCACAGCACCCGATGGATGATGATCTCCACCGACGGCACGCTGGCGATGGCCTTGAAGTAGATCGGGAACAGACCCCAGATGATGTAGGCACTCAGGCCCAGGATATACCCGCGGCGCGGGTTGGCGGCTTGCATGCAGAATCCTTGCTTAGGCAGCTAACAAAGGCGTGATTGTAAGGAGATTTTTCGGGTTGTGCTGTGAACCTTTGTGAGCGTTTCACTGCAATCCCCTGTGGGAGCGAGCTTGCTTGCGATAGCGGTGGGTCAGTCGACAAGGGCGTCGAATGTTCGAGCGTAATCGCGAGCAAGCTCGCTCCCACAAGGGATCCGCGGCGGTCGTCAGAACAGCCTCAGCGGCTCTTCATTGAGCGCCGCCAGTTGCTCGCGCAACGCCAGTATCTGGTCGCCCCAGTAGCGTTCGCTGCCGAACCACGGGAAGCTGCGAGGGAAAGCCGGATCATCCCAGCGCCGCGCCAGCCAGGCGCTGTAGTGCATCAGGCGCAACGCGCGCAGGGGCTCGATCAGGGCCAGCTCCCGCGGGTCGAAGTCGTGGAACTCCTGATACCCGTCCATCAATTCCGACAACTGTCCCAGGCATTCCTGCCGATCACCGGCCAGCATCATCCACAGGTCCTGCACTGCCGGTCCCATGCGGCAATCGTCCAGGTCGACGATGTGGAAGACCTCGTCGCGGCACATCATATTGCCCGGATGGCAGTCACCGTGCATGCGGATGTTCTGGTGGGGTGTGGCGGCGTAGACCTCTTCGACACGCTTGAGCAGGTCCCTGGCCACCGACTCGTAGGCGGGCAGCAGGCTGCGGGGGATGAATCCGCTTTCCAATACGGTGGTCAGCGAATCATGGCCGAAGTTCTTCACGCCCAAGGCTTCACGATGTTCGAAGGGGCGAGTGGCCCCCACCGCATGCAGGCGCCCGAGCAGTTGCCCCAGGCGGTAGAGCTGATCGAGGTTGCCCGGCTCCGGTGCACGACCGCCGCGACGGGGGAACAGGGTGAAACGGAATCCGGCATGTTCATGCAGGCTGGTGCCGTTGTGGATCAGTGGAGCCACCACCGGCACTTCGCAATCGGCCAGTTCGAAGGTGAAGCGGTGCTCTTCGAGAATCGCTTCGTTGGTCCAGCGCTGGGGGCGATAGAACTTCGCGATCAGCGGCTCGGCATCCTCGATACCCACCTGATAGACCCGGTTTTCGTAGCTGTTGAGGGCCATTACCCGGGCGTCGCTGAGAAAGCCAATGCTTTCAACGGCATCGAGTACCAGGTCGGGGGTGAGGTTTTCAAATGGATGGGACATGCTGACTCCTGCGCAGCGGCAGGGCTGCCGCGTCCGGCCCGGCATGGTAGCGCAGACAGAGGCAGATAGGTGGCGGCTGTGCTGACGCTATCGCGAGCAAGCTCGCTCCCACAGGGATAGCGGAACCATTGCGGGAGCGAGCTTGCTCGCGATGAGGCCCTGTCAGGCGCCGATGACTCCACCGTCTTCCCGGGTGATCACCATCACCGAGGAGCGTGGCTTGCCATTGGGCTGATGCTCAGGGAATGTCGAACCGCCGTTTTCCCCCGGGTGCTGGATCCCGACGAACATGGCCTTGTAGTCCGGCGAGAAACTGATGCCGGTCACTTCACAACCCACTGGCCCGACCATGAAGCGGCGAATTTCGCCGCTGTCAGGATCGGCGCAGAGCATCTGGTTGTTGCCCATGCCGGCGAAATCCCCGGTGTTGCTGGAGTCGCCGTCGGTTTGAATCCACAGCCGTCCGCCCTTGTCGAAACCCAGGCCATCGGGACTGTTGAACATGTTCTGCGCATTGATGTTGGATGAACCGGCCTTTGGCGTGCCGGCATGCACCGTCGGGTTGCCTGCGACGACGAACAGGTCCCAGGAGAAGGTCTTGGAGGCATGGTCGTCGCGGTCGGTGCGCCAGCGCAGGATCTGTCCGTAGACGTTCTTGGCCCGAGGGTTCGGTCCGCCCACCGGCTGGCCTTCCTCGCCGCGCTTGGAGTTGTTGGTCAGGGTGCAGTAGACCTGGCCGTCTTTCGGGCTGACCACGATCCACTCCGGGCGGTCCATGCGCGTGGCGCCAACGGCGCTGGCGGCAAGGCGTGCGTGGATCAGCACTTGGGCCTGGTCGGCGAAGCCGCTGCTGGCGTCGAGGCCGTTCTTGCCATGGGTCAGTTCGATCCACTGGCCCTTGCCTTTCGGATGGTCCGGGTTGCCGTCACCGGCATCGAAGCGCGCCACGTACAGCGTGCCGTGGTCCAGCAGGTTGCGGTTGGCCTTGGCATTGCGATGGTTGATGCGTTCACGGCTGACGAACTTGTAGATGAATTCGCCACGTTCGTCGTCGCCCATGTACACCACGGCGCGGCCGTCATTGGTCTGGGCGAGGGCGGCGTTCTCATGTTTGAAGCGGCCCAGGGCCGTACGTTTGACCGGCGTGGAATCTGGATCGAATGGATCGATTTCCACGACCCAGCCGTGGCGATTGAGCTCGTTGGGGTTCTTCGCCAGGTCGAAGCGTGGGTCGTGCAGGTGCCAGTTGATCTCACGGCTGGCAACGGTGGCGCCGTAGCGCTTCTGCGCTTCGTCGAACTGCAGGTCGGGCTTGCTGCTGCCGAAGCAATCGGTGAAGTTCTCTTCACAGGTCAGGTAGGTGCCCCACGGTGTCATGCCGTTGGCGCAGTTCTGGAAGGTACCGAGCACTTTCTTGCCGCTCTTGTCGGCGCTGGTCTTCATCAGCTCGTGTCCGGCAGCCGGGCCGCGCAGGCGGATTGGCGTGTTGCCGTGGATCCTGCGGTTATAGCGCGACTCCTGGACGAACTGCCATTGGCCACGGCGACGCTGGACTTCGATCACCGAGACGCCTTCGCTGGCCTGGGCCTTGCGCACGTCTTCGGCGGACTGCGGCAGGCCGCCATGGGAGAAGAGGTAGCGGTAGTTGGTGTATTCGTTGTTGATCGCCATCAGCGCACGGTTGTTGTCACCGGAGAACGGGAACAGGCTCATGCCGTCGTTGTTGTCACCGAACTGCATTTCCTGGGCCCGGGCAGTGCCGTTGCCACTGGGGTCGAAGGCCGGCGCATTCCTTTGCAGCGGCTGGCCCCAACTGATCAATACCGAGGACTTGTAGCCCGGCGGCAATGTGATGGTGTCAGCGCTGGTGGCGGCGATGCTGTCGAAGCCCAGCAGCCTGCTGTTGCCTTCGCTCACGGCGGCGGCCAGCACGCTGCGGCTCAGCAGGTTGCCACCCAGGAACATCGCCGCCCCGCACAGGGCGCCGGCGCTGATGAAGCTGCGTCGGCTCAGGCCAACGATTTTTTCCAGGTCGGTGGATTGGTTTTCTTCTAATAGGCTCATCTCAGGCTCCCTGCTGGTTTTGGCAGACACCTTAAAGCCGGTCGATGAAGCTATTGTTTCAGCGCGCTACAACGGTGTGCCGAGCAGCACATTTGTCGGCGAAAACACCACGTGCACCGCTGAGCCCACCGTCAATTGGCGTGCCTGCAACCGGAGCGGGTCGGCCAGGGCGCACAGGGTCTGGCCATTGGGCAGGCCGATGCGCACTTCGCTGGGACCGTCGCTGGCATTGGCGATCTCCTCGATCAGGCCCTGCAGCACGTTGTCGTCCGGCGCTTGCGCCTGGCCGATGGGGAACAGCTCCAGCCAGCCGGCTTTTATCAGGGCGACCACTTCGGTCCCCGTCTCCAGCTCCAGGCGCATCGTGCTGTCATGGGTAATCTGCGCCTCGATCACCAGGCCTCGGGCCAGCTCCAGGCGTATCCGATCGTTATGGCCCTGGGCCTCGATGCCGAGGACCGTGCCGTGCAGCTGGTTGCGGGCGCTGGTGCGTAGCATGAGCCGGCTCAGCAGGCCCAGGTCACCTGCGTCCTCGCTCGCCTGCAGCAACTGCGCCTGCAGGGCTTGCAGGCGCAGGTACAGGCGCAGCACGCGCTGGCCTTCTTCCGATAGCCGTGCGCCGCCCCCGCCCTTGCCGCCGACACTGCGCACCACCAGCGGCTGATCCGCCAGGTTGTTCAGTTCGTCGATGGCATCCCAAGCGGCCTTGTAGCTCAGGCCCGCGCTCTTCGCCGCGCGAGTGATCGAGCCTTGTTCGGCGATATGCTGCAACAGGGCGATGCGCTGCGGGCGCCGGACGATGTGCTGGGTCAGAAGCGTGGGCAATGACATGACGCAAAACCGTGCGAAAGAGTGAATGCAAGGACGTTGGCGCCTTGGGCCTGGCGCGTCAAGCCGGCTCACCCGGTTTTGGCGTACGGGCCAGGCAATACACATCGACCCGTGCAGCGCCGGCGTCGAGCAACAGCCGGGCCAGGGCCTGGGCGGTGGCGCCGGTGGTCAGCACATCGTCCACCAGGGCCAGGTGCCGATTGCGGACCGGGGCATCGGCCATCATGGCGAATGCCTGGCGCAGGTTTTGTCGGCGTGCCCGGGCGTCGAGCACCTGCTGGGCTGGCGTGTCCTGGACACGCCGCAACAGGTTTTCTGCACAAGGGATCTGCAATACGGTGCCGAGCCAGCGCGCCAACAGGCTCGCCTGATTGAACCCTCGCTGGCGCAAGCGTCGAGTAGTCAGAGGCACCGGTACCAAGGCGTCGGGGCGTTCCAGGCCTTCATCGAAGTGGTGCTGTAGCGACAGCGCGAGCAATTGGCCCAGTAATCGGCCAAGGGGCCATTTGGCCTGATGCTTGAATCGGGTGATCAGGCTGTCTATCGGGAAATCGTAGGCCCAGGGCGCCAAGACCCGTTCGTAGGCCGGTGGCCGGGTGGCGCACTGTCCGCACAGCAGGTCGGCCATGGGCAGCGGCAGGGCGCATCTGCCGCATTGGTCGCCGAGCCAGGGCAATTCGCTTTCGCAGGGCGTACAGATGGGTTGGGGGGTGTCAGTGGTTTCCCCGCATAACAGGCAGGATTGTTTGTTTTTTAACCAGATGTAAACCTGGCCTTTGTATTGCGGTTGACAGCTCATGACTCTTCCTTAAATATGCCGAACATCCGTGTCGCGCCTGTGGGTATTGCATTGCCCAGGCGCCAGCCAAGCATAATCAAGGAATTGCCCATGAGCGCCAGCACCACTGCCAACCTGCGTCATGACTGGTCTTTGGCCGAAGTCAAAGCACTCTTCGTCCAGCCATTCAACGACCTTCTGTTCCAGGCGCAGACCGTGCACCGCGCGCACTTCGACCCTAACCGCGTCCAGGTCTCCACGCTGCTGTCGATCAAGACCGGCGCCTGCCCGGAAGATTGCAAATATTGTCCGCAGTCCGGTCACTACAACACCGGCCTGGACAAGGAGAAGCTGCTGGAAGTGCAGAAGGTCCTCGAAGAAGCCGCCCGCGCCAAGGCCATCGGTTCGACCCGTTTCTGCATGGGCGCGGCGTGGAAGCATCCGTCGGCCAAGGACATGCCCTACGTGCTGGAGATGGTCAAGGGGGTGAAGGCCATGGGCCTGGAAACCTGCATGACCCTGGGGCGTCTCGACCAGGAGCAGACCGAGGCGCTGGCCAAGGCTGGCCTGGACTACTACAACCACAACCTCGACACGTCGCCGGAGTTCTACGGCAATATCATTACCACCCGCACCTACAGCGAGCGCCTGCAGACCCTGGCCTATGTGCGTGAGTCGGGGATGAAAATCTGCTCCGGTGGCATCCTGGGCATGGGCGAGTCCCTGGACGATCGCGCCAACCTGCTGATCCAGCTGGCCAACCTGCCGGAGCATCCGGAGTCGGTGCCGATCAACATGCTGGTGAAGGTCGCCGGCACGCCGCTGGAGAATGCCGAGGATGTCGACCCGTTCGATTTCATTCGCATGCTCGCCGTGGCGCGGATCCTGATGCCCAAGTCCCACGTGCGGTTGTCGGCCGGGCGCGAGGCGATGAACGAGCAGATGCAGGCGTTGGCCTTCATGGCCGGGGCCAACTCGATTTTCTACGGCGACAAACTGTTGACCACCGCCAACCCGCAGGCCGACAAGGACATGCAACTGTTCGCGCGCCTGGGTATCCAGCCCGAGGCCCGTGAAGAACATGCCGATGAGGTCCACCAGGCGGCGATCGAACAGGCGCTGGTGGAGCAAAAGAGCAGCGAGCAGTTCTACAACGCGGCTGTCTGAATCGACGCAAAACCTGTGAGAGCGGGGCTTGCACGCGAATGCGGTGCGTCAGGCCACAATGCTTGGACTGGCACGCCGCATTCGCGAGCAAGCCCGCTCCCACAGGAAAACCCCTGAGTCTTTGAATAGTGTCACCCGAGGCCTGCATGCCTTTCGATCTCGCCGCACGCCTGGCTGCCCGTCGTGCCGACAATCTCTATCGCCAGCGCCCACTGCTCGAAAGCCCACAGGGGCCGCAAGTGGTGGTGGACGGCCAATCCTTGTTGGCGTTCTGCAACAACGATTACCTGGGGCTGGCCAATCATCCGCAGGTGATCGAAGCGTGGCGCGCCGGGGCGTCCCAGTGGGGTATAGGGGGCGGCGCGTCGCATCTGGTGATCGGCCACAGCGGCCCGCATCATGCACTGGAGCAAGCACTGGCCGAATTCACGGGCCGTCCCCGTGCGCTGTTGTTCACCACGGGCTACATGGCCAACCTTGGCGCCGTGACCGCACTGGTGGGGCAGGGTGACACCGTGCTGGAGGACCGGCTCAATCACGCCTCGCTGCTCGACGCCGGGCTGTTGTCGGGCGCGCGTTTCAATCGCTACTTGCACAACGATGCGCAAAGCCTGGCCAAGCGTCTGGAGAAAGCCACCGGGAACACCCTGGTGGTGACCGATGGGGTATTCAGCATGGATGGCGACGTTGCCGACCTGCCGGCCCTGGCCCGGGAGGCCAAGGCCCGAGGGGCCTGGCTGATGGTCGATGATGCCCACGGCTTTGGCCCGTTGGGTGCCAACGGAGGCGGTGTCGTCGAGCATTTCGGCCTGGGCCAGGAGGATGTACCGGTGCTGGTGGGCACTCTGGGCAAGGCCTTTGGTACTGCTGGGGCGTTTGTCGCCGGAAGCGAAGAGCTGATCGAAAGCCTGATCCAGTTCGCGCGGCCCTACATCTATACCACCAGCCAGCCGCCAGCCCTGGCTTGCGCCACGCTCAAGAGCCTCGAACTGCTGCGTCGCGAGCATTGGCGACGCGAGCATCTGCAGATGCTGATCCGACAGTTTCGCCAGGGGGCCGAGCAGATCGGACTCCAGTTGATGGACAGCTTCACACCGATCCAGCCGATCATGATCGGCGATGCCGGGCGGGCAATGCGGTTGTCGCGGATGCTGCGTGAGCGGGGGGTGATGGTGACCGCGATCCGCCCGCCAACCGTGCCGGCTGGCAGTGCCCGTTTGCGCGTGACACTGACCGCTGCCCACAGCGAAGCCCAGGTGCAGCTATTGTTGAATGCACTGGCCGAGTGTTTTGCCCAACTGGGACCGGAGCCAAGCCATGCGTGATCGACTGATTCTGCTGCCCGGCTGGGGATTGGGTGTATCGCCGCTGGAGCCGTTGGCGGCCGCGCTGCATGGGCTCGATGAACACCTGCGGGTGGAAATCGAGCCGCTGCCGACGCTGGCGTCAAGCGATCTTGGTCAATGGCTCGATGAGCTGGACGCGACCATACCCCAGGACGCCTGGTTGGGCGGCTGGTCCCTGGGCGGCATGCTGGCCGCGGAATTGGCCGCGCGCCGGGGCGAACATTGCTGCGGTCTGCTGACCCTGGCGAGCAATGCGTCATTCGTGGTCCGGGAGCACTGGCCGAGCGCGATGGCCGGATCGACCTTCGACGGGTTCCTCGCCGGGTGCGTGGCCGATCCACGCCAGACCCTCAAGCGCTTCAGCCTGCTGTGCGCCCAGGGTTGCGGCGATCCACGCGGGCTGTCGCGGTTACTGCTGGCCGGTGCGCCATCCCTGTCGCCCGAAGTCTTGCTGGCTGGGCTGCAAGTACTGGCACAGTTGGACACCCGTGTCGCGTTGCAGCGCTTTCGCGGTCCGCAACTGCACTTGTTCGCCGGGCTCGATGCCCTCGTACCGGCCGAAGTGGCCAGTGACTTGCTGGCATTGTTGCCGGACGTCGAAGTCGGCCTGATCGAACAGGCCGGCCATGGATTCCTTCTGGAGGACCCCCACGGTGTGGCGGGGGCGATCCAGGCTTTCTTGCATGAGTCCGGCGATGACTGATCTGTCTCTACCCAAACTGCCTCCGGCCCTGCCCGACAAGCGTCAGGTGGCAGCCTCGTTTTCCCGGGCGGCGGCCAGCTATGACAGCGTGGCCGAACTGCAGCGCGACGTGGGCCAGCTTCTGCTGGAGCGGTTGCCACCTATGGTGCCGGGACGCTGGATGGACCTGGGTTGCGGCACTGGCTATTTCACCCGGGCCTTGGGCGCACGCTTCGGTGAAGCCAACGGCCTGGCGCTGGATATCGCCGAGGGTATGCTCAGGCACGCCCGGCCCCAGGGGGGCGCCGCGTATTTCGTTGCCGGCGACGCAGAGCGGCTGCCGCTTGAGGCGGCGAGTTGCGATCTGATGTTCTCCAGCCTGGCGGTGCAGTGGTGCGAAGCGTTCGACTCGGTCCTGAGCGAGGCTTATCGCGTCTTGAAGCCGGGAGGCGTGTTTGCCTTCACCAGTCTTTGCGTGGGCACCCTGCATGAGTTGCGCGACAGCTGGCGTCAGGTGGATGGCCTGGTGCATGTCAACCGGTTCCGCGAGTTCGAGACTTATCGAAAGCTGTGTGCAGCCAGCGGATTGTCTGTAGTCAGTCTCGAAAAACACCCCCATGTATTGCATTACCCCGATGTGCGCAGCCTGACTCACGAATTGAAGGCATTGGGCGCCCACAATCTGAACCCCGGTCGACCGGGTGGCTTGACGGGCAGGGCACGGATCCTGGCGCTGGTCGAAGCGTACGAGCGGTTCCGTCAGACCCAGGGGTTGCCGGCAACTTATCAGGTGGTCTACGCCATTTTGGAGAAACCGCTATGAGCCAGGCTTATTTCATCACCGGCACCGACACCGATGTGGGCAAGACCACCGTCGCCGCTGGGCTGCTGCGCGCCGCACGGCAGGCCGGTATGAGCACGGCTGCCGGCAAGCCCGTGGCCTCCGGCTGCGAGATCACTCCCAAAGGTCTGCGCAACGCCGATGCCCTGGCGTTGTTGGCCGAGTGTTCGATGCCGCTCGGTTACGCACAGGTCAATCCGGTGGCCTTCGAGCCGGCCATCGCACCGCACCTGGCGGCCCGGGAAGCGGGCGTGGCACTGACAGTTCAATCGTTGTTGGGGCCGATGCGTGAAGTGCTGGCCTTGAACGCCGATTTCACCTTGATCGAGGGGGCGGGTGGCTGGCGCGTGCCGCTGGCCGATCAGGACAATCTCTCGGACCTGGCAATGGCTCTGGGCCTACCGGTGATCCTGGTAGTGGGCGTGCGCCTGGGCTGCATCAGCCACGCCCTGCTAACCGCCGAGGCGATTGCCCGCGATGGTTTGCAACTGGCCGGATGGGTGGCGAACATCATCGACCCCAAAACCTCTCGCCTGGAAGAAAACCTGGCCACCCTGGCCGAGCGCCTTCCCGCGCCCTGCCTGGGTCGTGTGCCGAGAATCAAGGGCGTGACAGCCGAAATCGTGGCTGGGCATCTGCATCTGGATTTGCTGGAATGAAGACATGCCAAGGTTTTGCCTATGAGGCGGCACTGTGCCATTAGTGTTTTTGACGGGCCTTTTTCCAAGGCTTCTGCTTCAATAGCACCGTCGATCCTTCAAGAAGACGAGTCCTGCCATGGAAATCTCAGGAAATACCGCGTTCTACGCCGGTCTGAGCACTATTCAGACAGGGCAGGGCCGCGTCGATCTGGCATCAGGCCAGATCGCCAGCAATACGATCGAACGTTCGCTGACCAGCCAGTCGTCCGACATACAGGTCGATCGCCTGCGTTCGGTGGATCGCAGCCAGCAGTCAGACCTGGCCAGCAACATGGTCGAGATGGCCCAAGGCAAGTTCCAGGTACAACTGGGCGTCAATGTGGCCAAGGCCTCCGATGAAATGCTGGGAACGTTGATCGATACCTTCGCCTGATCTTGCGTTCATTGGCGCCGTGGAGAGAAGTGCACCCGATTCGTGGCTGTCGTGCATTCCAGGGTGTCTCATGAACTTGCGATGTAGCCCCAGACCGTTGGGGTGATTGCGCTGCCAGCCCCAGAGCTGCCTGCAATGACAACCTGTCCCAAGGTTGGACTGTTACCTCTGCGCAGTCTCCGGGGCTTTGCGCCAACAGGAAGCCCTCTAACTGTCCGCTCCGAGTCACGCGCTCGTACTGCTGCACCTTTACACCAGCCGAGACGGCGGTACCTACCACCACGATTCTGCCGTCCGGTTGCAGGCCCATCGAGTTGTGGCTCAGTTTGTTCAGCGTGCGGAAATCAACAGCGGTTCACCGTTATTGAAACTGTCATCCTCTCACCGTTCGCTTCAGACCTGACAAGTAAGCCGCTTTGCAGGTCGTCTGGCGCATTTGCGTAACCGGCGACGAGAATCTTGTCGTCATTCTGGACCAACACGCGGTTAACGATATCCGTACGCGTGTCGGCAAACTCTTGTCGCCATCCAGGAAATTCCAACCAAGCTCGTGGAAGGCCCTGTCCTTGATCCCGTCAGGCAGGTAGCGCGTCAGTGCAAAACGATCTTCGAGTTGCAAGGCAAAGATCAATCCGGCTTCTCCATCGTGAGCGATAGTGGTGACGCTACCTCGTCCATTGAAGCTGATAGAACCGTCTGTATCAGATTTGCAGTCCGGTTCGCCTGGAATGCGAGTCGAGCTGTCTCCTGCGGATTGGGTGGCCATGTGCTTTCTTCCAGGGGGAGCTAGTCTTGACCGAAACGGCTCTGTGCCTCCTGGCCGGTACGTCAGTTTTCCCGTAACGCCGAACCTGTAAAGGTTGACAGTGGTGGCGTTGGTTCAAGTCAGGCTCGATGAATTTCAAGACGAAGGACGAGTGGTAACGGATCGACGCTTGACAAGATTTGGGCGTAAACGTATGTTTCAAACAACTGTTTGACCGCCACAACAAATCCTCGCGGTCGTTCATTCCCGGTTACATCAGCAGAGGTTTATCGCTATGCCTGACTACAAGGCCCCCTTGCGTGATATTCGCTTCGTTCGTGACGAACTGCTCGGCTACGAAGCGCATTATCAGAGCCTTCCGGCTTGCCAGGACGCAACTCCGGACATGGTTGACGCCATTCTCGAAGAAGGCGCCAAGTTCTGTGAGCAGGTGCTGGCTCCGCTGAACCGCGTGGGCGACCTCGAAGGCTGCACCTGGAGCGAGTCCGGCGTGAAGACCCCGACCGGCTTCAAGGAAGCCTACAAGCAATTCGTCGAGGGCGGCTGGCCGAGCCTGGCCCACGACGTCGAGCATGGCGGCCAGGGGCTGCCGGAATCCCTGGGGCTGGCAGTCAGCGAGATGGTCGGCGAGGCCAACTGGTCGTGGGGCATGTACCCAGGCCTGTCCCACGGTGCGATGAACACCATTTCCGAGCACGGCACGCCCGAGCAACAGGCGGCTTACCTGACCAAGCTGGTTTCCGGCGAGTGGACCGGCACCATGTGCCTGACCGAACCGCATTGCGGGACCGACCTGGGCATGCTTCGCACCAAGGCCGAACCCCAGGCCGATGGTTCCTACAAGGTAACCGGCACCAAGATCTTCATTTCCGCCGGTGAGCACGACATGGCGGACAACATCGTCCACATCGTCCTGGCGCGCCTGCCGGACGCACCGGCCGGGACCAAGGGCATCTCGCTGTTCATCGTGCCCAAGTTCCTGCCTCAAGCCGACGGCTCCATCGGCCAGCGCAACGCGGTGAGCTGCGGTTCGATCGAACACAAGATGGGTATCCACGGCAACGCCACTTGCGTGATGAACTTCGACGCGGCCACCGGTTTCCTGATCGGCCCGGCGAACAAAGGCCTGAACTGCATGTTCACCTTCATGAATACCGCTCGCCTGGGCACCGCGTTGCAGGGCCTGGCCCACGCCGAGATCGGCTTCCAGGGCGGCCTGAAATATGCTCGCGATCGCTTGCAGATGCGTTCCCTGACCGGTCCGAAAGCACCGGACAAGGCTGCCGACCCGATCATTGTCCATCCGGACGTGCGTCGCATGCTGCTGACCATGAAAGCCTTCGCCGAAGGTAACCGGGCGATGGTGTACTTCACGGCCAAGCAGGTCGACATCGTCAAGTATGGCGTGGACGAAGAAGAGAAGAAAAAGGCCGATGCACTGCTGGCCTTCATGACTCCGATCGCCAAGGCATTCATGACCGAAGTCGGTTTCGAGGCGGCCAACCACGGCGTGCAGATCTATGGCGGCCACGGCTTCATTGCCGAGTGGGGCATGGAGCAGAACGTTCGCGACAGCCGTATCTCGATGCTGTACGAAGGCACCACTGGCATCCAGGCCCTCGACCTGCTGGGCCGCAAGGTGCTGATGACCCAGGGCGAGGCGCTGAAGGGCTTCACCAAGATCGTTCACAAGTTCTGCCAGGGCAACGAAGGCAACGAAGCGGTCAAGGAGTTCATCGAGCCGTTGGCTGCGCTGAACAAGGAATGGGGCGAGCTGACCATGAAGGTCGGTATGGCTGCCATGAAGGACCGCGAAGAGGTCGGCGCGGCCTCGGTGGATTACCTGATGTACTCGGGCTATGCCTGCCTGGCCTATTTCTGGGCCGACATGGCGCGCCTGGCAGCGGAAAAACTCGCCGCCGGCACCACCGAAGAAGCCTTCTACACCGCCAAGCTGCAGACCGCGCGTTTCTACTTCCAGCGCATCCTGCCACGTACCCGTACCCACGTGGCCGCCATGCTGTCGGGCGCCAACAACCTGATGGACATGAAAGAAGAGGACTTCGCGCTGGGCTACTAAGCCTTACGCGTTTCTCCTGAAAAAGCCGCTGCTTCCTTGCGAAGCAGCGGCTTTTTCATGGGTGCCAATATCTTGAAAAAACATTCATCGAGCTGAACCCTAAGAAAACATTCCTTCCTGCCGTTACAGGGATGGCAGTGTGACATCTGTCACATCTTCCGTGCCTTACTGTGCCAATAGCAGGCACAATGCCATCTTTGATCAGCCGGGTCGGAGTTCTACCCTTGCCGCGTTCTTCCGCTGTACGTTTCAGCCATTTCCTGCCGTCATTGCTGCTATTGCTGGCGGGGCTTGCGGCCGCCTACGTCAAGGATCTCAACGTCTTCTTCACGTCGTTGTTCAACGTTCTTCCAACCTTGGTGCTGCTGTTGGGCGGAGCCTACTGCGCGGTCTATCGACGCCAGCGTGAACTGTTCCTGATGGTCACGGTGTACATCGCCTATTTCCTGCTGGACACCCAGACCGACTTCTACCGCGACAACGGCAAGGTGCGCGAAGACGCGGCGGTGGTGTTCCACCTTGTTTGCCTGTTGCTGCCCTTGTTGTTTGGCCTGTTCGCAGCATGGCAGGAGCGTACCCATCTGTTCCAGGACATGGTGGCGCGTTTCGCGGTACTGCTGGCCTTCGGCAGCGTGGCCCTGGCCCTGGAGCAGAGTTATCCCCAGGCGTTGCTGGTGTGGCTTTCGGAGATCCGCTGGCCGGCGTTGCATGGTGCCTGGATGAGCCTGATCCAGCTGGCCTACCCGGTGTTCGCCGCAGCGTTCCTCTTGCTGGCCTGGCAATACTGGCGCAACCCCCGTCCCCTGCACGCCGCGCAACTGGTAGGCCTGCTGGGGTTGTTCTGGATGCTGCCGAAAACCTTCATCCTGCCATTCACCCTGAACATCATGTGCAGCCAGGTGATGTTGATGATCGCGGCGGCGGTCGCCCATGAGGCCTATCAGATGGCGTTCCGTGACGAACTGACCGGGCTGCCGGGGCGCAGGGCGTTGAACGAGCGCATGCAGCGCCTGGGGCGCAACTATGTGCTGGCGATGAGTGATGTGGACCACTTCAAGAAATTCAACGATACCCACGGCCACGACGTCGGCGACCAGGTGTTGCGCCTGGTGGCCAGCAAGCTGTCGAAGATCGGCGGTGGCGGCAGGGCATATCGCTATGGCGGTGAAGAGTTCGCCCTGGTGTTCGCGGGCAAGACTGTCGACGAGTGCATGCCTCACCTGGAAGTCATCCGCCAGTCCATCGAGACCTACAGCATCCAATTGCGTAATCCGGACAGTCGTCCCCAGGATGACCAGCAAGGTCGCCAGCGGCGTTCCGGCGCCGGCACATCCAGCGTGTCGGTAACCGTGAGCATCGGCGTGGCGGAGCGCGTCGAGCAACGGACCCCCGAAGAAGTGCTCAAGTCCGCCGACCAGGCGCTCTATAACGCGAAGGGGGCCGGGCGCAATTGTGTGGTTGCCTTCGGTCAGAACCGGCGGGGCGCGGTGCGCATGGAAACTGCAGCGGGTTGAGTGATGACGGCGCATTCAGCGCCTGGACTGTGATTGTGAGCACCGGTGGCCGGCAGTAGGTTTGAATGATCTGCTACCGGAGAAAACCACCATGCCCGAGTACAAAGCCCCCCTGCGCGACATGCGCTTTCTGATCGACCACGTCTTCGATTTCCACGGCCGTTATGCCGAGCTGGGGGCCAATGACGCCAGCCCGGACATGGTCAGCGCAATCCTCGAGGAAGGCGCCCGTTTCTGTGAGAACGTACTGGCGCCGCTCAACCGCTCCGGCGACGAGGAGGGTTGTCACTTCGACAAGGGCGTCGTCACGACGCCTGCGGGATTCAAAGAGGCTTTTGCCCAGTATGTGGAGGGTGGCTGGCATGGCCTGGCGGCGGATCCGGCATATGGCGGCCAGGGACTGCCCAGCTCCCTGGGCCTGGTCATCAGCGAAATGATCGGCTCCAGCAATACCTCCTGGGGCATGTATCCGGGCCTGACCCATGGCGCCATGTCGGCCATCCATGCCCATGGTACCGAAGAGCAGAAGCAGACCTACCTGAGCAAACTCACCGCGGGCCAGTGGACCGGCACCATGTGCCTCACCGAAGCCCATTGCGGTACGGACCTGGGCATCATCAAGACTCGCGCTTTGCCCCAGGCAGATGGCAGTTACGCGATCAGCGGCAGCAAGATCTTCATCTCCGCCGGCGAACACGACCTGAGTGAAAACATCATTCATCTGGTGCTCGCCAAGCTGCCCGACGCGCCCGCCGGCACCAAGGGCATCTCATTGTTCATCGTGCCCAAGTTCCTGCCCGATGCCACCGGCGAAGCGGGAGAGCGCAATGGTGTCAGCTGTGGCTCCATCGAACACAAGATGGGCATCAAGGCGTCGGCCACCTGTGTGCTGAATTTCGATGGCGCGAAGGGCTTTCTCATCGGCGAGCCGAACAAGGGACTCAATTGCATGTTCACCATGATGAACCATGCCCGGCTCGGCACCGGGATGCAGGGTCTTTGCCTGGGGGAAGCGAGCTTCCAGGGCGCGATCAGGTACGCCAACGACCGTTTGCAGATGCGCTCGTTGACCGGTCCCAAGGCGCCGGAAAAAGTCGCCGATCCGATCATCGTCCATCCCGATGTGCGCAGGATGTTGCTGACCATGAAAGCCTTCAACGAAGGCAACCGGGCACTGACGTATTTCACCGCGCAGTTGCTGGATACCGCGCACCTGGCCACCGAAGAAAGCGCTCGCCAGGAGGCCGAGGATCTGCTGGCGTTTCTCACGCCGATCTGCAAGGCGTTCATGACCGAGACCGGGCTGGAGGTGACCAACCACGGGATGCAGGTGTTCGGTGGCCATGGCTTCATTCGTGAATGGGGCATGGAGCAACTGGTACGCGACTGCCGCATAGCACCGATCTATGAGGGCACCAACGGCATCCAGGCGTTGGACTTGCTCGGGCGCAAGGTGCTGGGCAGCCAGGGCAAGCTGCTGCTCGGGTTCACTCGGATCGTGCACAGGTTCTGCGCCGCGAATGCCGATCATCCGCAGCTTGAGGGCTACGTCGCACAACTGAACGGGCTCAACCAGCAATGGGGCGAACTGACCACGCAGGTCGGTATGGCGGCCATGAAGAACCCGGATGAAGTGGGGGCTGCCTCCGTGGATTATCTGATGTACAGCGGCTACATCATCCTGGCCTACCTGTGGTTGCGCATGGCACTGGTGGCCCGATCGCAACTCGACAGTGGCACTGGTGACGCGGATTTCTGCCAGGCCAAGCTGGCGACCTGTGAGTTCTACTTCAAGCGCTTGTTGCCTCGCACGGCTGCCCATCGGACCGCCGTCGAGGCCGGAAGCGATTGCCTGATGAAGCTGCCAGCGCACTTGTTCGCGTTCTAAACGACCCAGACCAGGTTTCACCCGATCCCGCAGGCCCTGTGGCGGCTGGCGAAACCTGCGGCTTCATCACGATGACTAAAAATAACAAATCAGTCATGGGTTGACCCTATGTGTCGTAAAAGTTGTTGAGGTACACTCGGGCCATACTCAAACCGTTTCTTACGAACCAACTGTTTAGATCCTGCGAGGTTTGCCATGGCTGACTACAAAGCGCCCCTGCGCGATATGCGCTTCGTCCTCAACGAGGTATTCGAGGTCGCGAAACTCTGGGCTCAACTGCCGGCGTTGGCCGAAACCGTGGACGCCGAAACCGTCGAAGCGATTCTGGAAGAAGCCGGCAAGGTCACCAGCAAAAGCATTGCCCCCCTCAGCCGTGCCGCCGACGAGGAAGGTTGCCACTGGGCTGACGGTGCTGTCAGCACGCCGGCGGGTTTCCCACAGGCCTACAAGACTTATGCTGAAGGCGGTTGGGTCGGCGTCGGTGGCGATCCGGTATACGGCGGCATGGGCATGCCCAAGGCCGTTTCGGCCCAGGTCGAGGAAATGGTCAACTCCGCCAGCCTGTCCTTCGGTCTGTACCCGATGCTGACCGCCGGTGCCTGTCTGTCGATCAACGCGCACGCCAGCGAAGAGTTGAAGGCGGCTTACCTGCCGAACATGTACGCCGGCATCTGGGCCGGCTCGATGTGCCTGACCGAACCGCATGCCGGTACGGACCTGGGGATCATTCGTACCAAGGCCGAACCCCAGGCCGACGGTTCCTACAAGGTCAGCGGCACCAAGATTTTCATCACCGGCGGCGAACACGACCTCACCGAGAACATCATCCACCTGGTGCTGGCGAAGCTGCCGGACGCGCCGGCGGGGCCCAAGGGTATCTCGCTGTTCCTGGTGCCCAAGTTCATGGTCAATGCCGATGGCAGCCTGGGGGCGCGTAATGCGGCCAATTGCGGGTCGATCGAACACAAGATGGGTATCCAGGCTTCCGCTACCTGCGTGATGAACTTCGACGAGGCCGTGGGTTACCTGGTAGGTGAACCCAACAAGGGCCTGGCGGCGATGTTCACCATGATGAACTACGAACGCCTGGGGGTCGGTATCCAGGGCCTGGCCTCTGGTGAGCGCTCTTACCAGAACGCCATCGAATACGCCCGTGACCGCCTGCAAAGCCGCTCGCCCACCGGTGCGCAGAACAAGGACAAGATCGCCGATCCGATCATTGTCCATCCGGACGTGCGTCGGATGCTGCTGACCATGAAAGCCTCGAACGAAGGCGGCCGAGCGTTTTCCACCTACGTGGCGATGCAGCTGGACACCGCCAAGTTCAGCGAAGACCCTGCCACGCGCAAGCGCGCCGAAGATCTCGTGGCCTTGCTCACCCCGGTGGCGAAGGCCTTCCTGACCGACCTGGGCCTGGAAACCACGGTCCACGGCCAGCAGATCTTCGGCGGCCACGGTTATATCCGTGAATGGGGCCAGGAACAGTTGGTCCGGGACGTGCGCATCACCCAGATCTACGAAGGCACCAACGGCATCCAGGCGCTGGACCTGGTGGGGCGCAAGATCGTTGGCAGCGGCGGTGCATTCTACAAACTGTTCGCGGAGGAAATTCGCCATTTCATCCATACGGCGAGCAATGACCTGGCGGAGTTCACCAAGCCGTTGGGCAAGGCTGTCGATACCCTGGATGACTTGACTGCGTGGCTGCTGGATCAGGCCAAGCAGAACCCGAATGAAATCGGCGCGGCATCGGTGGAGTATCTGCAAGCGTTTGGCTACACCGCTTACGCCTATATGTGGGCGTTGATGGCCAAGGCTGCGCTGGGCAAGGAAAGCCAGGATGACTTCTACGCGAGCAAGCTGGGAACAGCGAGGTTCTATTTCGCGCGCCTGTTGCCGCGTCTCCATTCCCTGGATGCATCGGTGAGGGCGGGTAGCGAATCGCTGTTCCTGCTGGAGCCTGGGCAATTCTGAGGCAGGTGATTGTAAGAAAATGCTTACACAACGTGATGCCGATTTCCCTCTATCGGCAGATTGGATCCAGGACTAATCTACTTCACATGGACGTCGCGCAGGATGCGCAGAGAAACAACACGGACACGTAGGATTCCGCCAGGATGGTGGAGTGAAAGGGATGTCAGGGAAACAGTCTGCAAAGCCCCGCTTCGGCGGGGTTTTCTTTTGCCCGCGTTTTTTGTCTTTCGTTCTCGGGCCCGTTCGGGCGGTCTTTCTGGACAGTGTCTTGAACCCTGACGAGCGGTCAGGTGTCAATGAGCTATATGGCAACGTAGCCATTGCAGATCAGGAGCCATCCATGGATTTCATTCGTATCATCATCGCCATTCTCTTGCCGCCCCTTGGCGTATTCCTGCAGGTCGGTTTCGGCGGGGCCTTCTGGCTGAACATCCTGTTGACTCTGTTGGGCTATATCCCGGGCATCGTGCATGCGGTGTATATCATCGCCAAGCGCTGAAGGCTGGGTGCACGGTCAAACCCTGAGGGAGCGAGCAAACTCGCTCCCTCAGTTTTTTCCTCTGTCTAAAGGCTGTCCTCGATCACCCTGCGATAGAACAGCCACTCATGCTCCAGCGCGTGCGCCTGGTTCGCCGCCTTGCGAAAGCCGTGGCGCTCATCCGGGTAATAGTGTGCTTCGACCGTAATGCCATTCGCCTTCAAGGCCCTGACCATGTCCCGAGTCTGCTGCGGCACGACCACGGCATCCAACTCTCCCTGGAAGAAAATCACCGGCGCGCGGATCCGATCAGCGTGTAGCAGGGGGGTGCGGGTGCGGTAGCGTTCGGCGTCCTGCTGCGGGTCGCCGATCAGCCAGTCGAGGTAATCGCCTTCGAATTTATGCGTGGCTCGACCCAAGGCGACAGGATCGCTGACGCCGTAGAGGCTGGCGCCGGCACGGAAGACATCGTGGAACGCCAAGGCACAAAGCGTCGTATACCCACCGGCGCTGCCACCGCGGATAAATGCACATTGGGGGTCGATCAGGCCATGTTCGCCCAGGTAGCGCACCACCGCGCAGGCATCTTCGACATCCACAACGCCCCAATTCAAGTGCAGGGCCTGGCGGTAGGCCCGGCCGTAGCCGCTGCTGCCGCGATAGTTGAGGTCGGCGACGGCGAAGCCGCGCTGGGTCCAGTACTGGATGCGCGGGTCGAACTGGGGATAACAGGCCGAAGTCGGCCCACCGTGGATGAACACCACCAGTGGCGGTTTATGCTTGGCATGCATGGCCGGATAAAAGAAACCATGGGCTTGCCTCGACGCACTGGGGTAACGCAGTGTCCGGGGGCGACTGATCAGATCGGTAGGTAGCGGTGCCACGCCCCCGGCCAATACCGCCTCCTCATGGTTTTGCCGCCCGATTGCGACGATGGCCGACGGGCTGGTCGGCGATGACACGATGGCGTAAACGAACTGCTCATCCAGCGCCAGGCTGCGAAACCGGCTATAGGTGCCGGTAAAGTCCTCGGTCTGGTCGTCGCGGCACAGTCCCAGGCGTCCAAATCCCGCCTCGGTCCAGCTCGCCAGATACGTATGCCGGTCCAGGGGCAGCCAGGTACGGCCACCCAACTGCCAGGGCGCCGGGGCGTGGTCGGCTTCAGCGCAGGGCAGTGGTTCCAGGCCGTGGACCGATTCAACCCATGGTTGCCAGTAGCCGCCACGGTCGGTCAGGCAATACAGCCGGCCGGCATCGTCGAAGCGTGGTTGCTGGATGGATTCCTCTTCGGCATCACCCGCCACGCAGCGCGGTTCATTCCACCCTGAAGCGTTGCGTTCGGCCAGCATCAACCGCGTTGCCGTCCACGGTTGATGAGGACGGATCCACTCGATCCAGGCCAGTCGTCGACCGTTCGGGCTCAACACCGGCGAGGCGTAGAAATCGGCGCCTTCAGCCAGCACACGGCGCTGCCGATCCGCCAGCCCAATCGATACCAGGCGATGCTGGTTGGCGTGTTCCTCCACCGCCAACACCTGGCCGCCGGCAAAGCCAAGGTCTGCGTAGCGGCAGTCGCCCGAGGTCAGTGCCATGGGGGGCTTGTCGGTCAGTGGCTGGTGATACAGCTGCTGGTCTGCCTCGTTGACGAACAGCACCCCGTCGTCGCTCAGGCAGAACGATCCACCGCCATATTCATAAACCCGGCTGCGAGCGCTGAACCCATCCGGGGTCAGGCATCGGGCCTTGGCATTGCGCCATTGCCAGATCCGGCAGGCGCCGTCTTGCGGGCGGTACTCGTTCCAGAACAGCCCAAGGGGGCCGACCTGCAGCTCGGCGAAATCGATGCCGGCGGCAACAGCCTCGGCGGCGCTGAGCGGTTCAGCCCTTGGCGATGAGGCGTGAGTTTCGTTCATTACGGAAAGCCAGTTGCTCGATGGTCTGGGTGGCGTGCTCGGCGTCTTCACGTGCCTGCAGGATCATCCCGTGATGTTCGGATTTGCTGCACACCGGGTCGGCATTGCTGGCATCGCCCGTGAGCATGAACGCCTGGCAGCGGCAACCGCCGAAGTCCTGTTCTTTTTCATCACAGGACCGGCACGGCTCGGGCATCCAGTCATAACCGCGGAAGCGATTGAAGCCAAAGGAGTCGTACCAGATGTGTTGCATGCTGTGGTCGCGTACGTTGGGAAATTGCACGGGCAGCTGTCGGGCGCCGTGGCAAGGCAGTGCGGTACCATCCGGCGTGACCGTCAGGAACAGGCTGCCCCAGCCGTTCATGCAGGCCTTGGGGCGCTCTTCATAGTAGTCCGGGGTCACGAAGATCAACTTGCAGGGATTGCCCTCGGCTTGCAACCTGGCGCGGTACTGGTTGGTGACCTGCTCGGCGCGCACCAGTTGTTCCTGGGTGGGCAGCAGTCCGACGCGGTTGAGCTGCGCCCAGCCATAGAACTGGCAGGTGGCGAGCTCGACGAAGTCGGCCTCGAGGGCAACGCATAGCTCGATGATGCGGTCGATCTTGTCGATGTTGTGCCGATGGGTGACGAAGTTCAGCACCATGGGATAGCCATGGGCTTTTACCGCACGAGCCATTTCCAGTTTCTGCGCGAAGGCCTTCTTCGAGCCGGCCAGCAGGTTGTTCACCTGCTCGTCGCTGGCCTGGAAGCTGATCTGGATATGGTCCAGGCCGGCTTTCTTGAAATCGCTGATTTTCTGTTCGGTCAATCCGATGCCGGAGGTGATCAGGTTGGTATAGAAACCCAATCTGCGCGCTTCGCCGATCAATTCGGCCAGGTCCTGGCGCACCAGCGGCTCGCCACCGGAAAAGCCCAGCTGCGCGGCGCCCATTTCACGGGCTTCGCGAAAGACCTTGAACCACTGCTCGGTGCTCAACTCCTTGCCTTGCTCGGCGAAGTCCAGCGGGTTGGAGCAATACGGGCATTGCAGCGGGCAGCGATAGGTCAGCTCGGCCAGTAACCAGAGTGGCAAGCCCACTCCAGGCGTGGCCGGCAGCCCGGTGTTCTCAGGCAAGTTCGATCCAGTGCTCTGCACGGGCGACCTCCATGAATTGCTCGATGTCGTCACCGAGTTCCGGCACGTCGGGAAACTGCTGCGCCAACTCGCCGATGATGGCCGCGACATCCCGTTCACCGTCGATCAGCCCGCCGATCAGCGCAGCGCTGTCGTTGAGCTTGATCATGCCTTCAGGATAGAGCAGCACGTGGCCCTTCTGTGCCGGTTCGTATTGAAAGCGATAGCCGGGACGCCAGCGAGGGGTTTTGCTGCGATCGAAGCTCATAGATTGATTCCTTTATGCCACACCCGTTGCCCGGTCACGCTGTGGTAGGGCGGGCGGTTCAACTCGTAGGCCATGCTCATGGCGTCGAGCATGCTCCAGAGGATGTCCAGTTTGAACTGGAGAATCTCCAGCATGCGCTCCTGTCCTGCGCGGGTGGTGTAGTGCTGCAAGGTGATGGCCAGACCATGTTCCACGTCGCGTCGGGCCTGGCTCAGGCGGGTACGGAAGTATTCGTATCCGGCCGGGTCGATCCAGGGATAATGCTGCGGCCAACTGTCCAGGCGCGATTGATGGATCTGCGGGGCGAACAGCTCGGTCAACGAGCTGCTGGCGGCTTCCTGCCAACTGGCCCGTCGGGCGAAATTGACATAGGCATCCACGGCGAAGCGCACGCCCGGCAACACCAGCTCCTGGGAGCGCAACTGGTCGGGGTCCAGACCCACCGCCTGGCCCAGTCGCAGCCAGGCTTCGATACCGCCATCTTCACCGGGCGCGCCGTCATGGTCGAGCAGGCGCTGAATCCACTCGCGGCGAATCTCACGGTCCGGGCAATTGGCCAGGATCGCGGCATCCTTGAGCGGAATATTCACCTGGTAATAGAAGCGGTTCGCGACCCAGCCCTGGATCTGCTCGCGAGTGGCGCGGCCTTCATACATCGCCACGTGATAGGGGTGATGGATGTGGTAATACGCGCCTTTGGCGCGCAGGGCCGCTTCGAACTCGGCGGGTGACAGGGGGACATCAGTCATTTCGGTCTCCGGGGAATAACCGTTGGTTTCGGTGGCGTCAGGGCTGGCCCCATCGCGAACAAGCTCGCTCCCGCACGGGTTGTGCTGTGAATCAGATATCAGGACTACTGTGGGAGCGAGCTCGCTCGCGATAGCGTCCTATCAGCCGGCACCAATGTCGACTGATACACCGCAAGCCCACCCCACATTGGTTCTGACCTTCCTACAACTCAATACTCATTCCGTCGTAGGCCACTTCGATCCTTCGGCGTACCAGTTCTGCCCGCTCCGGCGAGTCTTCGTCCAGGATCGGATTGGTGTTGTTGATATGGATCAGGACCTTGCGCTGCTCGGGCAACTGCTCCAGCACTTCCAACATGCCACCAGGACCGTTCTGCGCCAGGTGGCCCATCTCTCGTCCGGTGCGGGTGCCGACGCCACGACGCTGCATTTCGTCGTCATCCCACATCGTGCCGTCCACCAGCAGGCAGTCGCTGCCGGCCATTATTTCCAGCAGGGGCGCGTCCACCTTGCCCAGGCCTGGCGCGTAGAACAGCTTGCCGCCCGTGCGCAGGTCTTCGACGATCAGGCCGATGTTATCTCCCGGGTGCGGGTCGAAACGGTGCGGCGAATAGGGCGGGGCGGCGCTGCGCAGGGGCAACGGGGTGAAACGCAGGTTCGGACAGGCCGGGACGGTGAAGCCCTGGTCGAGCTCGATGCGATTCCAGTTCAGCCCGCCGTTCCAGTGGGTCAGCATGTTGAACAGCGGAAAACCGGTGCTCAGGTCTTCGTTGACCATGTCGGTGCACCAGACCTGGTGCGGGCAACCTTCCCGCAGGCTGAGCAGGCCGGTGGTGTGGTCGATCTGACTGTCCATCAGGATGATGGCGCCGATACCGGTGTCCCGCAGGGCCCGGCCCGGTTGCATTGGAGCGAAACTCTGGAGCTGGGCACGGATGTCCGGGGAGGCATTGCACAACACCCAGTTCACACCGTCATCGGAAATCGCGATGGACGACTGGGTCCGGGCCTGGGCCCTCAGGGTGCCGTTGCGAAAACCTGCGCAATTGACGCAATTGCAGTTCCACTGAGGGAAACCGCCACCTGCGGCGGAACCTAGAATCTGGACGAACATGGCCGCTCCATCTGCAAACCGAAATAAAAAACGCCCCGGCTGGCCGAGGCGTTTGCTGCACGTTCAACCGCCTGCAGCAATTAACGGTTGGCGAAGTACATGGTGACTTCGAAACCGATACGCAGGTCGATATATGCGGGTTTGGACCAGGACATGGAAATACTCCTTTGGTTGGGGTGGGACAGGTTGGATCTATACATTTAGTCCACCTCCATGCGGAGATGTTCAGATGCTTAGGCGGCTATGTTACTAAATCTGACATTTTCGTTCGCGGTGATTCTCCGAGAAAGCTCATTACCGAGGCTGTAACGATCACTGCGCCGTTTTCCAGCGTGTGTCCGGACATGTGCCGTTGCTCAGGCAGAGACGTCCACCATCAGCGGCGGCCAGGCGTCGAGCCGCGTCCAGCAGTTGCTTGCGATCCAGGAGGCATAGGGCTTCGACCAACTGCCGGAGATAGTTCGATGGCCGGCCAGCCAGTTTGCCTTGCCAGAGCAGGTCGGCCGCTTGGGCGAAGGGGAGGGCGTCACCCTGGAACTGGGCCGCGAGGGCCTGCTGCTGGGTGTGCAAGGTTGAATCGTCGAGCTGATGGATCAAGTCCGGCAGCTCGCCCAGGAACTGTTCGACATGCGCAGCCAGTTGCGCCGCCGAGACGCTGGGGGACTGGACGCCGAACAACAGGCCGGTTTGCCCATTGATTTGCTTCAAGCCGCTGAACACCGCGTAACCCAGCTGCAAGTCGACCCGCAGGCGCTGGTAAAACGGTGTCTGGCACAACTGCGCCAGCAATCGCCAGCAAGCTTCGTCGAAAAGGTCCCGAGTGGGCGTCGGACAGAACAGCAACACGGCCTGTTCTTCGCTCTGTGGGGTCGCAAGCCTGTCCCAGGTCCATTGCGCAGAGGACACCATGGGCTCGACCGGATGGCCTGGGGCGCCGGGCACCCGGGCCAATGCTGTCCCCATCGCACCTTGGGTGGCGGCCGACAGGCCTACGGCCAAGCCGTCCCATTGGGCAGTGGTCCAGAGGCTCCGATAGTCGTCGGATGCCGCTACCGACGTCGATGGCGATTTTCTTTGGCTGCGGTTCGACAATTCTTTCAGCAAATGTCGAACTGGCATCAACGGTGCGTCGCTGCCTGGCTCGGACGCAGGCAGCGGCTGTTCCAGTCTGGCCAGGATGTGTTCGAGTACCGGCGGCATGGCCGCCTGCACGCCGAGCAACTTGAGCAGGCATCGGTCGCCGCTGGCTTCGAAGGTCACGTCCACGCCGGCCTGGCCGGCTTCACCGCAGACGTCACGCAGGTGCCGCTCGAGCCTGGATTGCAGGTCCTGGGGGGCTTGCGTCATCAGCTGCCAACGCAGGTACAGCGCGCCTTCCCGAGCGCTATCCGCCAATGCCTGGCTGAACTGCATGGGCGAGCGTTCGCGTCGGCCCCTGGAGCGGTCCTGGGCGAAGGTGCGCAGGCCTCGGTGGGCGCTGGTCTGGCCACGGATCAGCCCGGCGCGAGGCGGTTCCACTGGCGACTGCAGGAATGGGTTGGGCGCGGGCAGTTGCCACTCTTCCACGACGGGGTCCGCCGGTTGGGCTTGCTTGAGGATTTCCCTGAGCCTGTGGAGGTCGTTTTCTGACAGCGGTGCCTGCCGGCCTTCGTTGTCCAGGTGGGCGAGTTGCAACGCCGAGGCTGTCTCCTGGCCACGACGCAGCAGGGCCTCAAACTCCTTGCGCAACGGCTGCCAGTCGTCCTGGCGGGCGAAAAAGCCCAACCAATCGTGCAGCAACCGCTGGATGTCGTTATGTGCTCGTCCCTGGACACGCTTGAATTCGATGTGCAGCAGGGCCTGCCCGGTATATTCATACAGTGGTGTGGCCTTGAGGGTATCCGCCAGGCCGAGCCGGCGCAGGGTGTCCAGCAAGCCCCCCGGTTTGCCGGCGTTCAGCCACATGCAAAGGAAAGCCAGGGCTTGAGGCGAGGCAACCGGCAACTGTTCGAAGGCGAACAGCAAGTCGAGTCGATCCTTGTCGGCTATCCGATAGCAGGGCACCGACGCTGTCATCAACGCGGTTGGCAATGGTCTGGCGACCGCTTCGCCCGCAGGCAATTCATGGGCGAATTCTTCAGCCAGTTTTCTCAACGCTTCCAGGCTTTGCGGGCCGGCCAGGCTCAAGGTCATCTGGCCGCGTTGGTAGAACGTTCGGTAGAAGTCTCGCAGGGCCTTCTGGAATTCGGGCCGGGATACGCCCAGGCTGTCGCGGTTGCCCGCATGGAAACCGCGTAACGGGTGGGCGGCCGATAGCCCCGCCAGCAAGGCGACCTGTCGTTGGGCCGCCGCATCCTGGGACCAGGCGACGAACTCCGCATGCAGTACTTCCCGCTCCCGCAATTGATCGGCTTCGGCCAGGCGTGGATCAGCGAGCATATCCGACAGACGTTCCAGCCCGCCGGCGAAGACCGCCGGCGGCAACTCGAAAAAGAAGTCTGTGGTGCGCTCGCTGGTACGGGCATTGACCTGGCCGCCGTGCCGTTGCACGTAGGCCATCAGGTTCTGTTCCGGGGGAAATCGCGCGGTGCCCAGGAAGAAGAGATGTTCGAGGAAGTGCGCCATTCCCGGCCACGCCAGTGGCGCATCGTGGCTGCCGACCGCCACTCGCAACACGGCGGCACTGCGTTTCAGGTCGGGTGCATGGCGTAGCGTCACCCGCAAGCCGTTAGCCAGGGTTTGAGTAAAAGGGCGAAGGGAATCGGGGGCCGGCATGAGCGCTTCCAGGGCAGAGGAGCGCTCATGCTCGGATATGGTCAGTGTTTGTGCAAGTCGCCGTAAAGCTCGGGGCGACGGTCATGCAGATAGTTGTAAGCCTCGCGGGACGCTTGCATCAGCTGTCGATCCAGCTCGCCGACGATCAGCGCCTCGTCCAGGCCGGCGAGTGCGGGGCGGCTGCCGTCCGGCGCGGCGATGCTGCTTTGGCCGCAGTATCGCAACTCACCCTCGTGTCCGCAGTAATTGGCGTAGGCCACGAAGCACTGGTTCTCGATGGCGCGGGCGCGCACGGTGACATCGGCAATGAATTCGTAGGGCTGCATGTTGGCGGTCGGTACCAGGATCAATTCGGCGCCGGCCAAGGCCAGGCGCCGGGCGTTTTCCGGGAATTCCAGGTCGTAGCAGATCAGGAATCCGAGCTTCCAGCCATTGAGCTCCACGATGGGCAGCGCCGCGTCGCCGGCACTGAACATGGCATGATCGAGATCGCCGAACAGGTGACTCTTGCGGTAGTTGGCGAGGCGTTCACCCTGGGCGTCGATCAGTTGAACCGAGTTGTAGATCTGCCCATCTTCGCTGCGCTCGGGGTAGCCATAGAGGATCGCCAGGCCGGCCGCCTTGGCGATGCGGCCGATCTGCTGCGCCCACTCGCCGTTGTAGACCTCGGCCAATACGCTCACCGCGTCGACGCCAATGTTGTACCCGCTCATGAACATTTCCGGCAGTACCAGCACATCGGCGCCCCTGGCTTCCAGCGCCACCTGGTGCAGGCGTTGCAGGTTACCGGCCGGATCCAGCGGCAGCGGCGGGCATTGATAAAGGGCTACGCGCATCGACAACTCCTTTCATTCGGGCAGGGCGATCGGGCCGATCTCGTCGAACACGTCGCCAGGACCCGGGTTCTCGGGGTGAGTCTCACCGCCAAAATGCTTCATGATTCCCCACACGGCATTGAGCGAGGTCTGTACCGCGCCTTCAACCCAGGCCGGTGTCCATGAGACGTCATCGCCAGCGATAAAGATCCCTCGCTGTTCGGCCGGCATGTCATCCTGCATGAAATGTGCGTACATGCGCTGGTTGTAGCGATAGTGGCCGGGCAGCGCGCCCTTGAATGCCCCGAGGAAATGCGGGTCGGCTTCCCAGGACACGGTGATCGGATCGCCGATGATGCGCGCGGCGATGTCCACCTTGGGGTAAATCTTCTTCAGGGCATCCAGGGCCAGCTTCACGCGTTTCTCCACCGGGTGCGGCAACATTTTCAACGCATCGCTCATCCAGGAGTACGAGAGGCAGATGACGCCCGGCTTGTCATCGCCGTTGTCGAACAGGTAAGTGCCGCGGGTGAGGCGATCGGTGAGGGTCATGCTCATCAGGTCGCGGCCGGTTTCCGGGTCCTTGTCCTTCCAGAACGGCCGGTCGACCATGACAAAAGTCTTCGACGACTGCATGTAGCGGGTGCGATCCAGGGCCATCCACATTTTCTGCGAGAACAGCGCCTCCTCACATTCGATCTGGGTGGTCAGCAACCAGCTCTGGCAGGTGACCAGTACTGCGGCATATTCACGGGTGTCCCCCCACACGTCGGTCACGCTGAAGCGACCATCTTCGGCGCGAGCAATGCGTTTCACCCCGCTGCGAGGCGCCCCCAGGTGCAATGAACTCAGGCTGGTGCCCTGCGGCCAGTGCACACAACGCTCCGGCACATGTTTCCAGATACCGTGGGGCACTTGCTCGACGCCGCCGACCACCAGGTGCTGATGGTCATCGCAGTTGGTCATCACCACACGGAAGATTTCCAGCATCGAGTTGGGGAAGTCGGAATCCCAGCCACCGGTGCCGAAACCGACCTGGCCGAATACCTCGCGGTGCTGGAAAGAAAGTTTGGCGAACGCCTTGGAAGTGGCGACGAAGTCGTAGAAGGTCCGATCGTCCCAGAGAGGCACCAGGGTATTCCACAACTCCTTCAGGCGTGGCACGTCGCGGTCGCGAATGGCCTGCTGGATCTCGCTGAAGCGCGAGCCGTCCTCCAATGCATCGGCCCAGGCGTCGGCCACTTCCTGGAACAACGCAGGAAGATCCGCCATTTTTTCTGCGTAGTAGGTCTGGCCCTCCAGGTCGATGACGGTGCTGCCGGAGGCTGGGGTCAGTGGGTTGGGGAAGGGCTTGGTCTCCAGGCCCAGCTTGTCGACATAGTGGTAGAACGCGGTGGACGACACCGGAAAGCGCATGCCGCCCAGCTCGGCGATCACGCCTTCGGCACCGTTGAATGCCTGGGAGCGCAGGCGCCCGCCCATTTTCGAAGCCTCATAGACCACGGGTTTGAGGCCAAGCTTCATCAGTTCATAGGCCGCCACCAGCCCGGCGATGCCGGCACCGACGATCGCCACTTCAGCCCCCAGGTTGTGGGCCGGAATACTGCCCAGGCCGGCCGGATGCTCGATCCAGTCGTCAAAGGCGAAGGGGAAGTCCGGTCCGAAAATGGTGATGGGTTTCTTGCCGTCTGCGGGGTGGCGATTGTTCTTGTTCATGGCTGACCTTGATGGCGACTCGACGCGGTATCGCATCTGAGTATAGGAAAGATGGCAGCCATTCTAGAGAGCGTGAAACACGTTAATAAGACGCAATGTGTCGTCGTTTTGAGCGCTGTCCAGTCATTCTGACGAGTTAAGAGAAGCTAATGACGAAAAAGCTTCGAAGAGGCGAGGGCTTCAGACCGGTTGGCCCCGATCGATCTTGCTGCTGAGGATGATCGAGGTGGTGGTTTTTTCAACCCCATCCACGCCACCGATCTGGTCCAGCAATTGATCCAGCTGCTCCGGTGAGTCCGTGCGCAGCCAGGCCACGTAGTCGAATTCGCCACTGACTGCGCACAGCTGCTGGACCTGGGCCATGGCACTCAAGCGGCGCAGAACATCCTTGCCCGAGCGTGGCTGCACTTTGATACCGACATAAGCCTGCAATCCTCCATCGACCACCCGCTGCCCCAGGCGTACACCGTACCCGGTGATCACCCTGGTCTTTTCCAGCCGCGCCAGCCGCGAGGTCACGGTAGTGCGGGCGATGCCCAACTGCCGGGCAAGCATGGCGACACTTTCCCGGGCGTTGATCTGCAGGGCCGCGATCAATTGGCGGTCGATTTCGTCGAGGACGGGAGGGCGGGTGTCAGGCAAGGTGGGCTCCGGTGCGGGTATCGATGGTGGGCATGTTACAGGCTCTTGTGCTCGAAATAGCCAATGGCTGGCCGAGTCAGTGCTCGCCAGGCCGGTGCCAGATGGACTTGCGAAGCCCGAAGCCAGAAACCGTCCTCGCAGACCAGTTGCTCCGCAGGCGATTGCAGCAAGCTTTCCAGGGAATAGACCTGGACCGAACCTGCATCGTCGTCCCCTTCGGCTGCCCAATCCCGCTCGAAGCAGCGTACCTGCAACCGGTCTTGGTCGAACCCTTCGAACAGTGGGCGGTTGCCCAGCCATTGTCCATGCACTCGCAAACTGTGCGCCTGGACATCGAGCAGCAGCAATTGCCAGCCCCGGTAGCTTGCGCAGAGCTCGGTCACATCCGTCCTGAGGGAGGTCAGGGCCAGATAGCGGCCATCCTTCGACCAGATCATCGAAGGCGCCAGGTCGGTCAAGGCGCAGCCGGACGCCGTCAACAGATGGCCTGCGAGCCGAGGCGTATCGGCTCGTACCCAACTGTCGGCATATTCCGTCTCGCTGCCGAACAACCAGGCGGCATCTTGGTGATCGGGTGCGGGCTGGATGAAATCGCCGTCGGCATTGGCAACTTGCGGACGATCCACCAGGCGCCAAGGGGCCACGCTGGATAGCTGCGAATCGGTCACCTGCAGCTCCACTGTGTTGTAGAACAGCCGGTAGCGGTCGTTGGGGAGAAAGAACCCAGGGTCATCGCCGATGGGCGGCGCAGGGCGGTTGAAACGTCGCAGTGCAGTGCTTTCCAGGCCCTCGTCGAGCGCACCGGCAACCACTGCCAGGCTCAGCCGTCCATCACGAAAATCAAGTATTCGGGCCGCCCACATTCCGGGGCCTTCCATCAGGCGGCGATCCTTCACATCGACCACTACCGCATGGGTAGCCAGGGGTGTCGACTCGGTAAAGGGCAGCAGTGCCAGATAGCGTCCGCAGCCGCAGACCCGGTGATCCAGCCGCCAGCGCCCCGGCAATTGCCAGTCGCCGATCTGGCAGCGGTAGGCTCCGAGACCTTCTTGGCTGTCGCCAAGCCAGATCAACTGGGCAGGCACACCGTCCTGCAGGGGCTGCGTTTCGATGAACGAATCGCCTCGTCGCCCCTGGCTGTCCAGCGGCATCGCGATGGTGGTGCGGGTCAATTGGAATTCAGCGACTTGCACACGACCCTGGGCGTCGTGGCCGGCCTGGATGTCGGTATCGCTGTGAATGCTGTCGAGGCGGTAGCCGTGGCGGCCGGAGCCTGGGCGAGGATAGTCTAGGTATGACGCGATACGCACATGATTTGCATCGAGGCTCGACACCTCGTACCAATAAAAAGAGGGTTCTGCGTCACTGCCTATCCAGGGGGCGGGGAGCGCTCGCCAGCCCTGGTCCTCATGCCACAACCAGTATCGGTCGCCATCCCGGCTGTCGGGCTGCTCCCGGGCCTTGCACACCAGGGCGCGCTGGTCGGAGCTCCACACCAGCGGGGCATCGGCGGCCATGATCAAGCCGCAGGGGTGCCCGTCGATGCTGATGGTGTAGCGTGGAGAAAGCAGTGGCTCCAATGGCTGTGGCAGGTCGCGAAACGTCGAGGGCAGGGAGAGGCTGCCTGCCAGGCAGTGCTGTCCATTCGCCGAGCGCCGCTGGAAGGTACGCACGATGTCGTTTGGGTCCCACTCCAGCCAAAGGTCGGCCATGGGGACCAGATCGACCCTACTGGCGGTCTGCAACAACTCATCGAGTCGACTTTGGCGAGCGCTGTTATCCACCAACGGGTTGTAACGGCCGCTCAGTCCGTCGAGGTCCAAGGCGTCCAGTTCCCAGAACTCACTGTTGTCGCAGCGATACAGCTGGCGCTGCTGACGATCCAGGACCACCAGCCCCCAGCGCTGCCGGGACGGCACTGTCGCCGCGAAGTAACGTCCATCGCTGGAAAACAGCGCCGAGGAGCCAAGGCCTTGCAGGAGTACGCCATCGGGGAACAGGTAGTCGCAATAGGTGGGGCCACCCATGGCGATTTCCCCCTGGTTGAACGTCCGTATCGGCTCGCCCTCCGGGGTTTGGGTCGGCTCGGCCCCTCCCCAGGCGCTCGGCCCGGTGACGGACTTCGCTGCCAGGCCAAGCCGTCGCTCCCAGGTGCTTACGCAAGCGAGCCCAGCGAAAATGATGACGATGGCCGCGATGATGCCCCACACCTCGGGCAGCGCCCTGCCCACGCTGAAACCAAGGCCGAACACGGCGCTGATCATCAACCGCGCAAGACCCCGCCCAATCGATAAGCGACCCAGGCGCGCCGCGAGGCCCATGAGCAAACCGAAGAGCAGCACCGCCAGGAACGCCAGCGCGGGAGGCATCAGGGCGACGAAAAACCCAGGCACCAAGAGGATGCCGAGTTGCCAGAACAGCTCAAGGAAAAGTCGGGGGAGGGTAGGCGTGGCGATGATGGCAGTCTCGTTGAAAGGGTAGGCCGTCGAGGGATCTATAGTGGTTGATCGAGCCATCCCCGGACAATGCCGGGAAGATGGCTTTTTTCGAAAAACGGGTGTGGACATTCTGAGGGCGAATCAGGCCGAGCCGGAATGCGACGAAGCCTCGAAAGCCGAACGCCGGAAACGCGAAAGCCGCGCAATGCGCGGCTTTCAAGTTGGTGGGCCCACACGGACTCGAACCGTGGACCAAAGGATTATGAGTCCTCTGCTCTAACCGACTGAGCTATAGGCCCTCAGTAGGCCGCGGATTATAGCGACGGTTTCTCGGCTGTGCTATCCGAAAAATCCGATACGGTCATGCGTAGAAACGTCGCGGCGAACTCTTCGGCGCAGAGGGGGAGGCTGATGATGTAGCCCTGGATCTGCTCACAGCCTTCTTCGGCCAGGAATTGCTGCTGGGCCAGGGTTTCGACGCCTTCGGCGATGATGGAGAACTGCATGCTGCGGCCCAGGGCAATGATTGCTCGTACGATGGCCACATCGTGGGGGTCGTCGGGCAGGCCGCGGACGAAGGACTGGTCGATCTTGAGGATGTCCAATGGCAGGCGCTTGAGGTAGCTCAGGGAGGAATAGCCCGTGCCGAAGTCATCGATGGCCAGTTGAACGCCAAGCTTCTTCAGCTGGTGCAGGACCGTCAGGGCTTCTTCGGCCTGGCTCATGATGAAGTTTTCGGTAATTTCCAGTTGCAACAGGCCGGGCTTGAGATGGTGCTCCCGCAGCAATTGCTCGATGCGTCCCAGCAGGTTGGGTTGGCGCAGCTGGGCCCCGGCGAGGTTCACCGAAAGCGGGCCGAAGCTCTCGCAGGAGCGGTTCCATTCACACAGCTGCCGGCAGGCGTGTTCCAGCACCCAATCGCCGATTTGCAGGATCATCCCGTTCTCCTCCGCCAGGGGAATGAAGTGCTCTGGAGGCACATCGCCGAATGTGGGGTGAGTCCAACGAATCAATGCCTCGGCACCTACCAGTCGGTTGTCGGCGAGGCTGATCTTGGGCTGGAAGGACAACGACAACTCGCTGCGCTCGATGGCCCGCCGCAGCTCGTGTTCCAGGGCCACGCGTTCGCTGGCCTGGGCGGTGAGGTCGCGGGTATAGCTTTCCACCCGGTTGCGACCCTTGGCCTTGGAGCGATACATGGCCGCATCGGCGTTCTTGACCAGCGTGGCGACATCGCAACCGTCCTGGGGATAAAGGCTGGTGCCGATGCTGGCGCTGATGAAAAATTCGTGCTCGCCGGCCTGGAACGGCGCGGCGAAACAATTCAGCAGCTTCATGGCGATGTGTTCGGCGTCGCTGGGTTGCTGCAGCCCCGGGAGCAGGATGATGAACTCGTCGCCGCCCAGCCGCGCCACGGTGTCGATGTCCCGCAACTGCTCGCGCAGGCGTACGGCAATGCCCTTGAGCAGCAGGTCGCCGACCGGATGCCCGAGGCTGTCGTTGATGTGCTTGAAGCGGTCCAGGTCCAGAAACAGCACCGCGCCCTGACCGCCATTTTCCTGCTGGCTGTTCAAGGCCGTGAGCAAACGGCTTTCGAACAGCGTGCGATTCGGCAGCCCGGTGAGAGGGTCGTGGTGGGCCTGGTAGTCGAGTTTGGCCTGGGCATGCTTGAGGCTGGAGATGTCAGCGAATACCGCCACGAAATGGGTGATTTGCTGATCACGATTGCGTACTGCGCTGATGGTGAGCCAACTGGGGTACAACTCGCCGTTCTTGCGCCGGTTGGAAATCTCTCCCTGCCAATGCCCTTCCGCCGTCAGTTGATGCCACATGGCGGCATAGAACGCGCTGTCGTGCAGGCCAGAAGCCAATAAGCGCGGCGTATGGCCCAGGGCCTCGGTTTCGCTATAGCCCGTGATCTCGGTGAAGGCGCGGTTCACGGCGCTGATGTGTTGCTGTGTATCGGTGATCAACACGCCTTCTGCCGTGCTTTCGAACACCGTGGCGGCCTGCTGCAGTTTTTCCTGCATCAGGTGGCGTTCGGTGATGTCCCGGGCGATGGTCAGCATGCAGTCCTCGTTGCCGATCGGCAGTGGGCGGCTGGACACCTCACACAGTCTTATCTGCCCGTCGTTGCGACGAATATGGCAACTGAAATCCCTCACGAAACCATCCCGCTGCAGCAGGTCGAGCATCTGCTTGCGTTCGTTGAGGTTGACCCAGATACCCAGGTCCAGGGTCGAGCGGTCCACCGATAGCGCGCTGTTGAAGCCAGTGATACGACTGAAACCTTCATTGACCTCAATCAGCAGGCCGTCGCTCTGGCGGGACAGCAACAGGCCGTCGGGTGAGGCATGGAAGGCCTTGGCGAATTTCTCCTCGGAAATCTGCAGTTGTTGCTGGGTTTGCTTGAGCTGGCTGATGTCACGCACCACCACGACCAGGGCCGGCGTCGTGTCGAGATCGAAGGGTTCGGCGGAGATCAGGCCGGTGAATACCTGGCCGTTGCTACGGCGAAAGGGCATCTCCAGGTTACGGATGCTGCCGGCCTGCAAACGCTGCAGCAGGCCCGGGCCGACGCCCTGGATGCCCCAGATGTTCAGTTCGGTCGCGGTCTGGCCTACGACATCTTCGGCACCCAGGCCGATCTGTTCCTCGAAGGCCTTGTTGACCTCCAGCAGGCATCCATCCATCAGGCGCGCGATCACCAGGATGTCCGGGCACTGCCTGAATACCGACGCGAATTTCTGTTCCGAGAATCGCAGCGCCTCCTCGGTGCGCTTGGCTTCACTGATGTCGATCATCAGTCCGCGCATCACCGGTTCGTGGCCGTGCTGGATCAAGCTGACAATATCCCGAACCCACAGGCAGCGGCCATCGGCGGTGATCACTCGGTAATCGATGCAATGGTCGCGGCCGGCGAGTACCTCCTGGTCGCAATAAGTCTGGGCGCGGATCAGGTCGGCGGGATGAATGATGTTGCGCCAGAACCCCGGGATCAACCAATGGGCCAAGGGATAGCCGAGCAGGTCTTCGGCGTGGGGCGACACGTAGCTGTAGGTGAAATCGCTGACCCTGGCTTCCCAGGCTATCGCCGAAAGGCTCTCCACCAGGCCGCGGTAGTGGTATTCGCTGCTGCGCAGCTCCTGTTCCAGTTCGACTCGGCGGGCGATCTCCGAGCTGAGGCGACGGTTGATGCGGATCACCACGGCGAGAATGCCGACCAGGATCAGCACCCCGGGCAAGCCGTAGAACAGCAGGTCCGACCAGAGCTGTCGATAATCGCGTACGTTGCCGATCCACTTTTCCTGGATTTCACTGACTTCGGCCGGGCTCATGTCCGCGATGACCTTGTCCAGGATGCTGACCAGTATCTTGTTGTCACGCGGAACGGCCATCGCCAATTGATAGCGATAAGGGGTCTCGCCGCTGACATATAGCCCTTCCAGCTTGAGCTGGCGCAGGCTCCAGACACTGGACGCCAGGTCGCCCACCACAGCATCCACCTGGTCGGTTGCCAGGGCCTGCAGGGCTGAGCTGACGTTAGGCAGCGCCACCAGATTCAGGTCGGGATGATGGTTGCGTAGCAGTTCGTGAGGGGCATAGTTTTCCACGACGGCGATTTTCAACCCATACAGATCCTGGAGATCATGAGGCTGGGCTCCGCCGCGGTGGGACAGGATCACTATCGGGAAGTCGAGGTAGGGCCGCGTGAAAGCCAGGTAATTCTGGCGCTCCGGGGTGGACATGATGCCCGGTAGCAGGTCGATCTTGCCCTGTGCCACCTGCTCCAGCACGGCGGTCCAGCTGGCTGGCTCGATGGGCGTGAGCGTGACGGCGAGCCGCTCCCGGATGACGTCGACGTAATCAGCGGCCAGTCCTTGATAGCGGCCTTGGTCGTCGCGAAACTCGAACGGTGGCCATGACGCATCCACGCCCAGGCGCAGGTTGGGATGGTCCTTGAGCCAGCGCAGCTCTTCGTCGGTGAGCGTCAACGCGCCAGCCGTTGCGGTCCAGGTCAACAATGACAGCAAGAGCATGGCCGTCAGTCTGGGCATCACGGTCTCGTCATGATTTTGGGGAGGATGTTTCGAGTGTAGACGGGCAACAGGGTAGGGGGCGTAACGGAGGGGATTTTATCTGCACATGAAAAAAACCCCGGCAGGGCCGGGGTTTTCCAGGGTCACTCGTCGAGGAAGGAGCGCAGGTGCTCGCTTCGCGTCGGGTGGCGCAACTTGCGCAACGCCTTGGCTTCGATCTGGCGAATCCGCTCACGGGTCACGTCGAACTGCTTACCGACCTCCTCAAGGGTGTGGTCGGTATTCATGTCGATCCCGAAGCGCATGCGCAGTACCTTGGCTTCCCGGGCGGTGAGGCCGGAGAGTACTTCGCGAGTCGCTTCCTTGAGGCTCTCGACGGTGGCGACATCGATCGGAGACTGCATGGTGGAGTCTTCGATGAAATCACCCAGATGGGAGTCTTCGTCGTCACCGATCGGCGTTTCCATGGAGATCGGCTCTTTGGCGATCTTCAGTACCTTGCGGATCTTGTCCTCAGGCATTTCCATGCGTTCGCCCAGCTCTTCCGGGGTCGGTTCGCGACCCATTTCCTGCAACATCTGCCGGGAAATGCGGTTGAGCTTGTTGATCGTCTCGATCATGTGCACCGGGATACGGATGGTGCGGGCCTGGTCGGCGATCGAGCGGGTGATCGCCTGACGGATCCACCAGGTGGCATAGGTCGAGAACTTGTAGCCGCGACGGTATTCGAACTTGTCCACCGCCTTCATCAGGCCGATGTTGCCTTCCTGGATCAGGTCGAGGAATTGCAGGCCGCGGTTGGTGTACTTCTTGGCGATGGAAATCACCAGACGAAGGTTCGCTTCGACCATCTCTTTCTTCGCGCGGCGGGCCTTGGCCTCACCGATCGACATGCGACGGTTGATATCCTTGATCTCGGCGATGCTCAGGCCGGTTTCGGCCTCCAGCGCGCTCAATTTCTGCTGGCAACGGATAATGTCCGGTTGCAGGCGGGCAATGGCTTCAGCGTATTTGGTCTTGCCTTTGGCCAGGGCATCGGTCCAGCTCTCGTCGACTTCGTGGCCAGGGAACTGACGCAGGAAGTCGGCACGCGGCATGCGGGCATCGCGAACGCACAGCTGCATGATCGCGCGCTCTTGCTGACGCAAGCGATCCAGGGCACTGCGAACACGTTCGACCAGGCCTTCGAATTGCTTGGGCACCAGCTTGATCGGCATGAACAGCTCAGCCAGCGCCAACAGCTCGGCAATCGCCTGCTTGTTGTCACGCCCGTGCTTTTTCAGCGCCTTGCGAGTGATTTCCATCTGCTCGGCCACGGCGCCGAAACGCTGTGCGGCGATGACCGGATCGGGACCGCTTTCGGCCTCTTCCTCGTCTTCGCTGGCTTCGGCGTCCTCGTCATCACTGTCGTCGTCGGCCTTGTCGACTTTCGCGTCCAGGGGGGGCGGTACTTCGGCGGCGGGCGGCGTGGTGCCGTCATCCGGGTCGATATAGCCGCTCAGGACGTCGGACAGTCGACCACCTTCAGTGGTGACGCGGGTGTACTCGGAGAGAATATGGTCAACCGTGCCAGGGAAGTGCGCGATTGCGCCCATCACTTCGCGGATGCCTTCTTCAATACGCTTGGCGATTTCGATCTCGCCCTCGCGTGTGAGGAGTTCTACCGTACCCATTTCACGCATGTACATGCGCACGGGGTCGGTGGTGCGACCAATGTCGGTCTCGACCGCCGCCAACGCTGCTGCCGCTTCTTCCGCGGCCGCCTCGTCGGTATCGGCGTCGGCCAGCATAAGGGCATCCTTATCTGGCGCAACCTCGAATACGTTGATCCCCATGTCGTTGATCATGCGGATGATGTCTTCCACCTGTTCCGGATCTGAAATATCCTCCGGCAGGTGGTCGTTGACCTCCGCGTAAGTCAGGTAGCCCTGCTCACGACCCAATAGGATCAACTCTTTGATACGAGACTGCTGTTGCGCTTTTCCGGACATAACACCCTATCCACTGAAGGTCTTGGCGGGCAAAAAACAAGCCGAGGATTATACCTGAGCTGTGACCTCACGCGCCAGTTGAGGTCGGGTTTGATGCGCAAACATTGCGGCTGAGTAAGTCGCGCAATTGGTTTTTCTCTTCGCTGGTCAACTCGCTCTGACGAGCTTTTCGCAGAAGCTGCTCCAGGTTTCGCTCGCGTTGGCGGGCGGACAAGCTAGTAATGGTGTCGAAAAACTGTTGTTCAAGGTTATCTCCATCAATCAGCCATTCCTTTTCGGCCAAGGCCTTCAACAAGCGCCCCTGCTCCGTACCGTGCCACCGTGCGATTAACTGGAAGGAGTTCAACCGGGGGTTCTTCTGCACGGCTTCAAGGAGTGCGACCAGTAATTGCGTGTTGCTGTGGTCCTCGGCGGCGAAGTGCCCCGCATCCTCGACCTTTTCGGCCAGTTGCGGGTGATGCAGCAGGGTGCGCAGGGCGGCCAGCGTCGGAGGTTCGACGGCGGCCGGCACGCGCGGGGCACGTGGCTGGTCGCGATCACCGCGCTTGCCGTTCTTGTCCCAGTGTTTCTTGTCCCATTTCTTGCCACCGCTGCCGGTTTTCTTCGGCGTCCATTCCTGTTGCGGCGCGTAGTCCTGTTGAGGTTGATGATAGTCGGCGAAATCCGGCATCGCGTCGTAATCGATGCCTGGGTCATAAGCCGGTGGCGCCTCCTGTGGGACGCTGTGGGCCATCTGACTGACGGTCTCGCTACTGAGCCCGGTGATTTCGGTAAGCCGCTGGCGCATCAGCGTGCGCAGGTTGGCGCCGGGCACCTTGTCGATCAACGGCGCTGCAAGCGTGACCATGTGGGCCTTGCCTTCGAGGGAGCGCGGATCGGCTTCTTCGGTCAACTGCTGGAAAAAATAATCGGCCAATGGTTGTGCGTGCTGGTTGATCCTGGCGCGGAAGGCGTCGGTCCCTTCGGAACGCACCAGGGTGTCCGGGTCCTCTCCCTCGGGTAGAAACAGAAAGCGCGCCCGGCGGCCATCCTGCAGGCTCGGCAATGTCGCTTCCAGTGCGCGCCAGGCGGCATTGCGGCCGGCCTGGTCGCCGTCGAAGCAGAACAGCACACTGGGCACCACGCGAAAGAGGCGTTTCATGTGCTCTTCGCTGGTGGCTGTTCCCAGGGTCGCCACGGCATTGCGCAGGCCTTGCTGAGCCAGGGCGATAACGTCCATGTAGCCTTCCACGACAATGATCTCGTCGAGGTTGCGATTGTTCTTGCGCGCCTCATACAGGCCATAGAGCTCCTGGCCCTTATGGAATACCGGAGTTTCCGGCGAGTTCAGGTACTTGGGCTTGTCGTCGCCCAGGACACGGCCCCCAAAGGCGATGATTCGTCCCCGAGTATCACGGATCGGAAACATTACCCGATCGCGGAAGCGGTCGTAGCGCTTGCCGGTCTCGGCATTCTCGATCAGCAGGCCCGCGTCGATCATGGCGCGCTGCTGGAGCGTGTCGCTGCTCAAGTGCTTGTACAGGTTGTCCCAGCCGGGCGGGGCGAAGCCGAGGCCGAAGTCCCGGGCGATTTCGCCAGTCAGGCCGCGGCCCTTGAGGTAATCCACGGCGGCCTTGCGAGCCGGATGGCTTTTGAGGGCCTGGCGGTAGAAGTCGGCCGCGGCGGTCAGCAAGGGGTACAGCGGTGAATCCGTTGGTTGACGCGGCTTGCGCGCTCGACCGCTTTCCTCCCGAGGAATCTCCATGCCAGCGGCTTTGGCCAGTTCTTCGACCGCCTGGGGGAAATCCAGGTTGTCGTGGTCCATGATGAAGCCGAGGGCATTGCCGCCAGCACCGCAGCCGAAGCAATAGTAGAACTGCTTGTCGGGACTGACGCTGAAGGAAGGGGTCTTTTCTTTGTGGAACGGGCAGCAGGCAGTGTAGTTCTTGCCGGCTTTCTTCATCTGCAGGCGAGAGCTGACCACGTCGACAATGTCGGTGCGGTTCAGGAGGTCGTCAATAAAGCTCTGGGGAATCAACCCGGCCATGGCGTTCTCGTCGTCACTGCGTGAAATAAGGCCCCGAAATCGGCAGGCGCAACCGGTTCAAGATCTAGAGGCACTGTTGAAGCGGTGGCTCGACCGGGTCATCTGCGTCATTGCTGTCGGGAAGTGTATCTGCCGATAATCCACTGACGTTAATTACTGTCAGTATTCGACGGTCTGAATAATATTGCGCTGAGTCCGGTAACGGCCGGTCAGGCCTCGGATAGCTCATGGAGCGGGCACGCAAGCAGGTGCCTTGGGCTGATCGTCGTTAGAGGAATCAGGGTGTGCTCGTCAGTAGCCTCGGAAGGCTCGTCAGGAGAGACGTGCACCGCTGGCCAAAAAGCCAGGTCTGACGCGGTAAAGCAGTTGTCTCGGTCGCGTCTGCGGCTTTGACGATGAAACTCAAGCGTTGTTCCGCAAATGCCATAAGCCCGGCTTGAGGGCCGGGCTTGGCAGAAGCTTGCTACGAACGTCTGTGTATCAGTACAGACGTACGGCGCGGCGCTGTTCGCGCTGAACTTTCTTGGCGTGACGCTTAACAGCAGCTGCTGCTTTGCGCTTACGCTCGGAAGTCGGCTTCTCGTAGAATTCGCGGCTACGAACTTCAGCCAGAACACCGGCTTTTTCGCAGGAGCGCTTGAAACGACGCAGAGCTACGTCGAAGGGTTCGTTCTCTTTTACTTTGACGGCTGGCATCCAGAGCTACCTTCATTCATTACCGGGGTCAACATCCTCGCGGCAAAAGAGCACTTGAAGACGTCGGTTTTTAAGGGTTGCGGATGTTAACCCCTCAACGCTCGGAATGCAAAGCCTCTGATCGAAAACCGCTGGTCGGGGCACCACGCGGCGACTATTATGCGCGCCTTCGAATTCAGCCTCCACAAGGCGCAAACCCATGCTAGTACTGGGATTAGAAACTTCCTGCGACGAAACCGGCGTCGCGCTTTACGACAGCGAACGCGGCCTGCTGGCCGATGCGCTGTTCAGCCAGATCGATCTGCATCGTGCCTATGGTGGCGTGGTGCCGGAGCTGGCGTCCCGTGATCATGTCAAGCGCATGCTGCCCTTGATTCGCCAGGTCCTGGCCGAAGCCGACTGCGCCCCAACCGAGATCGACGCCGTGGCCTACACCGCCGGTCCCGGCCTGGTGGGGGCCTTGCTGGTGGGCGCCTCATGCGCCCAGGCACTGGCCTTTGCCTGGGGGGTGCCGGCCCTGGGTGTGCATCATATGGAAGGCCACCTGCTGGCGCCGATGCTGGAGGCGCAGCCGCCGGAGTTTCCGTTCGTCGCTTTGTTGGTCTCCGGCGGTCATACGCAGTTGGTCCGGGTCGACGGCATCGGTCGATACGAGCTGTTGGGCGAATCCCTGGACGACGCGGCCGGTGAGGCTTTCGACAAGACCGCGAAGATGATGGGCCTGAATTATCCTGGCGGCCCTGAAATCGCCCGGCTTGCGGCTCAGGGCGTGGAGGGGCGTTTCGTTTTCCCGCGCCCGATGTGCGACCGACCCGGACTGGATTTCAGTTTCAGCGGCTTGAAGACCTTTGCCTTGAATACCTGGCAACAATGCGTTGGCGCCGGGGACGACAGTGAGCAAGCCCGTTGCGACATCGCGCTGGCGTTCCAGCAGGCCGTGGTGGAGACTTTGACCATCAAGTGCAAGCGCGCCCTGAAGCAGGCCGGGCTCAAGCGCCTGGTGATCGCCGGTGGAGTCAGTGCGAACAAGGCCTTGCGGCTCTCGTTGGAGAAAATGCTCGGCGACATGAAGGGCGACGTTTACTACGCGCGGCCGCAGTTCTGCACCGATAACGGCGCGATGATCGCTTTTGCTGGATGCCAGCGACTGCAGGCCGGCCAGCAGGAAAGCCTGGCGATCAGCGTGCAGGCGCGCTGGCCCATGGAGCAGTTGTCGCCCCTGTGAAGCGTCATTTAAAAATGCCGTTCGCGCCCGGCGAAGAGGTCGCGTAGATTGCCCCGATGGCGCCAGACGATCAGCGCCACGAGCGCTGTCATGGGCAACAGGGCCGCCGGTTCCTGCCAGGCCAGCAGCGGCAGGGTCAATGGTGTGGCGATCAGTGCGGCCAGTGAGCTGGTGCGGGTCAGGTAGAACATCAGTAGCCAGGCCGAAACGGCCAGCAAGGCGGCGGGCGGGTAGAGACCCAGCAACATCCCGGCGGCGGTGGCGACACCCTTGCCGCCGCGAAAGCGGAAGTACAGCGGGAACAGGTGGCCGATGACCGCGCAGACACCGATCCAGGCCTGTTGCTCCAGGGAAAGCCCTGCAAGGCTGGCGATCAGGACCGGTACAAGACCTTTGCAGAGGTCGCCGAGCAGGGTCAGGATGGCAAGCTTGCGTCCGGCCAGGCGCAGCATGTTGGTGGCACCGGCATTGCCTGAACCACTCGTTCGCGGATCGGGGCGACCCGTCAGGCGGCTGAGCAAAATGGCGAAGGACAGCGAGCCGAGCAGGTAGGCGAGGATCGCCAGTAACCAAAACATGCTAACTATTCCGGGCGAGGACGCCCTGATTCTAACGGCGCATTGCGCCCTTGTCGTGCTGCGGAGAAGAGTGCTTGGACAGAGTGTTTATCGAGGGCCTGGAAGTCGACACGGTAATTGGTGCCTACGACTGGGAGCGAGACATCCGACAGTGCCTGCGGCTTGATCTGAGTTTCGCCTGGGATAATCGTCCGGCCGCTGCCGGCGATGACCTGAGCCTGGCACTCGATTACGCCAGCGTATCGTCACGCATCCAGGCATTTGCCGGACAGGCCCGGTTCCAGCTGGTCGAGACGTTTGCCGAACGCTTGGCCCAGGAGCTGATGGACGAGTTCAAGATTACCTGGCTGCGTCTGAAGGTCACCAAGCCTGGTGCCGTTCCGGCGGCCAGCGGCGTTGGCGTGGAGATCGAGCGCGGATGTCGCTGACACAGGTTTTTCTCGGGCTCGGCAGCAATATCGAGCGTGAAGCCCATTTGCGAGCCGGGCTTGAAGCCCTTGCGGGCTTCCTGGTGGACATTCGCTGTTCGGCAGTGTTCGAAAGCCAGCCAGTGGGCATCAAGAGCGGGCCATTCTTCAATTTTGTCGTGTCGGCCTTCACGGATCTGCCGCTGATGGAGCTGGATCGTCGTCTCAAGTTCATCGAGGCGGACAATGGTCGTTATGCGCCGGATCGCAAGGGGCTGCCGCTGGATATCGACGTGCTGTTGTATGGCGAGCAGGTGGGCAACTTCGACGGGCTGATCCTGCCGCGCGCGGAAATCCTCAAGAACGCCTTCGTCTTGTGGCCTTTATCGCTGATGGCGCCGAATCGGATACATCCGGGCGTAGGCAAGAGCTTCGCCATTCTGTGGGAAGAAGCCCAGATCGATCAGGTGCTGGCACCGGTGGCTTTCGAATGGCGAGGCCAGCAGCTTACGCCGTCGACCATGCTGTGAAGCGAACGTCGTTATCGTCCGCACGTTCTCACATCGATCTTCTCGGATGATACCGGTCAGGTGTTCAAGCGAGATCCATCGTGGGGAGCGCGCCTGATTGCGATAGATGGCTGCAGGGCCAATCCAACTTGCCATCACGCTTCCTTCAGCTCGCCGCTTCCTTGTAGGCTTTCAGTGCCTTGAGACGCTCGCGCTTGATCGCCTCACCCAGCTCCGGCCCCTTGAAGCCTTTTTCCAGCAATGGTTGCACCGCCACTCCACGGGCAGCGGCTGCTGCGCCCCGCAGGTAATCCGCCTGTGGATAACTTCTGTCTTCCAGCCCTTTGCGCCCCCGCGCATCCATTTCACAGGCGGCAATGAATTCCTCGAAGCGTTGTGGTCGGCGGTAAACGTCGAAACTCTGCAACAGCTCGAGCAAGGTGGACGCTTTCAATTCAAGCGCGCGATGGCCATGGGTATGGTATTGCCCAACCAGCAGCGCCAGTTCCTGGCAATCGCGTGGCGCCTTGAAGCGCTCGTTGAGCGCTTTGATCGGCTTCAGCCCCTTGTGTTCATGGGCGATGTGTCTTGGCCATTCGTGTTCGGGCGTAAGTCCTTTTCCCAGGTCGTGTAACAGGCATGCCCAGCGGACCGTCAGTGGTTGTCGGTGTCGAGCGGCCTGCTCCAGCACGCTCAACGTGTGCGCGCCGGTATCGATTTCCGGATGATGGGCCTCAGGCTGCGGTACGCCAAACAGCGCGTCCACCTCGGGCATCAGGACCCTGAGGGCCGTGCAGTCGCGCAACACCTGGATGAATACCTGAGGCTGATGTTCCATGAGCGCGCGGGAAATTTCCTTCCAACTACGCTCGGCCGTCAATGCCTCCAACTCTCCGGATTCGCTTAGCTGGCGCATCAGTTCGAGAGTTTCGTCCGCCACTTTGAAGCCCAGCGGGGCATAGCGTGCGGCAAAGCGGGCCACTCGCAGGACTCGGAGAGGGTCCTCGGCGAATGCGGGGGAAACGTGACGGAGCACCCGAGCTTCGAGGTCGCGCTGGCCGTGGTAGGGGTCGAACACATGGCCGTTATCGTCCTCGGCCATGGCGTTGATAGTCAGGTCCCGGCGAATCAGGTCTTGCTCGAGCGTCACGTCCGGGCTGGCGTGGAACACGAAGCCGCCATAGCCGCGGCCGTTTTTGCGTTCGGTGCGGGCGAGGGCGTATTCCTCTCCCGTTTTCGGGTCCAGGAAGACTGGGAAGTCAGCCCCCACGGGACGAAATCCCTTGGCGAGCATTTCCTCGGCGGTGGCTCCCACCACGACCCGGTCGATGTCCGTGACGGGAATGCCCAGCAAGCGATCGCGCACCGCGCCGCCGACTTTATAGATCTGCATAAAAAACCTCCGTTGACCCGACAGGATAACCCTTGCGCCCGGTCTTCGGAGGTGGAAAACGAAATCAAAGATGAATGACAGCCAGGTCCAGGCGGCCGTAGTCCCCCTCGGTTTGCTCGCTCCTGGGTGGTACGTGGTGGGTTTTCATTACCTGGTCACCCTGCAGGGTTTCCAGGTGGATGTCGAAGCCCCATAGGCGGTGCAGGTGCTTGAGCACTTCATCGGTCGAATCGCCCAGCGGTTTACGGTTGTGTGCCTGATGGCGCAGGGTCAGCGAGCGGTCTCCTCGACGGTCGATGCTGTAGATCTGCACGTTGGGTTCGCGATTACCCAGGTTGTACTGCGCAGCCAGGGTCTCACGGATGATCCGATAGCCACTTTCATCGTGGATGGCGGGCACCACCAGGTCATCCTTCTGATCATCATCGAGGATGCTGAACAGCTTCATGTCGCGGATCACCTTGGGCGAGAGGTATTGCAGGATGAAGCTCTCGTCCTTGAAGCTGCTCATGGCGAACTTCAGGGTGGACAGCCAGTCCGAACCGGCAATTTCAGGGAACCAGCGACGGTCCTCTTCGGTGGGGTTCTCGCACATGCGGCGGATATCGCGGTACATGGCAAAGCCCAGTGCGTAAGGGTTGATGCCGCTGTAATAGGGGCTGTCGAAACCAGGCTGGAACACCACGCTCGTATGAGAAGTCAGGAACTCCATCATGAAGCCGTCGGTAACCAGCCCTTCGTCGTACAGGTCGTTCATCAGGGTGTAGTGCCAGAACGTGGCCCAGCCTTCGTTCATGACCTGCGTCTGGCGCTGTGGATAGAAATACTGGGCAATCTTGCGCACGATGCGCACGATTTCCCGTTGCCACGGTTCCAGCAGCGGTGCGTGCTTTTCGATGAAGTAGAGAATGTTTTCCTGGGGTTCGGCCGGGAAGCGTGCGTTGTCCTTCTCGCTGTACTTGTCGGCGCCCTTGGGAATGGTCCGCCACAGGTCGTTGATCTGCTTCTGCAGGTGTTCTTCGCGGTCCTTCTGGCGCCGCCGTTCTTCTTCGGCAGAGATCGGATATGGCCTTTTGTAGCGATCCACCCCGTAGTTCATCAAGGCATGGCAGGAGTCCAGGAGGTCCTCCACCGCGTCGATGCCATGGCGTTCCTCGCATTGCATGATGTACTGCTTGGCGAACACCAGGTAATCGATGATCGAACTGGCGTCGGTCCACGTGCGGAACAGGTAATTGCCCTTGAAGAAGCTGTTATGGCCATAGCAGGCGTGTGCCACCACCAGCGCCTGCATGCAGATAGTGTTTTCTTCCATCAGGTAGGCGATGCATGGATCGGAGTTGATCACGATCTCGTAGGCCAGCCCCATCTGGCCACGAGTGTAGGATTTCTCGGTGCTCAGAAAATGCTTGCCGTAGGACCAGTGGTGATAACCCAGCGGCATGCCGACTGACGCGTAGGCGTCCATCATCTGTTCGGCGGTGATCACCTCGATCTGGTTGGGGTAGGTGTCGAGGGCATAACGATCCGCGATACGGCTGATTTCGCGGTCGTAGGCCTGGATCAGCTCGAACGTCCATTCGGAGCCGGTGGAGATTGGCTGGCGTTTCTGCTCTTTTTTGGCGGTCATGTCACTAACCTGCGCTGGAAGAGTTCACGGAAGACCGGGTAGATATCCCCGGCCGAGACCAATTGCTGTTGGGCAAATGTGTCGGAAAAGGCTTCGGCGATGCGTTCGTATTCGTACCACAGGGCCTGGTGCTCCCGCGGGGTGATTTCCACATAGGTGTAGTACTGGACGAACGGCATGATCTGGTTGATCAGGATGTCACGGCAGATCGGCGAGTCGTCGTTCCAGTTGTCACCGTCGGACGCCTGGGCTGCGTAGATGTTCCATTCATTGGCCGGGTAGCGTTCGGCCATGATCTCCTGCATCAGCTTCAGGGCGCTGGAGACGATGGTGCCGCCGGTCTCCCTGGAATAGAAGAACTCCTCTTCATCCACTTCCCTGGCGCTGGTGTGGTGGCGGATGAACACTACATCGATCTTGTCGTAGTTCCGTTTGAGAAACAGGTACAGGAGGATGAAGAAGCGCTTGGCGATGTCCTTGGTGGCCTGGGTCATGGAGCCGGAAACGTCCATCAGGCAGAACATCACCGCCTTGGAGCTGGGATTGGGCTGCTTGACCAAGAGGTTGTATTTCAGGTCAAAGGTGTCGAGGAACGGTACGCGGTGAATGCGTGCGCTGAGTTTCTCGATTTCCGCTTCCAGTTCTTGAATATCGCCGAAGTTGTCGGGTTCTTCGCGTTTCAAGCGGGCCAGTTCTTCCTTCACCTCCCGCAGTTTCGTCCTGCTGCTGCCGGACAGCGCGATGCGCCGGGCGTGGGCCGAACGCAGGGTGCGGATGATGTTGATCCGCGATGGATTGCCTTCGTTGCTGATACCGGCGCGCACGGTCTTGAAGGTGTCCGTGCCGGTCAGGTTGCGTTTGACCAGATTCGGCAGTTCCAGGTCCTCGAACATGAATTCGAGGAATTCCTCCTGAGTGATCTGGAAGACGAACTCGTCCATGCCTTCGCCCGAGTTTCCGGCCTTGCCGGGGCCTCGGCCGCCGCCTCCACCCGGTGGGCGGGGGATATGCTCGCCGCTGGTAAATTCCTTGTTGCCAGGGTGCACGACAGTCTGCTTGCCGCCGCGCCCATGATGAAGCACCGGCTCGTCGATATCGCGGCCGGGAATGCTGATCTGTTCACCGTGCTCCATGTCGGTAATGGAGCGGCGGCTGACCGCCTCTTCGACGGCCTTCTTGATATGGTCACGGTAACGCCGCAGAAACCGCTGGCGGTTCACCGTGCTCTTGTTCTTGCCATTGAGGCGTCGGTCGATCACGTAGCTCATGAGGAGCCCTCCGGGCAGCTTCAAGTTCTCAGCTTCAGGCTGCAAGCCGGGAGCGCAAGGGCGTAGAGCGCCCCTGCAGCTCGTGGCTTGAAGCCTGCCGCTGCTTCACTGCTTCACTGCGATTTCCGGACCCGCAGATACCACTCGGAGAGCAGTCGTACCTGTTTGTCTGTGTAGCCACGTTCAACCATGCGTGTGACGAAGTCGTTGTGTTTTTGCTGGTCCTCCTTGCTGGCCTTGGCATTGAAGCTGATGACCGGCAACAGATCCTCGGTGTTGGAGAACATTTTCTTCTCGATGACCACTCGCAGCTTTTCATAGCTGAGCCAGGTCGGATTCTTGCCGTTGTTGTTGGCCCGGGCGCGCAACACGAAGTTGACGATTTCGTTGCGGAAATCCTTCGGATTGCTGATGCCAGCGGGTTTCTCGATCTTTTCCAACTCCTCGTTGAGCGCAACGCGGTTAAGGATTTCACCGGTTTCCGGATCGCGATATTCCTGGTCCTGGATCCAGAAGTCTGCGTACAGCACGTAGCGGTCGAAGATGTTCTGGCCGTATTCGCTGTAGGACTCCAGGTAAGCGGTCTGGATCTCCTTGCCAATGAATTCGATATAACGCGGCGCCAGGTATTCCTTGAGAAAACGCAGATAGCGCTCACGGGTTTCGGCCTGGAATTGTTCCTGCTCGATCTGCTGTTCCAGCACGTACAGCAGGTGTACCGGGTTGGCGGCAATCTCGTGAGGGTCGAAGTTGAAGACCTTGGACAGGATCTTGAACGCGAAGCGTGTGGACAGCCCGTTCATCCCTTCGTCGACACCGGCGTTGTCACGGTATTCCTGGATCGACTTGGCCTTCGGATCAGTGTCCTTGAGGTTTTCACCGTCATACACCCGCATCTTGGAATAGATGTTGGAGTTCTCCGGCTCCTTGAGGCGCGACAGCACGGTGAACTGCGCCAGCATCTTCAGTGTGTCCGGAGCGCAATGGGCCTTGGACAGGGAGCTGTTGAACAGCAGCTTGTCGTAGATCTTCACCTCATCGGTGACACGCAGGCAGTACGGCACCTTGACGATGTAGATCCGGTCGATGAAGGCTTCGTTGTTCTTGTTGTTGCGGAAGGTATGCCATTCCGACTCGTTGGAGTGGGCAAGCAGGATGCCGCTGAACGGAATCGCTCCAAGGCCCTCGGTGCTGTTGTAATTGCCTTCCTGGGTGGCGGTCAGCAAAGGGTGCAGCACTTTGATCGGCGCCTTGAACATCTCGACGAATTCCATCAGGCCCTGGTTGGCCCGGCACAATGCACCCGAGTAGCTGTAGGCGTCGGCGTCGTTCTGTGGGAATTCTTCCAGCTTGCGGATATCGACCTTGCCCACCAGTGCCGAAATGTCCTGGTTGTTTTCATCTCCGGGTTCGGTCTTGGCCACCGCGATCTGGTTGAGGATCGATGGGTAGAGCTTGACCACCCGGAACTGGCTGATATCGCCACCGAACTCGGCCAGGCGCTTGGTCGCCCATGGTGACATGATGGTGTTGAGGTACCGACGTGGGATGCCGAAATCCTCCTCGAGAATCGCGCCGTCCTCGGTGGCGTTGAATAGCCCCAGGGGCGATTCGAACACTGGCGAGCCCTTGATGGCATAGAAGGGCACTTTTTCGATCAGTTGCTTGAGTTTCTCGGCCAGGGACGATTTACCGCCACCCACCGGGCCGAGCAGATAGAGAATCTGCTTCTTCTCTTCCAGGCCTTGGGCGGCATGGCGGAAATAGGACACGATCTGGTCGATGCATTCTTCCATCCCGTGGAAGTCTTCGAAGGCCGGATAGCGGCGAATCACCTTGTTGGAAAAGATCCGCGAGAGCCTCGAATTGGTCGAGGTGTCCAGCAGTTCCGGTTCTCCGATGGCCAGCAACAGACGCTCCGCAGCCGATGCATAGGCGCTGCGGTCCTGCTTGCAGAGTTCGAGGTATTCCTGCAGCGAGTATTCCTCCTGCCGCGTGGACTCGAAACGTTGCTGGAAGTGGCTAAAAATACTCATGACGTCACCTCGCTCGATACGTGGAGCCGGTGTCGGATCAATCAGTCGATGCTGGCCAGCCGCTGGGAATCCAACTGCCGTTTACCCCCCAGAATGCTTCCAGAATGCAGGCTTCTGAAAGCTTACTCCCGATGACCCGCGCGCCGGTGTACCGGCTCTCCCCTGTTTTGGATGGCCTGAGGCTAAGAATAGTTCGGAATCGGAGAGGCACAGGATGAATGCGTAATAAGTTATGGCAGACCGTTCGTCCGCCATCGCTCAAGCCCGCGGATTACGCGGGCTTGAGCGAACATAAAAAATTATTCGGAAGTGCTTTGCGACGTTTCCGCAGGATAGATCGTACGCCACAGCTCGAAACCTCCGTCCAGGCTGTAGACATCGCTGAAGCCCTGGCCGACCAGATAGGCGGCTGCGCTCTGGCTGGAATTGCCGTGATAGCAAACCACCACGAGCGGCGCATCGAGATCGGCATGGGTGATGAAGTCATGCAGTGAGTGATTGTCCAGGTGCAGGGAGCCTTTGATATGGAGAGCGGCAAAGGTCGCCGCATCGCGGACGTCGACCACTACGGCACCTTGTTCGCGCAGGGCTTGGGCTTGTTCTGGGTGGATGCGTTTGAATTCGGTCATGTAGGACTCCTGTGGCCTTGAACGCGGCGCCGCTCAGACGGCAGTGCCGACCGGCAATGGCGCCGTGGCCGGATGATGGGATTTGGCGTGCCCCCGCTCGTCGCAATCGCAACGCAGTCGCTCGCCCGTGTCGATATTCATCAAGGTCATTGCGCTGCCCCACACGCAACCGGTATCGAGGGCGAACACGCCTGGCTCGTCGCATTGTCCTTCTAGCGATGCCCAGTGACCGAAAATGATCTTAAGGTTACGGGTCTTGCGCTCTTTGTGTTTGAACCAGGGGGCGTAGCCGGGCGGCGCGGTCTCGATGCCTTCCTTGCTCTTGAGATCGAGCTTGCCGTCTTGTGTGCAGAAGCGCATGCGGGTGAAATAGTTGGTAATGACCCGGAGGCGGGCGGTGCCGGAGAGATCGTTGTTCCACTTGACCGGGTCATTGCCGTACATACCGTCCAGGAAAGGGATGAACAGGTTGTCGTCGCGCAACGCCTGTTCCACTTCGCCTGCGCATTTGAGTGCCTTGCGCAGGGACCACTGGGGCGGGATGCCGGCATGCACCAGCGCCAGGTTGCGCTGCTCGTCGTAGTGCATGAGTTTTTGCTGACGCAGCCACTCCAGCAGTTCGACGCAGTCAGGGGCGTCGAGAATTTCCTTCAGGGTATCGGATTTTTTCAGGCGCTCGATGTTCTGCCAGGCGGCCAGCAGGTGCAGGTCATGATTGCCCAGCACGCAAACCAGCGACTGGCGAATGCCATGGAGAAAGCGCAAGGTTTCCAGTGATTGCGGGCCGCGGTTGACCAGGTCCCCGACCAGCCAGAGGGTGTCACGCCCTGGGTCGAAGGCCACGCGCTCCAGCAGGCACTTGAGCGGTTCGAGGCAGCCTTGCAGATCGCCAACCGCATAGGTAGCCATCAGTGCAGCGCTCCGGGCACCGCCAGGCGGAAGGGCTTGATGATCGCGTCGAAGCGTTGGCCGTCCTCGGCCAGCATCTGATAGGAGCCTTGCATGGTGCCCACCCTGGTGGTCATCACGGTGCCGCTGGTATAGCTGTGGGTTTTACCGGCGTCGATCAGCGGTTGCTGGCCCACCACGCCTTCGCCGCGCACTTCTTCCACTTGTCCATCGCCGTCGGTAATGATCCAGTGCCTGGATAGCAGCCGGGCTGGCAGCGAGCCATTGTTGCGCACCGTAATGCTGTAGGCGAAGGCGAAGCGGTTGTGCTCGGGTTGCGATTGTTCCGCCAGAAAACGGGTGGTGACGCTGACGTCGACCTGGTAACGAGGATCGGACATGCAAAAAGGCCTTGGGCTTCGTATGGAAAATGCCTGCGCGCCGCTCACGCTGCGTTGAAAACAGGCTCGGGATGCTCGTTTGGGACGTCGAAGTCGAAAGGGACTTCCATGCCTCATGCCTGTTTTGCCTTATCGCCACTCGGTGAATCCCGGGTGAACCCTGGGAAAGGTGGGGCGCGGGCGCGGCTGACGGAGTCAGTCTAGGCCAAATATCGGGTGGTAAACCAGAGGGCATCCACCCGATGAAGTCCTTGGCCCGTCAGTTGGCGTCGGCTTTCGCTGCGGCCTGTTCGCTGAGCTTGTCGGCCAGGCGCACGAACGCCGCCAGGTCCAGCTGTTCGGGGCGCAGGCTGCCGTCGACGCCGGCAGCTTCGATATCGGCGCTGCCGAGCAATAGCTTCAGGGTGTTGCGCAGCGTCTTGCGGCGCTGGTTGAAGGCTTCGCGTACCACGCGCTCGAGCAGGCGATGATCCTTGGCCGGATGCGGCAGGACCGCGTGAGGAACCAGGCGGACAATGGCCGAATCGACTTTCGGTGGCGGATTGAAGGCCCCGGGGCCGACGTTGAACAGGTGTTCGACCCGGCAATGGTACTGGACCATGATCGACAGGCGACCCCAATCACCGCCGCCAGGACCGGCGGCAAGGCGTTCGACCACTTCTTTCTGCAGCATGAAGTGCATGTCGCGGATCAGGCCGGCATTGTTCAGCAGGTGGAAAATCAAGGGTGTGGAGATGTTGTACGGCAGGTTCCCCACGACACGCAGGCTGTTCGGCGCGGCGTTGAGGCTATTGAAGTCGAACTTCAGCGCGTCGCCCTGGTGCAGGTTGAAATTGCTCTTGCCGGCAAATTGCTGGTTGAGAATCGGAACCAGGTCCTTGTCCAGTTCCACCACGTCCAGCTGCGCGCCGCTGCCAAGCAGGCCTTCGGTCAAGGCGCCCTGGCCTGGGCCGATTTCCAGCATGCGGTCGTCGGGCTTGGCATTGATGGAGCGCAGGATGCGATCGATCACGCCGGCGTCATGCAGGAAGTTCTGGCCGAAGCGCTTGCGCGCGCGGTGTTGGTATTGCTCGGTCATAAATGGGTCTCGGCCATCTGGTAGGCGGTTTCCAGTGCGACTTGCAGGCTGCCGGTGTCGATCCGGCCGCTGCCGGCCAGGTCCAGGGCTGTACCGTGGTCCACGGAGGTGCGGATGATCGGCAGGCCCAGGGTCACGTTGACCGCAGCGCCGAAGCCCTTGTACTTCAGCACGGGCAGCCCCTGATCGTGGTACATCGCCAGCACCGCATCGCAGTGCTCCAGATATTTGGGGGTAAACAGAGTGTCGGCGGGCAGCGGGCCATGCAGGTCAATGCCTTCGCTGCGCAAGCGCTCCAATGTGGGTTCGATGATATCGATTTCTTCACGGCCCAGATGCCCGCCTTCACCGGCATGGGGGTTGAGTCCGCACACCAGGATGCGAGGATGAGCGATACCGAATTTCTCTTGCAGGTCTGCATGGAGGATTCGTGTGACACGCTCCAGGCGTTCCGGGGTGATGGCGTCGGCCACGTCCCGCAGGGGCAGGTGCGTGGTCACCAGGGCGACGCGCAGGCCACGGGTGGCGAGCATCATCACCACCTGTGGAGTATGGGTCAGGTCAGCGAGGAACTCGGTGTGTCCGGAAAAGGCGATACCTGATTCGTTGATCACGCCCTTGTGCACAGGTGCGGTGATCATGCCGGCAAACGTTCCGTCCAGGCAGCCTTGGGCGGCGCGGGTCAGGGTCTGCAGGACGAACCCGGCGTTGGCCTTGTCCAGTTGCCCGGTGACGACCGGGGCGCCCAACGGCGTATCCCAGACATACAGGCTGCCAGCCGGTGCTGGCGTGTCCGGCCAGGCGTTCGGCAGGACCTCGAGCAGCTTGATGGCCACGCCTAGCTGCGCGGCCCGTTCGAGGAGCAGGTCGCGGCTGGTAATGGCAATCAGCGGATGAGGCTGGGGATGCGCAGCGAGCAGCAGGCACAGGTCGGGACCGATGCCGGCAGGCTCGCCGGGCGTCAGCGCGAAACGCTTGGGTTTCACTGCGCTGCCTGGTCTGCACCAGGAAGTTTGATCTCGACGTAGGCTTCATCGCGGATCTGACGTAGCCAGGTCTGCAGTTCTTCGTCGTATTTGCGGTTACGCAATACCGTCATCGCCTGCTGTTCGCGAGCCTGGGTAGTGCTGTCGGTGGCGCGACGGCCAAGGACTTCCAGCACATGCCAGCCATAAGGGCTCTTGAATGGCTTGGACAGCTGGCCTTGCGGCGTTTCGGCCATGACCTGGCGGAACTCCGGCACCAGTGCGTTTGGATCGACCCAGTTCAGATCGCCACCGTTGAGGGCGGAACCCGGGTCTTCCGAAAAGCTCTTCGCCAGTTCGGCGAAGTCCTCGCCCGCTTCGATGCGGTCGTAGAGCTTCTCGGCCAGGCGCTGGGTCTCGGCTTCGCTGCGGATTTCACTTGGCTTGATCAGGATGTGGCGAACGTGCACTTCGTCGCGGACTTGGTTGCCGCCGCCGCGTTTCTCCAGCAGCTTCAGGATGATGAAGCCACCAGGGGTGCGAGCAGGCTGGGTGATATCGCCCACGGCCATGGCGCTCAGTTCGCGGTCGAACGGCGGTGGCAGTTGAGCGGCCTTGCGCCAGCCCATGTCACCACCTTCCAGGGCGTTTTCGCTACCGGAGCGGGCGACGGCCATCTGGCCGAAGTCTGCTCCTTGCTTGAGCTGCTGGTAGACATCCATGGCCTGGCGATAGGCGCTCTGGATCGCCTCGGAGTTGGCGCTTTCAGGTGTGGGAATCAGAATATTGGCCAGGTGCAGCTCTTCGGAGAGCTGCATCTTGCCCAGGTCGGAAGCCAGGAAGTTCTTCACTTCCTGCTCCGAAACCTGGATACGTTCGGCCACCCGGCGCTGACGTACGCGGCTGATGATCATCTCGCGACGGATCTGGTCCCGGGCATCCTCGTAGGAAAGGCCGTCACGAGCCAGGGCCGCACGGAACTGGTCGATGGTCATGTTGTTGCGCTGGGCAATGGTGCCGACTGCCTGGTTCAGCTCTTCATCGGTGATGCGAATGCCAGAGCGTTCGCCGATCTGCAGTTGCAGGTTCTCGACGATCAGGCGCTCGAGCACCTGCTGGTCCAGCACGCCCGGTGGCGGCAGGCCGCCGCCGCGCTTGGCGATGGTTTGCTGCACTTCATGGACGCGCTGGTCCAGCTGGCTCTGCATGACCACATCGTTATCGACAATGGCCACCACTTTATCGATGGACTGTACCGCGGCGTTGGCCGCGGTACCCAGGAACAGCGCGCCCAGCATCAGCGGGCGCAGACAATCAGAAAGCTTGGTCTTCACGTTCACGATAACCTTGGATGCCTTTGTCGAGGAAGCTCTCTACCTTGGCGCCAGTGAGGCCGCCGAGTCCCTTCAGGACAATTTGTAGGAAGACGCCGTGGTCGCCTTTTTCGTTTTCCGGGGCGGCTTGACTGAATTCTTCATAGTCGACCCAGTAACGGTTGATCAGGCGCAGTTTCCAGCAGCAATTGTCGTATTCGAAACCACCGAAGGCTTCCAGGGTACGGTTGCGGTTGTAGTCGTACTGCCAGCGGCTGATGAGGTTCCATTGCGGCACGACAGGCCAGATGACGGAGAAGTCGTGCTGCTTGATCTTGTAGTAGTCCTTCACGTAGCCAGGTGTGCCCGGCGTACCGTAGTCGCCACCCCCCACTTGCCACTGACCGGTGGCCTCGTCGTAACGGACCTGGTCGTTGCGATAACGATAACCGGCGTTGATGACCTTGTTCGGGTTGTCTTCCGGCTGGTAATGGAACATCGCACTGCCCGAGCGCGGGCTGTGGGTGTCCGGGTCCCAGTTGTAGGTGGCGGTGGTGCGCCAGTCGCGGTTCCAGCGGTATTCGTATTCCAGCGCATACGGGGATACGTCCGACTTGGCGTCTTCGCGGGTCTTGAAGTCGATACCTGGCAACTGGACTTCGCGGTCCTTGAAGTACAGGGCCTGGCCGACACTGATCCGCTGGCGCTCGAAACCGTTCTCTTCGATCCAGCGGCTGGTCACGCCCAGGGACAGCTTGTTCTCGTCACCGACACGGTCGGAACCGGTAAAGCGATTATCCCGGAACAGCGAGGAATAACTGAAGGTCGACTCACTGGTGTCGAACACTGGAATGTCGCTCTGGTCCTTCTCCGGTACGTAGAGGTAGAACAGGCGTGGTTCCAGGGTCTGGCGATAATTGGTGCCGAACCATTGGGTGTCGCGGTCGAAGTACAGCCCGCTGTCGATGCTGGCGATAGGAACGCCGCGGCTCTGGTTGCTGCTATAGGTGCCTCGCAGACGGTCCTGTTCGGCTGACTGCGAGGCGATATCCGCCTTGCCTTCACCGTCCAGGTCGAGGTCGTACTGCGTGTATTGATACTTGAGCGATGGCTTGATATAGCCGTAGCTGGCATTCATCGGCAGGCTGACGACCGGGGCCAGGTTCATGCGGTTGCCGTTTGCGCGGGCCAGGCCCCATACGCGAGTATCCAGCCACGGCGTCGTGAGCCCATCCTCATCGCTGTAGAGGCCATCCCTCAAGTCACGATCAAACCGCACCAGTTCCGTCTTGTAGGCGAAATCCAGCCCGTACGGATGTTGCGGCAGAGTGCCGTTGAAGGTGATCTGAGGCAGGCGGTTGTACGGTGTGATCTTCGAGATCGTCGCCATCTGGTAGGCCTGGGCATTCACCCGTGCCGTGAAGTTATCCCCACGGTAGCTGACCGCACCCTGCTGGTTCACGTAATCCCTGGACTCGACGCCAATCTGGTCGGTCTGCAGATCCTGGAAGTAATACGGATCGCTGATCTTGGTGTAGTCGACTTCCGTCAGTACGCGCGAATCGAGGCCGCCCTTGTGCTGCCAGTTGTACATGTAGCGGGTCTTGCTGTAATCGGACTGCTTGGCGCGCTCGTCTTCTTCATCGTTGAGGTACGCGGCACCGAACTGACCTTCGCTGGACTTGGTCAGGTAACGGAATTCGCCTTCCATCAACAGGCCACGCTTGCTCATGTAGCGCGGGTACAACGTGGCATCGTAGTTCGGCGCCAGGTTGAAGTAGTACGGAGTGACCAACAGGAAGCCAGTATCGCTGCCGCTGCCGATGGTGGGTGGCAGGAAGCCGGACTGGCGTCGGTCGTCGATCGGGAAATAGATGTAGGGGGTGTACAGGACCGGGAAGTCCTTGACCCGCAGCGTTACGTTGGTCGCGGTACCGAAGCCGGTCGCCGGGTTCAGGGTGATGTTGTTGCCCTTCAGCGTCCAGGCGTTGCTGTTCGGCTCACAGGTAGTGTACGTACCGTCCTTGAGACGGATGATCGCGTTTTCGGCGCGCTTGGCGTACAGGGCGTTACCGCGGATACGCGACTTGTGCATCACGTATTCGGCGTTGTCGACCTTGGCTTCGCCGGTGTCCAGCTGGACATCGGCGTGGTCGCCGACGATCAGCGCGCCGTTGTCGCGAACCCGCACGTTACCGCTCAGCTCACCGCGGTTCTCCGCCTGGTACAGGCTGGCTTCGTCGGCCTCGACCTGCATGCTGCCCTGGCGCATGACCACGTCGCCGGCCAGGGTCGCCACCTGTTGTTCCTGCTCGTAGCGGGAAGCCTTGGCACCGAGGAAGGTCGGGGCATCGCTCTTGGCCGTCTTGTCGTTCATGCCGGGACGCGTCGGCTCGATATAGGCGCCCGAGCAGTAAGGACCGGTTTCGGCCAGTTGCGCAGGTGTGAGGTTCTCCCGTGGAACCCAGTCCAGGTGGCTGTAGTCTTCACTGCGGGACTTCAGGCCGCGGCCCTTGGCCTCGGTGACCAGCATCGGCTTGTCGCCGGCTTCTTCGACCGAGGTGCTCCCGGCCGGGGCTTCGCTGCTGTCGGAAACCGCACTGCCGTCGTGCACTGGACGTGGCGGCAAGGCTGCGGCCGGCGTCTTGGGCGAACAGTCCCAGGCACCCGTTGCGGAGACGGAGCAGTCATACTGCTGCGCCGCGACGACGAATGAAGAGGCCAGGGGTTGCAGGGCCAGCAGACTGCCGGTAACCAGCAACGGGAATTTTTTACGAAACGCGGGGGATTTCAATGCCATCTTATTAGTCCGGGCTTCCTGCGTGCCATCTGCCCGCGGTGTGGGCCGCACGCCTCTCGATGGTCTGAAAAAGATGCTGGATAATAAAGCATGACCCGCTTGACGGCTAGCGCCGTCGGAGACCCTTGCAATGCCCGACCAAGATGTACGCCTGCAACACCTGAAAGTTTGGCTCGATGAGCAACTCCCGATCCTTTTTGCCGCACAGGGTTGGGGCACCGTGCCCCCGGCCACATTGACCGCGGCCAGCAGCGACGCGAGTTTCCGTCGCTATTTCCGCTGGGAAGGCGAGGGCCGCAGCCTGATCGTGATGGATGCGCCGCCCCCCCAGGAAAACTGCAAACCCTTCGTGGACATTGCGTTTTTGCTGGCGAAATCCGGAATCAACGTGCCGAAAATTTATGCCGAAGACCTCGCGCGAGGCTTTCTTTTGCTCAATGACCTGGGCAACCGGACCTATCTGGACGTGATCGATGGCGAAAATGCCGACGATTTATTCCGTGACGCCCTGCAAGCCCTGCTGGCTTTTCAGCAATTGCCGATGGTGGCGCCACTGCCCTCCTACGACGTCGCACTGCTGCGTCGCGAACTCGAGTTGTTCCCCGAGTGGTACGTCAAGCGTGAACTGGGGATTGAGTTCGATCCGGCACAGCAGCAGCTCTGGCAGCAGGCCAGCGAGCTGCTGATCGACAGCGCCCTGGCCCAGCCGAAAGTGTTGGTACACCGCGACTATATGCCACGCAACCTGATGCTCAGCGAACCGAACCCGGGCGTGCTGGACTTCCAGGATGCGGTCTACGGTCCGGTGACCTACGACGTGACCTGCCTGTTCAAGGATGCGTTCCTGAGCTGGCCCGAGGAGCGCGTGCGCGGTTGGCTGGAAGACTACTGGCGCCAGGCTGCGGCACTTGGCATTGCGGTCCAGCCGGATATCGAGGATTTCCTGCGGGCCAGCGACCTGATGGGGGTTCAGCGCCATCTGAAGGTCATCGGGATCTTTGCTCGCATCTGCCATCGCGACGGCAAGCCTCGCTACCTGGGCGATGTGCCGCGCTTCTTTGCCTATATAGATGCAGTGGTCGCCCGCCGACCCGAACTGGCGCCGTTGGGTGAACTGCTTTCGAGCCTGCGACAACCGGCCGGGGCGATGGCATGAAGGCGATGATCCTGGCGGCGGGCAAGGGGGAACGCATGCGCCCGCTGACCCTGACCACCCCCAAACCGTTGGTTCGTGTCGGCGGTGTCCCCTTGATCGAATACCATCTGCGGGCGCTGGCCAGCGCCGGCTTCACCGACATCGTGATCAATCACGCCTGGCTCGGTCAGCAGATCGAGGACCACCTGGGCGACGGTTCGCGTTTTGGCGTGCGGATTCGTTATTCGCCAGAGGGTGAGCCGCTGGAGACCGGTGGTGGCATCTTCCGGGCGTTACCGCTGCTGGGGGACGAGCCGTTCGTGGTGGTCAATGGCGATATATGGACCGATTTCGATTTCAGCGCCTTGCGCCGGCCGCTTCAAGGCTTGGCGCATCTGGTGCTGGTGGACAACCCCGAGCATCATCCGGGTGGTGATTTTGTCCTGCTCCACGGAAAGATTCACGATGACGGCGCGGCTGCCGACAAACTGACTTATAGCGGCATTGCTGTCCTGCATCCCTTGCTGTTCAAGGGGTGCTCGGATGGCGCGTTCAAGCTCGCCCCGCTGTTCCGACAGGCCATGGCCCTGGGGCAGGTCAGCGGCGAGCGCCTGCAAGGGCAGTGGGTCGATGTCGGAACTCATGAACGTTTGGCGCAAGTCGAAACCTTGATAGAAGCGAGCCGTTGATATGTGGTGGCCAGGGACTCTGATCGGAGCCGGAGCGGGCTTTGCCATAGCCAGCATTCCGGGGGCCATGCTGGGGGCATTGCTGGGACAGGCGCTGGACAGGCGTCTGAACCTGCACGGCTGGGCGCAGCTGCGCGAGCGCCTGGGCGGGCGTCCGGCGTTACGCAACGATGAACTATTGTTTGTCCTGCTGGGGCGTCTGGCGAAGATTGATGGCCGAGTGGTCGATGGCCATATTCAGCAGGCGCGCCAGGAAATGCATGCGCTGGACTTGAGCGAATCGGCCCAGCGCCGAGCCATCGCCGCGTTCAATCGAGGCAAGTCCGGGAACGACCGTCTGCGTGGCTACCTGCGTCGCCTCGCTGCCCAGCCCCATGCGGCTGAAGGCGTGCTGCGAGCCTGCTGGCGAATGGTCTGGGCTGACGGTCGCGCAGGGACGAGCGAGCGCGAGTTGCTGGTTCAATGGGGCAAGTGGCTGGGTTGGACACCGCAACAGGTCCAGGCCCTGGCGGTTGATTACGAACCGCAGAAACCAGCCTTGCCCGGCAGTGGCGTGAGCTACCAGGAAGCGTTGCGCCTGCTGGGGGTTTCGCCCACCAGCGAGCCGTCCCAGATCAAGCGGGCTTACCGTCGTCTGCTGAGCCGACATCATCCAGACAAGATTGCCGGCAGCGGTGGGACGCCCTTGCAGGTGCGCGAAGCCACCGACAAGACCCGAGACCTGCATAACGCCTATCGGCTGATCAGGGAGCGACGGGACTTCCGCTAGGCTCCCTGACGGGGCTCAGTCGGGATTCTGTGGATTGAGCCAACCCCGAACTCGACGAAACAGCTGCTCTTGCTGTGCCGATGCATTGGGCAAGGCCTTGAGAGACACCTGACTGAACGTCGAGCCTTTCAAGCGTTTGCTCGCCTGCAAGCGTTCCAGCGCCGCGTTGCGGTCCAAGGGTTTGTCCAGATAGAAGAAGTCGGCTGTGGCCAGTTTCAGCGTCGGCGTCAGTTCGGCCAGCCCGGGTTTGGCGGTCACCGGCGTCTGCGCGGCAACCATCACGAAACGTTCTATCTGCGAAGGCTGTTTTTCGCTGAGGTAGCGCGCTGCCCAATAAGCTCCGCTGCCGTGGCCCAGTAGCACGATACTGCGAGCGCTCTGCTGCTCGGCATAGGCCAGCGCCGCATCGATGCGGGCGAAGATGCGTTCGGCGTCGACCTTGTCGTGCTCGTCGCCCGTATCGGTCATGACCGGGTCGACAGCGTCCGCCTCGCCACCCGCCACCTGTTCGATCGGGGCCGCCGTGGCGGCGTCCGGTGCGGCGGCGGCCGTATCGGCTGGTTTGGTCTCGGCTGGTGTTTCCACCGCCCGTGGTGCGATGACATCGCTTTGCAAGTCTGGCAGCGTGATACTCAGGCTGCTCCATTCGACATCCGGCAATTTCTTGCGCAAAGGGCCAATGACTTGAGGCCAGTCAGCTGTTTCGCCAGCGCCGGGGACTATGATGACTGCACCCTTGGGTTCGCTGGTGTTGGCTGGTTTCCAGAGAGCCAGGAAGGTGTCGTTGCCGGTTTGAAGCTGCTGCTGTTCCTGTGGTGGGACTTTTCGTCCAAGAGCCGCCGCTTCTTCCTGGCTACGCTCCAGCAACGGTTGGCGTTCGAGGGGTTTTTCCCCGGCGGGTTGATCCGCTGCGGCGGGCGCCGTTTCGTCAGCCTGTGCAGAAAACGCACTCGGCAGGATCAGCGACAGGCACAATGCTGGCAATGCCAGGCGGTAAACAAAGGACATTGGAGATTCCATGACCAGAAGTATTTCCGGCAGCCTAATGGGTTGGTCAGTATTTGTCAGTGCATGAGATTTCAATGATGCGTTTTTGCTGCCTGTGGGTTATCGGCTGTTTGTGGCTCCCCTTGATGGCGTGGGCTGCGCCCGCGCCACCGACGCATGGCGCGCAATTGACCCAGGAACAGCGTCAATGGCTGGCGCAACATCCGCAGTTGCGTGTCGGGCTGGTGCTGCAGGCGCCCTATGCGCAGTACGACCGGCGCCTGCAGCGTCTGTCCGGGACCAACGTCGAGCTGATGCAGTGGCTGGGCAAGGCGATGAACGTCGAACTGACCTGGCGAAACTTCCAGGACCTGGCGCAACTGGAGGCGGCAGTGCGCGACGGCCAGGTGGATATTGCCCCGGGCCTGACCCAGACGCCCGGTGGGCTCAGGCTCTGGCAGTTTTCCGACCCCTACATGCGCGTGCCGCAACTGATCGTTGGCGAACAGAAGGGAGCCGAAGGGGTGGAGCTGGAAAAGCTCGATGCCCAGGCCCGGGTCGCCGTACGCATGCCCAGTGCCACGGCTGACTATCTTCGTGGCAACTACCCGATGCTGAATCTGCAAGGCGTGCCGATGGAGCGCCAGGCCTTGCAGCTGCTGTTGAGCCAACAGGCCCGTTACGCAGTGGTCGACGAGGCCGAGCTGGGGCGGTTGATGGTGGAGCCGGAATTCGCCGGGCTGGTGGTGGTGGGGGATATCGGCCTGCCGCAACTGCTACGGGTCGCCACGCGCCGGGATTGGCCGCAACTGGCCGGCATCGTCGACAACGTGCTGCAGGCCATTCCGGCCAGGGACCTGGAGCAGTTGCACAGTCGCTGGCTCAAGCCCAAGTATCCACGCCTGACCGAGACCCCGGGTTTCTGGCAGAACCTGACGTTGTTGATGCTGGTCATGTTGCTGAGCAGTGTGGCCATCGTGTTCTGGCAGCGTCGCCAACAACGGCAACTGGAACGCCGCCTGCGTAGCGCGCGCGAAGACATCGCCCAGCGTGCCGCCAGCGAAGAAGCCTTGCGCCTGACACAGTTTTCCATCGACCAAAGCACGGTGGGCATCCTCTGGGTCAACTGGGACAGCCACGTGCGTTATGCCAACCGCGCGGCTGAAACCATGCTCGGCTATGCGCCAGGGGCGATCATCGACCGGCCCTTGATCGATTTCGAGCCGGGCCTGCATATGGACCGCTGGCTCAATCTGTGGAAACGCGCCAGGTCCAGCGAGGAGGGGGCGCAGAGTTTCGAAACCGAATGCGTGCGGGCCGATGGCAGTATCCTGCCGGCGGACGTTTCCTTGAGCTTCCTGCGCTTTCGCGACGCCGAGTACCTGGTGGTCTACCTCACCGACGTCACCGAGCGCCGGCGTGCGCTGGCGGCGTTGCGTGAAAGCGAAGCACGCCTGCAAGGTATCGCCGCCAACGTGCCGGGCCTGGTCTTTCGCCTGGAGCGAGCGCCCGTGACCGGGCAGATCGATTTCGCCTACATCAGTGAAGGCAGCGAAAGCCTGGTGGGTTACTCCCCCGCGACCCTTGCGCGCAGTGACACCGGCTTGCGCAGCCTGGTGCACCCGCAGGACAAGGCCGATTATCACCGCACCCAGGACCAGGCCCTGGACAGTGACAGTGACTGGTCGTGGCAGGGCCGTATCCTGACCCGCGAAGGCCGTGAGCGCTGGGCCGAGATCAAGGCCATCACCCGTCGTCTCGAGGACGGCGCCTATGTCTGGGACGGCATCGTCTGGGACATCACTGAAAGCAAGCGCATCGAGTTGGAGCTGGCCAGTTCCCGGGAGCAACTGCGCGAATTGTCGGCGCACCTGGAAAGTGTGCGGGAGGAGGAGAAGGCCCGGATCGCCCGTGAAGTCCACGATGAACTGGGCCAGATGCTGACGGTATTGAAGCTCGAGACGTCCATGTGCGAGCTGGCCTATGCGCAGCTCGACCCCGGCCTGCAGGAGCGCCTCAACAGCATGAAGCGCCTGATTGCCCAGTTGTTCCAGCTGGTGCGGGATGTGGCGACGGCGCTGCGTCCGCCCATTCTAGACGCCGGCATCGCCTCTGCCATCGAATGGCAGGCGCGGCGCTTCGAAGCGCGAACCCAGATCCCTTGCCTGGTGCAGGTGCCGGACAACCTGCCGCCCCTGAGCGATGCCAAGGCCATCGGACTTTTCCGGATTCTCCAGGAAGCGCTGACCAACGTGATGCGCCATGCCCAGGCGCATACCGTGGAACTGACCCTGGCTCGGGAAGGCGATGAATTGTGCCTGACCATCAGCGATGACGGTGTAGGATTCATTGTCACTGCCGGACGAACGACCTCCTTTGGCCTGGTTGGCATGCGGGAGCGGGTGTTGATCATGGGGGGGCGGTTATCCCTGGAGAGTGAGCCGGGGGAGGGGACGACCCTGTCGGTGCGAGTGCCGTTGAATGAAACTTGATGGTTTCGGCCTGGCAGGCCTTTTGTGAGCCGGCTCGCTCCCGAATCGACGAGATGTACGCATGACCTCGCGGGAGCGAGCCTGCTGGCGGTGAATCCTGAATCTGGAGAAGAACGTGATCCGTGTACTGGTAGCCGAAGACCACACCATTGTCCGTGAAGGCATCAAGCAATTGATCGGCCTGGCAAAGGACCTGGTGGTGGCCGGAGAGGCGAGCAACGGCGAGCAGTTGCTCGAGACCTTGCGGCATGTGCCCTGTGAGGTGGTACTGCTGGACATCTCCATGCCTGGGGTCAACGGCCTGGAGGCGATTCCGCGGATTCGCGCGTTGAACAATCCGCCGGCCATCCTGGTCCTGTCGATGCACGACGAGGCGCAAATGGCCGCCCGGGCCCTGAAGATCGGGGCTGCCGGCTACGCCACCAAGGACAGCGACCCGGCCTTGCTGCTCATGGCGATTCGCAAGGTGGCGGCGGGCGGGCGCTACATCGACCCGGATCTGGCCGACCGCATGGTTTTCGAAGTCGGCCTGACCAACACCCGGCCGCTGCACTCGCTGCTGTCCGAACGGGAATTCTCGGTGTTCGAGCGCCTGGCCCAGGGGGCCAACGTCAACGACATCGCCCAGCAACTGGCCCTGAGCAGCAAGACCATCAGTACCCACAAGGCGCGATTGATGCAGAAGCTCAACGTCACTTCATTGGCCGAGCTGGTGAAGTATGCGATGGAGCACAAGTTGCTCTGAGCTTCAGCACGTCCTCTGTGGGAGCTTGCTCGCGATGACGGCGGCACATTCAGGACTGATGTCGGCTGACACTTCCCTATCGCGATCAAGCTCGCTCCCACAGGTTTTTTCCTCGGCATATCCATTTGCGACACACCCCAACAGCGCTTTTTGCCCCTGCCTGCCGCTCGCCGCTTGAAACGTGCCGCTGCCCTTATCCAATCCCGCCATCCTTGTAGGGCGATCCCTACCCCGACTCTTCCATCCGGCTGAGGCGATTCTCTCCTGCGCCCCGATTTGCGTGGGATCGAGGCTCCACTAGGCTTGATTTACAAGCAGTCATCAATACAAAAGGTGCGGGTATGAGCCAGGTCGATTCAAGCGCGGGGACCAGTGATGTACTGGTCAGCTTTCGTGGTGTGCAGAAGAGCTACGATGGCGAGAACCTGATCGTCAAGGATCTCAACCTGGACATTCGCAAAGGCGAGTTCCTGACCCTGCTCGGACCGTCCGGCTCGGGCAAGACCACCAGCCTGATGATGCTCGCCGGGTTCGAAACACCGACCGCCGGCGAGATCCAGCTGGCCGGGCGCGCCATCAACAATGTGCCGCCCCATAAGCGCGACATCGGCATGGTGTTCCAGAACTATGCGCTGTTCCCCCACATGACCGTCGCCGAGAACCTGGCGTTCCCGTTGACCGTGCGTGGCTTGAACAAAAGCGACGTGAGCGATCGGGTCAAGCGGGTCTTGAGCATGGTCCAGCTGGATACGTTCGCCCAGCGTTACCCGGCGCAATTATCCGGTGGCCAGCAGCAGCGGGTGGCCTTGGCCCGGGCCCTGGTGTTCGAGCCGCAGCTGGTGCTGATGGACGAACCCCTCGGTGCGCTGGACAAGCAATTGCGTGAGCACATGCAGATGGAAATCAAGCATCTGCACCAGCGTCTGGGCGTGACTGTGGTCTACGTGACCCATGACCAGGGCGAGGCCTTGACCATGTCCGACCGCGTGGCGGTATTCCACCAGGGCGAGATCCAGCAGATCGCGCCACCGCGCACCCTGTATGAAGAACCGAAAAATACCTTTGTCGCCAACTTCATCGGCGAAAACAACCGCCTCAGTGGCCGCTTGCACAGCCAGACCGGCGATCGTTGCCTGGTAGAGCTGGGGCGCGGGGAGAAGGTCGAGGCGCTGGCGGTGAATGTCGGCAAGCCCGGCGAACCGGTGACCCTGTCGATTCGCCCGGAGCGAGTGAGCCTCAACGGCGCAAGCGAACAATGTGTCAACCGCTTCTCAGGGAGGGTGGCGGAATTCATCTATCTGGGCGACCACGTCCGGGTTCGCCTGGAAGTCTGCGGCAAGAATGACTTCTTCGTGAAGCAACCGATCGCCGAGCTCGATCCCGAGCTGGCGGTTGGAGACGTGGTTCCGCTTGGCTGGCAGGTCGAGCACGTACGTGCGCTCGATCCTCTTCTAGAGGCGAATTGATCGCCCCCTGCTTTACCAACACCAACCCTGCACGTGGAGAGAACAATAAATGTTGAGATCCCTGAAGTTCACCGCCCTGACTCTGGGCATGATGGGTGCGGCAAACGCGATGGCGGCGGGCCCGGACCTGACCGTGGTGTCTTTTGGCGGGGCGAACAAGGCGGCTCAGGTCCAAGCCTTTTACGCACCGTGGGAAGCGGCTGGCAACGGCAAGATCGTGGCTGGCGAATACAACGGCGAGATGGCCAAGGTCAAGGCCATGGTCGATACCAAGAGCGTCTCGTGGGACCTGGTGGAAGTCGAGTCTCCGGAGCTGTCCCGTGGTTGCGACGAAGACATGTTCGAGCAACTGGACCCGGCGCTGTTCGGCAAGGCCGAAGATTACGTCAAGGGCGCCATCCAGCCTTGCGGCGTAGGTTTCTTTGTCTGGTCGACGGTACTGGCCTACAACGCCGACAAGCTGAAAACCGCGCCAACCAGCTGGGCGGATTTCTGGGATACCAAGCAGTTCCCGGGCAAGCGCGGTCTGCGCAAGGGCGCCAAATACACCCTGGAATTCGCTTTGATGGCCGACGGTGTAGCGCCCAAGGACGTCTACAAGGTGCTGGCCGGCAAAGATGGCCAGGATCGGGCGTTCAAGAAGCTCGACGAACTCAAGCCGAACATCCAGTGGTGGGAAGCCGGCGCCCAGCCGCCGCAATACCTGGCCTCCGGTGACGTGGTCATGAGCTCGGCCTACAACGGCCGGATCGCTGCGGTACAGAAAGAAAGCAACCTGAAAGTGGTGTGGAACGGCGGCATCTATGACTTCGACGCCTGGGCCATCCCGCGTGGCCTGGACAAGGCTCGGGCTGAAGCGGCGAAGAAGTTCATCGCGTTCTCGGTGGCACCGCAGCAGCAGAAGACTTACTCCGAAAACATCGCCTACGGCCCTGCCAATACCCAGGCCGTACCGTTGCTGGCCAAGGATGTCCTGAAAGACATGCCGACCACCCCGGAAAACATCGCCAACCAAGTGCAGATCGATGTCAGCTTCTGGGCTGATAACGGCGAGCAACTGGAGCAGCGTTTCAACTCCTGGGCGGCCAAGTAACCCGACTGTCTGAGGCTGAATGAGATCCATGTGGGATCGAGCTTGCTCGCGATAGCGTTTTGTCAGACACATTAATGTTGAATGTGCTGTAGCCATCGCGAGCGAGCTCACTCCCGCAGGTTCTTGCTCCAACCGGGTGTTTCAACAGAACAGAGGCGGTCCGTCGCCCCTGTAACGATCAAGAAGATTTGCGGAGTACGCCATGGCCATCGCCGTTCCACTGAACGCAGGCACCAGTCCCACCTTGAAGCAGCGGCTCAAGCACGCCGAGCGGGTCAATCGCTGGAAGGCCCAGGCCTTGATCGCGCCGCTGGTTCTGTTTCTGCTCCTGGTGTTCCTGGTACCCATCGTGGCGCTGTTGTTCAAAAGCGTCAGCAACCCGGAGGTGGTGGGCGCCATGCCGCGTACCGTGGCTGCGGTCGCGGCGTGGGATGGACGTGGTCTGCCTGGAGAACCGGTGTACAAGGCCGCCAGTGAAGACCTGGCCGAAGCCCGCAAGAATCAGACCCTGGGCGATTTGTCCAAGCGCCTGAACATGGAACTGGCCGGCTATCGCAGCCTGCTGACCAAGACCGCCCGGGCGTTGCCGTTCGCCACGGAGCCGGCTTCTTATAAAGAGGCGTTGGAAAACCTCGACGAGCGCTGGGGCGATCCGGCGTACTGGCAGGTGATCCGCCGCAACACCAGTGAAGTGACCCCTTATTATCTGCTGGCGGCCGTCGATCACCGCATCGACGACCTTGGTGAACTGGCGCCGGCCACGCCCGACCAGGCGATCTATCTCGATATCTTCGCCCGCACGTTCTGGATGGGCCTGGTGATCACTGCGATCTGCCTGGTGCTGGCCTATCCCCTTGCTTACCTGCTGGCGAACCTGCCATCGCGCCAGAGCAACCTGCTGATGATCCTCGTGCTCCTGCCGTTCTGGACTTCGATCCTGGTGCGAGTGGCGGCGTGGATCGTGCTGTTGCAATCGGGTGGCCTGATCAACAGTGCCCTGCTGGCCATGGGCATTATCGATAAGCCCCTGGAGCTGGTGTTCAACCGCACCGGTGTCTACATCTCCATGGTCCACATCCTGCTGCCGTTCATGATCCTGCCCATCTACAGCGTGATGAAAGGCATCTCGCCAACCTACATGCGGGCGGCGATTTCCCTGGGCTGCCATCCGTTCGCCAGTTTCTGGCGGGTGTATTTCCCGCAGACCTATGCCGGTGTCGGTGCTGGTTGCCTGCTGGTGTTCATCCTCGCCATCGGCTACTACATCACCCCGGCGTTGCTGGGCAGCCCGAACGACCAGATGGTCAGCTACTTCGTTGCGTTCTATACCAACACCAGCATCAACTGGGGCATGGCCACGGCGCTCGGTGGGCTGCTGTTGCTGGCGACCATCGTGCTTTATCTGATTTACAGCTGGCTGGTGGGCGCCAGTCGCCTGCGCCTGAGCTAAGGGGAGATCGAAATGCTGAGTCCTTACATGTCCCCCGTCGAACGGGTGTGGTTCTACTGCTTGCGCACGCTCTGCGGACTGATCCTGCTGTTCCTGATCCTGCCCGTGCTGGTGATCGTTCCGTTGTCGTTCAACTCCGGCAGTTTCCTGGTGTATCCGTTGCAGGGCTTTTCGCTGCAGTGGTACCACGATTTCTTCGCCTCGGCCGAATGGATGCGGGCACTGAAGAACAGCATCATCGTGGCGCCGGCCGCGACACTGCTGGCCATGGTCTTCGGCACGCTGGCAGCCATTGGCCTGACCCGCGGGGACTTCCCGGGCAAGTCGCTGGTCATGGCCCTGGTGATTTCGCCCATGGTGGTGCCGGTGGTGATCATCGGTGTCGCCAGCTATCTGTTTTTCGCACCGTTGGGGATGGGGAACAGTTTCTTCTCGCTGATCGTGGTTCACGCGGTGCTGGGCGTACCGTTCGTCATCATTACCGTCTCGGCGACCTTGCAGGGGTTCAACCATAACCTGGTGCGGGCGGCAGCCAGTCTTGGGGCTTCGCCTTTGACGGCGTTTCGTCGGGTGACGCTGCCGTTGATCGCCCCAGGCGTTATCTCCGGTGCGCTGTTCGCTTTCGCGACGTCGTTCGATGAAGTGGTGGTGACCCTGTTCCTGGCCGGCCCCGAGCAAGCGACACTGCCGCGGCAGATGTTCAGCGGCATCCGCGAAAACCTCAGCCCTACCATTGCCGCGGCGGCGACGCTGCTGATTGCCTTCTCGGTGATCCTGCTGCTGACCCTGGAATGGCTGCGCGGGCGTAGCGAGAAGCTGCGCACGACCCAGGTCTGAAGGTCAGCGTTGTTTAAATGTGGGAGCGAGCCTGCTCGCGATAGCGGTGGAACATTCAATATCGATGCTGAATGTCAGTGCGCTATCGCGAGCAAGCTCGCTCCCACAGCGACCCAAGGCGTATTCATGAGCTGAATGGCAGACAACCCTCAATACCGAGCTATCCTTGTGCCAGCCCACACTCGAACAAGAGGCCGCGCACATGAGTCTTTCCTCATTCAAGATCGCCCACAAACTGATCACCGGTGCCGCTGCCATCGAGCAACTGGCGGCCGAGCTGACACGGCTGGATGTCGACAACCCATTGATCGTCACCGACGCCGCGCTGGTCAAGTCCGGTACCGTGGAGCTGGCGCTGCAGCATCTGGGCGGGCGGGACTACGAGATTTTCGACCGGGTGCTGCCGGACCCGGAAATCGCCATTGTCAAAGACTGCATGCAGGCCTATCGCGACGGCGGCCATGACGGCTTGATCGGGCTGGGCGGCGGCAGCGCCATCGACATCGCCAAGTGCGTGGGGGTCTATGCCGGTTATCACGGCGAACTGGAGGACATGTTCGGCGTCGACCAGGTACCGCGCAAAGGCCCGCCCATGATCGCCATCCCCACCACGGCCGGTACCGGTTCGGAAGTCACCAACGTGGCGATCCTTTCCGACAAGGCCGCTCAATTGAAGAAAGGGATCGTCAGCGACTACCTGCTGCCGGACGTGGCGCTGGTCAGCCCGCAGATGACCCTCACGTGCCCGCGCAGCGTGACCGCTTCCAGTGGTGTCGATGCGCTGGTCCACGCCATCGAGTCGTATCTGTCCCTCAACGCCTCGCCGATCACCGATGCCCTGGCCATCGGAGCTATCAAGCTGATCACCCGGGCGTTGCCCAAGGCCTTCTGTAATCCTTCCCACCTGCAAGCCCGTGAAGACATGGCTACCGCCAGCCTGATGGCCGGCATGGCGTTCGGCAATGCCGGGGTCGGAGCGGTGCATGCGCTGGCCTATCCCTTGGGCGGCCGTTTCCATGTGTCCCATGGCGTCGCCAATGCCTTGCTGCTGCCGTATGTCATGGCATGGAACAAGGTGGCCTGCGTCGAGCGGATGCGGGACATCGCCCAGGCCATGGGCATCAGGACCGAACACCTGAGCGATCTCGAAGCTGCCGACGAAGCCGTGGAGGCGATGATCGCCTTGTGTGCCGCCGTGGAGATCCCCCAGGGACTCAGCGGATTGGGCGTGACCGAGGATGTGATCCCCTCGATGGCGGCGGAGGCCGCGGGCATCGAGCGGCTGATGCGAAACAACCCGCGCAGGTTGAGCGCCGCCGATATCGAGAAGATCTACCTGGCGGCGTATTGATCGTCGGCCACGGTGGGCGCGCCAAATCTTGAGGTATACAATGCGCGCCATCGTGGTTTCGCTCAAAACAGGTGCGTCATGCAGCCCTTCGCTATTGCTCCGTCGATTCTTTCTGCCGACTTCGCCCGCCTGGGCGAGGAAGTGGACAACGTGCTGGCCGCCGGGGCCGACATCGTTCACTTCGATGTCATGGATAACCACTATGTGCCTAACCTGACCATCGGTCCGATGGTCTGTTCGGCGCTGCGCAAGTACGGCATCACCGCGCCCATCGACGCGCACCTGATGGTCAGCCCGGTGGATCGCATCGTGGGCGACTTCATCGAGGCCGGCGCTACCTACATCACTTTCCACCCTGAAGCCACCCTGCATATCGACCGCTCCTTGCAGTTGATCCGTGAAGGTGGCTGCAAGGCCGGCCTGGTGTTCAACCCGGCCACGCCCCTGGACGTGCTCAAATACGTGATGGACAAGGTCGACATGATCCTGCTCATGAGCGTCAACCCAGGCTTCGGCGGGCAGAAGTTCATCCCGGCCACCCTCGACAAGCTGCGCGAAGCCCGCGCACTGATCGATGCCTCGGGCCGTGACATCCGCCTGGAAATCGATGGCGGCGTGAATGTGGGCAACATCCGCGAAATCGCCGCGGCCGGTGCCGACACCTTTGTCGCAGGATCGGCGATCTTCAATGCGCCGGACTACAAAGAGGTGATTGAAAAGATGCGTGCCGAACTGGCCCTGGCACGCCCATGAGCGGCTTCGAGCAGTTGTTTCCCGGCAGCTTGCCGCGTCTGGTGATGTTCGACCTCGATGGCACGCTGGTCGACTCGGTTCCAGACCTGGCGGCAGCCGTGGACCATATGCTGCTCAAACTGGGGCGCGCGCCAGCCGGTATCGACGCCGTGCGCCAGTGGGTCGGTAATGGCGCCCCCATGCTGGTGCGCCGGGCCCTGGCCAATCACATCGACGCCCAGGGTGTCGATGACGCCGAGGCTGAGCAGGCGCTGGAGCTGTTCAATGAAGCCTACGAGGGGAACCACGAATTGACGGTGGTCTATCCCGGCGTGCGCTCCACTCTCAAGTGGCTGCAAAAGCAGGGCGTCGAAATGGCGCTGATCACCAACAAGCCGGAACGCTTCGTTGCGCCGTTACTGGATCAGATGAAGATCGGCCGCTATTTCCGCTGGATCATTGGCGGCGATACGCTGCCGCAGAAAAAGCCTGATCCGGCCGCGCTGTTTTTCGTCATGAAGATGGCCAATATCCCGGCTTCCCAATCGCTCTTCGTCGGCGATTCGCGCAGCGATGTGCTGGCAGCGAAAGCGGCGGGGGTCAAATGCGTGGCGCTGAGCTATGGCTACAATCATGGACGGCCCATCTCCGAAGAGTTCCCCGCCCTGGTGATCGACGATTTGCGACTGCTAATTCCCGGTTGCCTGGACCCGGCCGCTGAGATAACGTTGCCCGACGCTGTTCAATCCTCTTCTGGGAACGCCATCGTGGTGGTCACTCGCAAACTCTGGATGAAAGTCATGAAGGCCCTGGCCCGTTGGCGTTGGCGCGCCTGACGTGATCCTGGCCGGTTATCCGGCGTGTTTGCATACCTGACTTCCAGCTCCTCTTGCCACGAGGCACCCTCATGATTCGCGAAGAATTCCTGCGCCTGGCTGCTGCCGGCTATAACCGCATTCCCCTTGCCTGCGAAACCCTGGCTGACTTCGACACGCCGCTGTCGATCTACCTCAAGCTGGCCGACCAGCCCAATTCCTACCTGCTCGAATCGGTACAGGGCGGGGAGAAGTGGGGCCGTTATTCCATCATCGGCCTGCCATGCCGCACAGTGCTGCGGGTGCACGACCATCGCATCAGCGTGGCCCATGACGGCATCGAGATCGAAAGCCTCGAAGTCGAGGACCCGCTGGCCTTCGTCGAAACCTTCAAGGCCCGTTACAACGTACCCACCATCCCAGGGCTGCCGCGTTTCAACGGTGGCCTGGTGGGGTACTTTGGCTACGACTGCGTGCGTTACGTGGAAAAGCGCCTGGGCACCTGCCCGAACCCGGATCCATTGGGCGTGCCGGACATCCTGCTGATGGTGTCCGATGCGGTGGTGGTCTTCGATAACCTCGCAGGTAAAATGCACGCTATCGTGCTGGCCGACCCGTCCCAGGAAGATGCCTACGAGCAAGGCCTGCAAAGCTTGCAGGCGTTGTTGGAAAAACTTCGCCAGCCGATCACGCCACGCCCTGGCCTGGACTTCAGCAAGCAGGCCGCGGCCGACCCGGTATTTCGCTCCAGCTTTACCCAGGACGATTATGAAAAAGCGGTCGATACCATCAAGGAATACATCCTGGCTGGCGACTGCATGCAGGTGGTGCCGTCGCAACGGATGTCCATCGACTTCAAGGCAGCGCCTATCGATCTGTATAGAGCCCTGCGTTGCTTCAATCCGACGCCCTACATGTACTTCTTCAATTTTGGCGATTTCCATGTCGTGGGCAGTTCGCCGGAAGTATTGGTGCGGGTCGAGGACAACCTGATCACGGTTCGACCGATTGCCGGCACGCGTCCTCGTGGTGCCACGGAAGAGGCTGACCGCGCCCTGGAAGAGGACCTGCTGTCGGACGCCAAGGAGATCGCCGAGCACCTGATGCTGATCGACCTGGGGCGTAACGACACCGGGCGGGTCTCGGAAGTCGGTTCGGTGAGGCTCACCGAGAAGATGGTGATCGAGCGCTATTCCAACGTCATGCACATCGTGTCCAACGTCACGGGGCAGTTGAAGGCCGGGTTGACGGCAATGGATGCCCTGCGAGCGATCCTGCCCGCAGGCACCTTGTCTGGCGCGCCGAAGATTCGGGCGATGGAAATCATCGATGAGCTGGAGCCGGTCAAGCGGGGGGTGTACGGCGGAGCCGTCGGCTATTTCGCCTGGAACGGCAACATGGACACTGCCATTGCCATTCGCACGGCAGTCATCAAGAACGGCGAACTGCATGTACAGGCCGGAGGAGGTATCGTTGCCGATTCGGTACCGGCGCTGGAATGGGAAGAAACGCTGAACAAGCGTCGGGCGATGTTCCGCGCGGTGGCGTTGGCCGAGCAGGCCCCGAACGACTGAAACCCTTCATGCCTATGGTGAGCAGACAAGCTTGCTCACCATAGGCATCTGCGGTTCATCGAATCAGAAGTCCAGGCTGACCCCGAGACTTATCCCTTGCTGGGTGAAGTCGTCATCCTTGCGCAACGTATAACCCCCTCTCAACGCCAGCTCGCTGGTCAACTTGTGGCTGACCCCCAGGCTCAGGCGATTCAGGTGGCTCTGTGGCGTATAGCCTTCCAGCGTGAAGTCATTGGCTGGCAGGCTGTTGAGGGCGATATTGACCTTTTGCATGTCGTCTTCATACTCGCGCTCGTGGGCGTATTCGCCATACACCTGGGTCTGACGGGTAAAGTTGTATTTACCTTGCAGACCGATACCCAGGCGTTTCGAGTCGCGGGTCTGGTCGTCGAAGGTCAGGGCCGTGGAGCGGCTGCCCTTTTCCGAATAGCCGTCGACTTCCACCCTCGCATAATCGGCACTGACGAAGGGTGACAGGTGCCAGGCGCTGCCCGGCTGGGCGATGTCGTAGCCTACGCGGGTACTGAATGCCCAGAGATGCCCGTCGGTGTCGCCTTTCTCCTGGGCTTCGTTGACGCCCAGTTGGAATTTGCGCTCCAGGTTGTCGTAGTCGAGCTTGCCACCGGTCAGCGCCGCATCGGCCCACCAGCGGCTCTGCTGGAACTGGGCGAAAGCGGTGGCCAGGTAGCTGTTGAGCTTGTAGTCCGAATCGTTGTCACCAGCCTCCATGTCCTGGCGGTAGAGCCCAGCGGCGATGCCCACGCGCCAGGCCTCGTTGAGGCGATAGCTGCCACCTACGTTGAGGCTGTAGCCGCTGCCGTCGGCGCTGGCACCGCTGCCCTGGCTGTCCACGTCGAGATGCTGTCCACCGCCGTTGACGATGGCTCGCCACTGACCGACCGCTTGCCAATCTTCCCAATCCGACTGCCATTGGCTGCGCAGCTCGTCCTGGTGGGCCCGTAGAGTCGAATGGGCCATTTCCGGCAGCAGCGTCAGTTCCCACGGTGCCGCGAGTAGGGAGAAGGCGTAGTCGGCGATCAGCTTCTGCCCGGCCTCGGTGGGGTGGACGGAGTCGTTGTAGATCAGTTTGCTGGGGTCGGGTGTTGCGCTGTTGATGCCGTAGGTGGGGTTTTCCGTGCAGCCATTGCCGCTGAAGCAGGTTGCCGTGAGATTCTCGCCGGTGGCGAGGCCGAAACGCGCGGGATCGGCGAAGCTTTCTCGAAGCAGCAAAGGAATGTTCAGCGGAATGACCTCGGCGTCGATACCTTGCAGTCGCGCGACGAGCTGTTGGTTGAAGTCGTTGCTCAGTTGCGACACGGCGCCCTGCAAAGGTGTGCCGTTGAGGGCGGGGGTCAGTCCCAAGTCCGGCAGCAGCCAGACCATCACATAGCGGGCGCCCGCTGTTTGCAGCACCTGGACGCTGTTGGCCAGGCGGTCCGCCGCAGCCTGGGCCTGAGCCGTGGTCAACACCAGACCCTGGAGAAAGTCGTTGCCGCCACCGGAGAGGTAATACAGCGCATTCGGATCGGCGCGCCGCCCGTTGGCCAGGTATCCGGGACGGCTGCGTTCTCCAGTATCGGAAACACTGGTGATCGAATCGAGGATCTGGTCGGTGCGGTAACCGCCCACTGCCCAGTTGTTGCCGTCCGCCAAGCCCTCGTTGGCACGCACCGCGGAGGTGGAGGCGGCGGTTTCGTCGGCGGAGAAGCCCAGGCGCCCGCCCAGCAGTTGGGTGGAATTGGCGGAATACGCCTCGCCACTGCCATCCTGGTAGAGCGGGCCGGTGCGGTTGGTGAAACGCTGGGTTGACCCTGCCGGTCCATTCGGGTCGGTGAACTGGCCTGCGTCGTTGAGGCTGTCGCCAAAGACAATGAAGCTGGAGTAAGGGGTTGGAGCGGCACTCGCCTGGGCGCAGGCCATCGCGAGCACACAACTGGCAACCGGTACGAACAGCGTTTTCCTGATCATGAGAAGGTCCTTTTCGATCTTATTTTTGTTAGAAAACGAAACGACAGTACCAAAAACTCTTGGCGCTCGACCATCCATCAGTGGCATTGCGTTTGTTTCAAAGCCCTTCGGGGTTGGTCATATTGCGCGCTCTGTTCAGCTAGGCTACTGTGCCGGAACGTATGAACGAGACTTCCCCTGTGTCGATTGTCAGCAAGCTTCCGGATCAAATGATCAAGGCACACGCCCGTTGGCGTTGGCGCGCCTGAATATTCCCTGCCGGCTGTGCCGGACCTGTACCGATTTGCCTTCTTTACCTGCTTGAAAGCCGCTTCGCTGGTGCATCACATGCCCGCCAAGCGCAACACCGCGCGGGTTTCTCTTGAAGGCTTTAATTAAAAGTCAGTGAATTCAAAAGGTTGCTTACGCCATGTTGCTGATGATCGATAACTACGACTCCTTTACCTACAACGTTGTGCAATACCTGGGCGAGCTGGGCTCCGAGGTACGAGTCGTGCGCAACGACGAACTGACCATCGCCGAAATCGAAGCGCTCAAACCCGAACGGATCGTGGTATCCCCCGGCCCGTGCACGCCGACCGAAGCGGGTGTATCCATCGAAGCCATCAAGTATTTCGCTGGCAAGCTGCCCATCCTGGGGGTCTGCCTGGGCCATCAGTCCATCGGCCAAGCCTTCGGTGGCGACGTGGTGCGTGCCCGGCAAGTCATGCACGGTAAGACTAGCCCGGTATTCCACGAGGACAAGGGTGTATTCGAAGGGTTGAACCGGCCGCTCACCGTCACCCGCTACCACTCCCTGATCGTCAAGCGCGAAACGCTGCCCGACTGTCTGGAAGTGACCGCCTGGACCCAGCTCGAAGACGGTTCGGTGGACGAAATCATGGGGCTGCGCCACAAGACATTGAATATAGAGGGTGTGCAATTTCATCCCGAGTCTATTCTCACCGAACAGGGTCACGAGCTGTTCGCCAACTTCCTCAAACAAACCGGCGGCACGCGCTAAGGACTTTTCATGGATATCAAGACAGCCCTGAGCCGTATCGTCGGTCATCTCGACCTGAGCACCGACGAGATGCGTGATGTGATGCGCGAAATCATGACCGGCCAATGCACCGACGCACAGATTGGCGCGTTCATGATGGCCATGCGCATGAAGAGCGAGAGCATCGATGAAATCGTCGGCGCGGTCTCGGTCATGCGCGAGCTGGCGGACAAGGTCGAGCTCAAGACCTTGGATGGCGTGGTGGATGTGGTTGGCACCGGCGGCGACGGCGCCAATATCTTCAACGTATCCACTGCCTCGGCGTTCGTCGTCGCGGCCGCCGGCTGCACCGTGGCCAAGCACGGCAATCGTGCGGTCTCGGGCAAGAGCGGAAGTGCCGATCTGTTGGAGGCGGCCGGTATCTACTTGAACCTCACGCCGGTCCAGGTGGCACGCTGCATCGATAATGTCGGTATTGGCTTCATGTTCGCCCAGACTCATCACAGCGCCATGAAACATGCTGCCGCACCACGTCGTGACCTGGGCCTGCGCACCCTGTTCAACATGCTTGGCCCGCTTACGAATCCGGCCGGCGTGAAACACCAGGTGGTCGGAGTGTTCAGCCAGGCGCTGTGCCGGCCGTTGGCGGAGGTTCTGCAGCGTCTGGGCAGCAAGCACGTATTGGTGGTCCATTCCAAGGACGGCCTCGATGAGTTCAGCCTGGCGGCGCCTACTTATGTGGCTGAACTAAAGAATGATCAGATCAGCGAATACTGGGTCGAACCTGAAGACCTGGGCATGAAGAGCCAGAGCTTGCACGGTCTGGCGGTGGATGGGCCGGCGCAGTCGCTGGAACTGATTCGCGATGCCCTGGGACGTCGCAAGACCGAGAATGGCCAGAAGGCCGCCGAAATGATCGTGCTCAACGCTGGCGCTGCTCTATACGCCGCCGACCACGCCAGTACGCTCAAGCAGGGGGTGGAGTTGGCCCATGATGCCTTGCACACTGGCCTGGCTCGGGAAAAGCTCGAAGAGTTGGGTGCATTTACCGCTGTATTCAAAGTGGAGAACGAAGGATGAGCGTGCCAACGGTTCTGGAAAAAATCCTGGCTCGCAAGGCTGAGGAAGTGGCCGAGCGCAGTGCCCGGGTCAGTCTGGCCGAGCTGGAAAACCTGGCACGTTCGGCTGATGCTCCCCGTGGCTTCGCCAAGGCACTGATCGACCAGGCGAAGAAAAAGCAGCCGGCGGTGATTGCCGAGATCAAGAAGGCGTCCCCCAGCAAGGGCGTGATCCGTGAACACTTCGTCCCGGCCGACATCGCCAAAAGCTACGAGAAGGGTGGGGCGACCTGCCTCTCGGTGCTCACCGATATCGATTTTTTCCAAGGCGCCGACGACTACCTCAAGCAGGCGCGTGCTGCGTGCAATCTGCCAGTCATCCGCAAGGATTTCATGATCGATCCGTACCAGATCGTCGAGGCTCGAGCGTTGGGCGCCGATTGCGTGCTGTTGATCGTCTCCGCCCTGGACGACGTGAAAATGGCCGAACTGGCGGCTGTCGCCAAGGGTGTGGGGCTGGATGTACTGGTAGAGGTGCATGACGGCGAGGAATTGGAGCGGGCCTTGAAAACCCTGGATACCAGGCTGGTGGGCGTGAACAATCGAAACCTGCATACCTTCGAAGTCAGCCTGGAAACGACCCTGGACCTGCTGCCCCGCATTCCCCGTGATCGGCTGGTCATTACCGAGAGCGGTATTCTCAACCGGGCCGACGTCGAGCTGATGGAAGTCAACGACGTCTACTCGTTCCTGGTAGGTGAGGCATTCATGCGGGCCGAAAGCCCGGGTACGGAGTTGCAACGCCTGTTCTTTCCAGAGCGGGGCGTTCCGGTGAGCGGCTCGACGCTTGATTGAGCCGATGGCTCCGGTGATCGCCCTGACCGTTGAAGCCGGTCTCCAAGCCGAGCAGGACTTGTTGGCCAGTGTCTGTGCCGGCGATGCCGAGTTCGGCCTGCTGTTCTGGCGGCCCAGCGACCGCGCGTTGGTCATGCCGCGCCGTCTGGCCCGCTTGTCGGGATTCGAGTACGCCTGTGAGGTCTCGGCTGCCAGTGGCTGGCCGGTGCTGCTGCGCGAAACCGGGGGCGAACCGGTGCCGCAGTCGGCCGCTACCGTCAATATCGCCCTGGTTTATGCACCTCCACGTAGCGAGGGCGATCATGGCCGGATCGAAACTGCCTATCGTCGGTTGTGTGATCCCATTTGCCAGTTGTTGGACGAACTGGGCGGAGTGGCATCGCTAGGGGAGGTGGACGGGGCGTTTTGCGACGGTCGGTTCAACGTCAATCTCGACGGCCGTAAAATGGTTGGCACCGCTCAACGCTGGCGCCAGAGCAAGGGCGGACAGCGCCCCGTAGGCCTGGTACACGGGGCGTTGCTAGTGGATAACGAGCGCGAATCGATGGTTGCCGCGGTCAACCGCTTCAATGAAGCCTGCGGCCTGGAACAACGGGTACGGGCTGAGAGCCACATCGCCCTGCATGAAAAATTTTCCGACCCTCACGCGCTGGAGCGGCTTGAGGCGCTTTATCGGAATCTGGCGGACGAGCTGTTCTAGCGCGTACCGAACACCACCATTGTCTTGCCTTTCACGCTTACCAGGTTGCGCTCTTCAAGGTCCTTGAGTACGCGACCGACCATTTCCCTCGAACACCCTACAATTCGACCGATCTCTTGCCGGGTTACCTTTATCTGCATGCCGTCCGGGTGCGTCATCGCATCGGGTTGCTTGCACAGATCCAGCAGGCAGCGGGCGACCCGACCGGTCACGTCAAAGAAGGCGAGGTCACCCACTTTGCGAGTGGTATTGCGCAAGCGCTGGGCGATCTGACCGCCGAGGACATAAAGAATGTCCGGATCCTGGAGGGACAACTCCCGGAATTTGCTGTAGCTGATTTCCGCAACTTCGCATTCGATCTTGGTCCGCACCCAGGCGCTGCGTTCCTGCTCCTTGCCCGCCTGTTCGAATAATCCCAGCTCACCGAAGAAGTCCCCTGAGTTGAGATAGGCGATGATCATTTCTCGCCCATCCTCATCCTCGATCAGGATAGTGACCGACCCCTTGATAATGAAAAACAGCGTATCGGAGCGATCACCGGCACAGATGATGTTGTGTTTGGCCGGGTAGCGGCGACGCTGGCAATGCATCAAGAGTTTGTCGAGATTCTTGATCTTGGACGTGGGAGTAATGGCAACCATGGTTGTATCCCGAAAGACGGCGCAGTGTGTGTTGGTTTGGTTTTTTTATGGATACGAATAGCTATCGCTAAAAGCTGGCGATACGCCAGCGAATGGTCGCCAGCTTAACAGAGCTCTCTAGATTGATTCGAGAATTTACCTAGTGCCCTGGTTCGCAGGGGCTTTGCCGGCATCGCACGTTGGAGACTGTCGTGGGGAGCGCTGTGCTAAGCTGGCGACCCTTTTTTAGACAGTGGAGTCTTGGCGATGAAGGCACGCATCCAATGGGCTGGCGAAGCCATGTTCCTCGGTGAGTCGGGCAGCGGCCACGTGGTCGTGATGGATGGTCCGCCCGATGCCGGTGGTCGAAACCTGGGTGTCCGGCCCATGGAAATGCTCCTGCTGGGCGTGGGTGGTTGCAGTAACTTCGATGTGGTCAGCATTCTCAAGAAGTCTCGCCAGGCTGTCGAAAGTTGCGAGGCCTTTCTGGAGGCGGAACGTGCCACTGAAGATCCGAAGGTGTTCACCAAGATCCACATGCATTTCGTGGTCAAGGGGCGTGCCCTGAAGGAAGCCCAGGTCAAGCGAGCCATCGAGCTGTCCGCCGAAAAATACTGCTCGGCGTCCATCATGTTGGGCGCAGCGGGCGTTGAGATCACCCACGACTATGAAATCATCGAGTTGGGTTGAGGCGGTACGCAACATGCCGTGTTCAGGCTCCTGATAAAAAAGGCGACTGCCCTGTCCGGGTAGTCGCCTTTTTTTGATGGCCTGCCTGGTCTGAAAAGGGACGCTGTGATCAGATCCGATAAGTACTCTTGGTCATGACCTTGGCCAGCAGGCTCATGCCGAACTTTACCGGTGCCGGGAATCGGAAACCGCCGGCCTCGATGGCGCTTTCGGCATGGTGTTCTTCATCCTCGCGCATCTGCTCCAGGATCGCCCGGGACTTTCCATCCTCGGCGGGCAGTTGTTCGAGATGCTCGTTCAGATGTTTGCACACCTGATGTTCTGTCGCCGCAACGAAACCGAGGCTGACCTTGTCACTGATCAGTCCGGCTACTGCGCCTATTCCAAATGACATACCGTAGAACAGTGGATTCAACACGCTGGTATGGCTGCCCAACTGGCGAATGCGCTGTTCGCACCAGACCAGATGATCGATTTCTTCCTCGGCCGCATGCTCCATCGCCTCGCGCACCTGGGGCAATTTCGCTGTCAGGGCCTGGCCTTGGTACAACGCCTGGGCACAGACCTCTCCCGTGTGATTGATGCGCATCAACCCGGCAACGTGGCGGGCCTGCTCGTCACTCAGTTGCGCGTCCGGCTGCACGATCGCCGGTGATGGGCGGTATGGCTGGCCACTGAAGGGCAGCAGCGTGCGCATCGCGGTATCGGCTTGCAGCAGCAGCCGGTCTATCGGCGAGTAGTGACGTTGGGTGGTCATGCTTACCTCCGGAAGAATCATGGCGACCAGTTTAACCCAACCGGTCGCTCAGGATTTGCGTTGAGTCAGGGTATCAACCCGGTGGCCAGTTCATCTGGCGCTGTCCCAGCACATGCATATGGATGTGATAGACGGTCTGCCCACCGAGTTCATTGCAATTCATCACAACGCGGAAACCTTCCTCGCACCCCAGTTCAAGCGCCAGGCGCTGGGCAGTGAACAGAATGTGCCCGGCCAGTCCTTTGTCTTCTTCGGTCAGGTCATTGAGAGTGCGGATCGGTTTCTTTGGAATGACCAGGAAATGCACCGGTGCCTGGGGGGCGATGTCATGGAAGGCCAGGACCTGGTCATCCTCGTAAATGATCTTGGCCGGGATTTCCCGGTTGATGATCTTGGAAAACAGAGTATCCAAAGTCGTTTCTCCCTTGGGGTCGTGGAACGCGAGTGTACCGAAGGTTCGGCTGGCGGGGCCGGCTTCACTTCAAATTTCATCAGCGGGGGCAGTAGGCCTTGTTGATCATGCCTGCGAGTGTCCTGACCAGCCAACGTGGTCCCAGCCGTGGCAACCTGGCCAGCCAGCGATTGCGTCGCCCCGGAATGATGATGGCCCGGTTCTTGTCCAGGGCGCGTACGGTATACAGCGCAACCTCCTCGGGGCTCATCAGTAGCTGACTGTCGATGAGTTTCCGTTCGTCCAGTTGTGCTCGGGCAAAAAAGTCGGTCCGGGTCGGCCCGGGGCACAGCACCGAGACCTTGATGGCGCATTTCTTCAGTTCGACCCGTAGGGCTTCCGAGAAGTGCAGGACATAGGCTTTGCTGGCGTAATAGGTGCTCATCCAAGGGCCGGGTTGGAACGCCGCGATAGAGGCAACGTTGAGGATCTGTCCGCCACCATGCAGGGCCATGCTATTGCCAACGGCATGACAAAGGCGTGTCAGGGCGAGGATGTTGACTTCGATCAGGTCTTGTTCAGTCATCCAGTCCTGACCCAGGAATGGGCCGCAGGTGCCTATGCCGGCGCAGTTGACCAGCAGATCGATCTGCCGTTCACCTTCTTCCAGCTCCAGCAGAAACCCTGACAATCTCAGTGGCTCCCCCAGATCGCACGCGCGGAACAGGACCTCCACCCCGAACCGCTGAGTCAGTTCTATTGCGATACTTTCCAGCCGATCACGCTGGCGCGCTACCAGTATCAGGTTGCGGCCTCGCCGGGCCAGGGCTTCGGCCATGGCCAGGCCGATGCCGCTGGAGGCACCGGTGATCAGAGCGTAACGGGTCATGCAGTTCTCCATCGCAACGGCCCGCTACCAGTGGACTGAGCTGTCACCGGCGCGAAGCGCGCTTATTGTTCCTCCTCATAGTCTACAGAAGGCTCGGCGGGTTCGGCGGCAGGTTCTGCAGCAGCGTCATCGGTGTACTCGCTGCTTTCATAGCTGCTGAGCGAACTGCTGCCGTATTGGTCCTCGATAGCGCCGAAGACACCAGCCAGCGCAGCGAAGAAAATCAGCACGATCATCACCAGCCAGAGCGACGCCAGGACCTTGACTGCAGTGGAGTTGCGCGGCGGCGGTGGACCGTAGCGATTGGGCCCGTCGTTGCCCGGTGCGATGATGAGCACGAATGGGAAGATGCTGCCCACGAATGGGACAAGAGTGAGCAGCCACAGCCAACCGGACCAGCCCAGGTCATGCAGGCGCTGGACGTTGAACTGAATGCTGACAAAGGCAAAGCCGAGGAAAACGATCAACGCCAGCAGGCCACCAACCACCATGGCCGCTGTTGAGGTAGACGTGAAGAACCATGCTCCGCCAATCGCAAAACCAACGCCGATGACCAGCATCATGACGAGGGTCAGGGACATGGTCCAGGCGAGGTATCGCAGCCGTCCGATGCGACCATCGAAGCTGAACGGCTTGAGCGGGCCGAACTCGGCAACGGCCTCTCCAACCTGTGCCCGTGGTGGCGCATAGGGAGAGGCAGGTTCGATGAGTGGCTCCTGGGGGTGCATCTGCTGGGGCGAATGCTGAACCTCGCTGAGGTTCAGTTGCAGAGAAGGCTCTGCTTCGATGCGCGCATCGATTCCGCTTTTGTTGAGGGCTTCCAGGTATTTCTGCGCCTCGGTCTGGGACAGGTTGCTCTTGAGGGCCACCTTGTGTCCGCCGAAGAGTCGCTCAATGGCGCTGACGTCGCTCTTGAACAATTCAGCGAGATTGAGCTTGGCTGTGGTCGTATCGACGCCCGGCAGCAGGGCTCCGTCGAATACGATGTTGAAACGGGGTTCGCTCATTGCCGGGCATCCTTGTCATTCAAGTTTTAGTGTTTGTGTCGTGATCAGTTTGTTTCAGCGGGGCCACTGGCCGCCAAGCTGTACCACCCGGGCCTGTGCCTGGCGATATTCTTCATCCAGGCGCTTGACCAATTGATCGACGCTTGGCAAGTCATGAATCTCACCCACGCCCTGGCCAGCGGACCATACGGTTTTCCAGGCCTTGGCTTCATCGTTGAGCGGTTTGAGCTTCGAGCCGAAATCCACCTCGCCCTTGCGTTGCAGAGCGGCCAGATCGAAACCGGCCTTCTCCAGGCTTTGCCGCATGAAGCTTGCGGGTACGCCGGAAACTGCGGGAGTATGCACGATGTCTGCAGCCCGGGATGTGAGCAACATCTCCTTATAGGCGTCAGGCGCATGACTTTCAGTCGTACCGATAAAACGTGTTCCGAAGTAGGCCAGATCCGCGCCCAGCAATTGAGCGGCCAGAATCTCATGACCATGGTTCAGGCACCCCGCAAGCAGCAGGGTCTTGTCGAAGAACTGCCGGATTTCGGCGACCAGCGCAAACGGGCTCCAGGTTCCGGCGTGCCCTCCGGCCCCCGCAGCCACGGCGATCAGTCCATCGACACCGGCTTCGGCTGCTTTCTCGGCATGACGACGTGTGGTCACGTCATGAAATACCAGGCCTCCATAGCCATGGACCGCGTCCACCAGCTCTTTCACCGCACCGAGACTGGTGATGACGATCGGCACCTGGTGTTCGATGCAGATCGCCAGGTCGGCCTCGAGCCTCGGGTTGCTCTGATGGACGATCAGGTTGACCGCGTAAGGGGCAGGGTTCTCCATCCTTGCCAGGCCCGCTTCTATTTCCTCCAGCCAGGCCTTGAAGCCACTGCTCTCACGCTGATTCAGCGCGGGGAAGCTGCCGACGATACCGTTGCGACAGCAGGCCAGTACCAGCTGTGGGTTGGAGATCAGGAACATTGGCGCCGCCACTACAGGCAGGTGCAGGCGTTGTTCAAGCAGAGCGGGTAGCGACATCTGGAAGTACCCCGGATAAGAAGCATCGATTGAAAGTTAGAACGGCCGAACCACGACCAGAATTACGATAGCCAGCAATATCAGAACCGGCACTTCATTGAACCAGCGATAAAAGACATGGCTGCGGGTGTTTTCGCCACGGGCGAAACGCTTCAGCTGGGCGCCGCACATATGGTGATAGCCAATCAGCAATACCACCAGTGTCAGCTTGGCATGCATCCAGCCGCCTTGGGTGAAATAGGCGCTGGCGTTGAGGCTGAGCAGCCAGATGCCGAACACCAGGGTCGCGATCATCGCGGGTCCCATGATGCCGCGATACAACTTGCGCTCCATGACGCTGAAGCGCTCCTTGCTGATGTTGTCTTCGCTCTGAGCGTGATAGACAAACAGGCGAGGCAGGTAGAACAGGCCGGCGAACCAGCAGACCATGCTGACGATATGAAGCGCTTTGAGCCAAAGATAGAGCATTTTCTCGATTCCCAGATTCACGGTAGCCCGATAGTAGAGGTTAGAGCCGCCACACGTCACCTTGGCGGTTGTCGCCACGCCGCGCCGCCCCTATCATCGACGGTTTTCCAGTGGTTCGTTGAGGGCAGGTTTATGGTCAAGGTCGGTATCGTCGGCGGCACGGGTTACACCGGTGTCGAACTGCTGCGTCTGTTGGCACAACATCCGCAGGCTGAGGTGGTGGTCATCACCTCCCGATCCGAGGCGGGCCTGGCCGTGGCCGATATGTACCCGAACCTGCGAGGTCATTACGATGGCCTGGCATTCAGCGTTCCCGACATCAAGACGCTGGGCGCCTGCGATGTGGTGTTCTTCGCCACGCCCCATGGCGTCGCCCATGCCCTGGCGGGCGAATTGCTGGCCGCCGGAACCAAGGTTATCGACCTGTCAGCTGACTTCCGCTTGCAGAATGCGGATGAATGGGCCAAGTGGTACGGCCAGCCTCACGGCGCGCCAGAGTTGCTGGACGAAGCGGTCTACGGACTACCAGAAGTCAATCGCGAAAAAATCAGGCAAGCACGGCTGATCGCGGTCCCGGGATGTTATCCGACTGCGACGCAATTGGGTTTCCTGCCGTTGCTCGAAGCCGGTCTGGCGGACGCTTCGCGTCTGATCGCTGACTGTAAGTCCGGTATCAGTGGCGCAGGTCGTGGCGCCAGCGTCGGCTCGTTGTATAGCGAGACGTCGGAGAGCTTCAAGGCGTATGCCGTGAAAGGGCACCGTCACCTGCCGGAAATTCGCCAAGGGTTGCGCCGGGCTGCAGGCAAGGAGGTCGGCCTTACATTCGTGCCGCATCTGACGCCCATGATCCGTGGTATTCATTCCACGCTCTATGCCACTGTGACCGATCGCTCCGTGGACCTGCAGGCATTGTTCGAAAAGCGCTATGCCGACGAACCGTTCGTCGATGTGATGCCAGCTGGCAGTCACCCAGAAACTCGTAGCGTGCGGGGGGCAAACGTCTGCCGGATCGCCGTGCATCGTCCACAGGATGGCGATCTGGTCGTGGTGTTGTCGGTCATCGATAACCTGGTCAAGGGGGCTTCGGGGCAGGCAGTGCAGAACATGAACATTCTGTTTGGGCTGGATGAGCGACTGGGCCTTTCCCATGCGGGCATGTTGCCCTGAGGAGTGGTTGTCATGTGCGGCCAGCCTGGTACTCGGGCTGTCCGCTTCGACACCTGTGGCTGCCGCTGCTCTTCAAATAGTTGACCAGTTTTCTAGGAGAAGCGGATAATGCCTGCCATCACGCATTATGGCGGCGTCAACGCCGGGAGATATTCAGCATGAGCGTCGAAACCTTCACACCCACGGCTTTGCAGTTCACCCACGGTGCTGCGCACAAGGTGAAAAGCCTGGTCGACGAAGAGGGGAATGATCGTTTGAAGCTGCGCGTGTTCGTGACGGGCGGTGGCTGTTCAGGTTTTCAGTATGGCTTCACGTTCGATGAAGAAGTGGCTGAAGATGACACAGTCGTTGAGCGCGAAGGCGTCAGCCTGGTGGTCGACCCGATGAGCTTCCAATACCTGGCCGGTGCCGAGGTGGATTATCAGGAAGGTCTGGAAGGCTCGCGTTTTGTGATCAAGAATCCGAACGCCACTACTACCTGTGGCTGCGGGTCATCCTTCTCGATCTGATTGTCGTGACACCTTCAGCAAAAAGCCGCAGAGCCTTCAAGGCACTGCGGCTTTTTGCTGTTGGGATCAGGCTGGCTCAGGCGGGGTAGATAGCGCCGAGCACTCGAAGGCCTCGGGCGCCTGTGACACTGGGGCGATTCGCTGGAATGTATTCAAGGCAGCAATGAGCGAGCCATGCGAAAGCCATCGCTTCGACCCAGTCCGGGTCTACCCCGTAGACTGCTGTGCTGCTGACTTCGGTGCTCGGCATGAGGTCGGCCAGGCGCTTCATAAGGGCTGTGTTGTGAGCTCCACCGCCACATACCAGCAGTTCACGGGTATCCGCCTGGGCATTTTGCAGTGACTCGACGATAGTCAGGGCTGTCAGTTCAAGCAGGGTGGCCTGCACATTCTCGGCGGCGAGAGTGGGTAGTTGCGACAGGTGTCGAGTCAGCCAGGGCAGGTTGAATACCTCCCGGCCGGTACTTTTCGGTCCCTTGGTGACAAAGAAAGGATCGCTGAGCATTGCCTTGAGTAGGGCGGGCTCCACTGTCCCGCTGGCGGCCCATTGTCCATCACGGTCGAATTGCTCATTGCGTTGTTGATGAATCCAGGCATCAAGCAACACGTTGCCAGGCCCGCAATCGAAGCCTGCGACCGGTTTTCCTGGTTCTATCAAGCTGAGGTTGCTGAAGCCACCGACATTCAGTACGGCACGGTTGCCGTCACGTTTCTCGAATAGAGCCTCGTGGAAAGCCGGGACCAGCGGCGCGCCTTGGCCTCCCGCGGCTACATCGCGACTGCGGAAGTCGCTGACGATGGTAATTCCGGTCAGCTCGCTCAGCAGAGCGGGATTGCCGATCTGTACGGTAAAGCCGCGGGCCGGTTCATGACGAATGGTCTGGCCATGGCTGCCGATTGCTCTTACATCTTCCGGCTTGAGGTTTTGGCTTTCGAGCAGGGCATGGATGCCATGGGCGGCGAGCTGTACCCAGTTCTGCTGAGCGATGGCCGAGCGGGCTATCTCATCGGGGCCGCTGGTGCACAGGCCCAACAACTCGCTGCGCAGGGAGTCGGGCATGGGAATGTAGTGCGTGGCGATCAATCTGATCGCCGGAGTCAATTCAACCAATGCGATATCCAGGCCATCCAGGCTCGTCCCGGACATCACACCGATATAAAGCACCATGGCTTAACGCTTGCTCGAAGCCAGCATCGTGGCCTTTTCCTGGTCCATGCGAGCCATCAAGGGCTGGCTTTGCGCCAGGAAGCGTGCGCGTTCGGATTTTGCGATTGGATCAGCCATCGGCAGCTTCTGGCCAAGCGGATCGACGTGAACGCCGTTGACCTGGAACTCATAGTGCAGGTGTGGTCCGGTCGACAACCCCGTGGTGCCGATATAGCCGATGACCTGGCCCTGCTTGACACTGCCGCCGGTCTTCACGCCTTTGGCAAAACCTTGCATGTGACCATACAGCGTACGGTAGGTATTGCCGTGCTGGATGATGACTGTGTTGCCGTAACCGCCGCGGCGGCCGGCCAGCAAGACCTTGCCATCGCCGGCAGCCTTGATTGGGGTGCCTCGGGGGGCGGCGTAGTCGACACCTTTATGGGCGCGAATCTTGTTCAGGATAGGGTGTTTGCGGCCTGCGGAAAATTTCGAGCTGATGCGGGCGAAGTCAACCGGCGTGCGGATGAACGCCTTGCGCATGCTGTTGCCGTCGGCAGTGTAGTAACTGCTGTTGCCTTGTTTGTTGGTGTAGCGCACCGCAGTGTAAGTCTTGCCGCGATTGGTGAAGCGCGCGGAGAGAATCGGGCCGTTGCCGACGGCCTTCCCGTTGACCACTTTCTGCTCGTAGATCACGTCGAATTCGTCGCCCTGGCGAATATCCTGGGCGAAATCGATGTCGTAGCCGAATACGTTGGCCATGTCCATCGTCAGGCTATGTGAAAGGCCTGCACGTGCGGCCGATTGTGATAGAGAGCTATTGATCACACCGTGGACGTAGGCCGAGCGTACGGTAGGCTTGGCAGTAATGCGATTGAAGGCATAACCCTTGTCACTCTTTGTCAGGGTAATGCTTTCCAGGTCGCTCAGCTTGGTGTGCAAGCTGGTCAGCTCTCCAGTCGGATTGAGTTCGAACTCGAGTTTCTGGCCCCGTTGCAATTGAGTGAACTGCTTGGCTTGCTTGTCGCTGGCCAGAATCTCGTGGACCGAGGTAGCGGGCAGGCCGACCTTCTCAAAAAGTGTGGAAAGGGTATCGCCTTTGGCCACGATCACCTCACGATGGCCAGGCTCCTTCTTTTCTTCCACGACCGGGGGCTCGACCTGAGCGGTCTCGGCGGTGTCTTCAGGACTGTCTTCAATCTGTGCGAAAGGGGAAGCGCTCTGTTCGTTTGTGGCCTGGACGGCTTCGGCAGCGTCTTGATCTTGTGTCAGTTGTTCGGCAGGGCTTTCCAGTTCGAGACTCAGAGTCGTCTTTTTGGCTTCAACGTCGCTGGAAGGAAATACCAGGAGCGCCAGGCTAAGGAGGGCGGCGATTCCACTTGCGGCCAGCAAGTGGGTCTTTGGGTAAAGCGGTGGCGCTTTAGACGGTTCTGTGGTCATGAGTAATTTGACTTTTGAAAAGATGAATTGGAAAAGATGAATGACATGATGAAGATGAAATAACTGTATAAAATATAACCAAATCCCCTTCGAAGCAAGTCCGCAGGCGTCCTGCTCGTGGATTCGTTGTCGTGCGCCGGTCAAACTTTGTATTTGGTGTGCGATCTTGTATGGTTGGGGCCCTTTGAATCTGAGCCTTGCGGGTCTGTTATGAAGTCGGTTGAAGAGCAGCTAGCGCTGATCAAACGTGGTGCGGAAGAACTGTTGGTCGAGTCCGAGCTGATCGAAAAGCTCAAGCGTGGGCAACCGTTGCGCATCAAGGCTGGTTTCGACCCGACAGCCCCTGACCTGCATCTAGGGCACACTGTACTGATCAACAAGCTGCGTCAGTTTCAGGAACTGGGGCATCAGGTTATCTTCCTTATAGGTGATTTCACCGGGATGATTGGCGACCCGAGTGGGAAGAGTGCCACGCGTCCACCGCTGACTCGCGAGCAGGTGCTCGAGAATGCCGAGACCTATAAGGCTCAGGTTTTCAAGATTCTGGATCCGGCCAGGACCGAGGTCGCATTCAACTCTACCTGGATGGACCAGATGGGGCCTGCGGACTTCATTCGCCTGACCTCTCAGTACACGGTTGCGCGCATGCTCGAGCGCGACGATTTTGACAAGCGCTACACAACCAACCAGCCGATTGCTATCCATGAGTTTCTCTACCCGCTTGTGCAGGGCTATGACTCGGTTGCGTTGCGTGCTGATGTCGAGCTTGGCGGTACGGACCAGAAGTTCAACCTGCTGATGGGGCGAGAGCTGCAGCGTAGTTAT